>DASWJZ010000311.1:0-9619 GCA_036396875.1 Propylenella sp.
GTAGGCAAGCGGCTTGGCGCCCTTGGCCGCCAGATCCGAAAGGTTCACCCGCAGCGCCTTGCGGGCGACAAGATCGGCGGGGTCGCCGGGAAGGAAGTGAACACCGCAGGCGATCATGTCGGAGGTGACGACAAGATCGCAATCCGGCGGAGCCGCAAGCCGTGCCGCATCGTCGACAAGGCCGAACGAGCCCTCGCCGGCGAGCGGGCGGAAGAAGCGGTCGATGATAGTCAGCTCGTCAAGCGCCACGCCGCATCCTCAGCCGGACGCTGCGCGCGAAAACTCCTCAGGCCGCGTATCCCGCGCGATACGGTCGAGCACGCCGTTCACCAGGCCCGGCTCATCGGCTTCGAAGAAGGCGTTCGCCACGTCGACGTATTCGGCGATGACGACGCGCGCCGGCACATCGCGACGCTCCACGAGCTCGTAGACCCCGGATCGCAGGATCGCCCGCAGCGTGAGGTCGATCCGGGTGAGCGGCCAGGTCGGCGGCAGCGCCTTGTGGATGATCGGGTCGATCTCCCGCTGGCGCGCCACGACGCCTCCGACCAGCGTCCGGAAGAAGGCCGTGTCGGCCGGCTTCAACTGTTCGCCCTCAAGCTCGCAGCCGAGCCGGTGCGCCTCGAACTCCGCCAGCACGGCAGGCAACGTCGTCCCGCCCACCTCCATCTGGTAGAGCGCCTGCACAGCGGCGAGGCGCGCAGCGCCCCGTTGATTGGCCGTTCGAACTCCGCCCGGACGCACACGCTCAGCCATGGGACAGCCCGAAACTCTCGCGCAGCGCCGCCATCTCGAATGCCGCGCCGGCCGCGCCCGCGCCTTTGTTTCTTTCGCCCACCCGCGCCCGGACCCAGGCCTGCGCGCCGTTCTCCACCGTCAGGATGCCGTTGCCGAGCGCCAGGGCGTTCCCGGTCGCAAGCTCCATCACAGCCCGCGCCGATTCCTTGGCGACGATTTCGAAGTGGGTGGTCTCGCCGCGGATGACGCAGCCGAGCAGCACATAGCCGTCATAGCGGCGGCCGTTCTTCTGCGCCTCAAGCGCCATCCTGAGCGCCGCGGGGATTTCGAGCACGCCGGGGACGGCGATCCGCTCATAGGTCGCGCCGCGGCGGTCGAGCTCCGCGGTGGCGCCCTTCGCCAGCTCGTCGGAGATGTCGGGATAGAAGCGCGCTTCAATGATGAGAAAATGCCGTGGCATGCGGACGGGCTCGGGCTCGGGGCGGGCGGAACATGGTCCCGCGGCAGGCTCCTGTCCAGCCCGATCAACCGCCGCGCAGCCTTTCCAGATAGCGGGCGAGCATGTCCACTTCGAGGTTCACTCTGTCGCCTGCCCGGCGCTCGCTCCAGGTGGTTGCGGCAAGCGTGTGCGGGACGATCATCACGCCGAAGCGCCGGCCGCTGACGGCGTTGACGGTGAGCGAGGTGCCGTCAAGGCAAACAGACCCCTTGCCGGCGATGTAGCGAGCAAGATGCTGCGGCGCTTCGAACGCGAAGCGCGCCATGTCCGCTTCGTCGACGCGCTCCAGGATCCGGGCGACACCGTCGACATGGCCGGAAACGAGATGGCCGCCGAGCTCGTCGCCTATCCTCAGCGGCCGCTCCAGGTTGACGCGCGTTCCGGCGGCCCAATCGCCGAGCGTCGTGAGCGACAGCGTCTCGGTCGACGCTTCGACATCAAAATAGTGGCGGCCGTTCTCGGTTCCTCGCTCCACAACCGTCAGGCATGGGCCGGCGCAGGCGATTGACGCTCCGACCGCGACCGTCGTCGGATCGTAGGCCGCCGCAATGCGGAACCGCATGCCGGCGGCGCGCGGCGTCGCGGCAATCACCTCGCCCACCGCTGTTACGATGCCGGTGAACATCTTAGCGCAGCCGCTCGTAGCGGGTCATGACGTCGGGGCCGAACGCGCGCCGACCCGCCCGGCGAAAGCGCGGCGAGCGCTCGATTTCCGCGACATCCATACCGGCGAGCGCGGGGACGATATCGCCTCCGAGCGCCTCGGGGCTGCGGAAGAGCATGACTTCATCGGCGAGGTCCGCTTCAAGCAAGCTGCGGGCGAGGCGGGCGCCCCCTTCGACAAGGAGGCGCGTGATGCCCTCCCCCGCGAGGCGCTGCAGGCAGACGCGCAGATCGAGACCGCCCGTGTCAGCGCGGGGAATGGTGAAGCGGCGCAGATGCGAATCCCCGGACGGCTCGCCCTCGCCGGCGGCGCCGGCGCCGGCGGCCGGCAGCTCTGCGGGGAGCCCGCTCCCTTCAGCGCTGAAAATCCAGGTCGGGATAGTGCCCGCGAAGACCTTCCGGTCGAGCCCCAAACGGCCATTGCTGTCGAGGATCACGCGGACAGGCGACCGATGGCCAAGCCCGGGCAGCCGGCAGGTAAGCTGCGGATCGTCCGCCTCCACCGTCCCCCGGCCGACGAGAATCGCATCGGAGCGGGAACGGAGCGCCTGAACGTGCCGACGCGCAATCGCACCGGTCACCGGGACCTGCACTTCGGCGCGTCGTCCCACGGCGTCGTCCGCCGACACTGCAAGCTTGAGGAGCACGTGCGGCCGCTCCCGCTCGATCCGCGTGAAGTGCCCCGCCTGAACGCGACGAGCGTCGTCGGCGAGGAGACCGGTCACCACCTCGATTCCGGCAGAACGCAGGCGCTCGAAACCCCGCCCGGCCACCCGCGGGTCCGGATCGGTTGCGGTCGCCACGATGCGCGCGATCCCGGCCGCAACGATCGCGTCGGTGCATGGCGGGGTGCGGCCGTGATGCGAGCAGGGCTCGAGCGAAACGAACATGTCCGCGCCGCGCGCCGCGTCGCCCGCCATAGCGAGGGCGACGGCTTCGCCATGCGGCCTGCCGCCCTCCCCCGTCCGCCCGCGCCCGAGGACCTTCCCTGATTTGACGACAAGCGCACCGACTGCGGGATTGGGCCACGTCATGCCGAGGGCGCTGGCGCCCAGCCGGATGGCGGCGGCGGTGAACCGCCGATCCGTCTCATCCATCGCTGCGCGCGCCCGGCTCGTCTCCGGACAATTCGCCGATGAAGGTCTCAAAATCCTTCGCCTCGCGGAAGTCGCGGTAGACGGATGCGAACCGCACATAGGCGACGTCGTCCAGCTGCCGGAGCCCGTCCATGACCAGAAGACCGATTTCCTCGGACGGAATCTCCGGCTCGCCGCGGCTCTCGAGCTGTCGCACGATCCCCGATACCATTCGTTCCACCCGATCCTCGTCGACCGGCCGCTTGCGGAGCGCCACCTGGACCGAGCGCATGAGCTTGTCACGGTCGAACGGCACCCGCCGTCCCGAACGCTTGACCACCGTCAGCTCGCGAAGTTGCACCCGCTCGAACGTAGTAAAGCGCCCGCCGCACTCCACGCAGACGCGGCGGCGGCGGATCGCGCCAGAATCCTCGGTCGGCCGGGAATCCTTCACCTGCGTGTCGTCGCCGCCGCAATAGGGACACCGCATCGTCAGGCCTGGTAGATCGGGAAGCGATCGGTGAGCGCCCTCACCCGCTTGCGGACCGATGCTTCGACCGCCTGGTTGGCGTCGGGGCCGTTCTCCCGGAGCCCGTCCAGCACCTCGATGATCAGGCTTCCGACCGCCTGGAACTCGGCGACGCCGAACCCGCGGGTCGTGCCGGCCGGCGTGCCGAGGCGGATGCCGGACGTGATCGTGGGCTTCTCCGGGTCGAACGGCACGCCGTTCTTGTTGCAGGTTATGAACGCACGGCCGAGCGCCGCCTCCGCCGCTTTGCCGGTGAGCTTCTTCGGCCGAAGATCGACCAGCATCAGGTGGTTGTCGGTGCCGCCCGAAACGATCTCGCAGCCACCTCTGACAAGCGTCTCGGCAAGCGCTTTTGCGTTCTCGGCCACATTCTTGGCGTAGAGCTTGAAGTCGGGGCGCAACGCCTCGCCGAAAGCGACCGCCTTGGCGGCGACCGCGTGCATCAGAGGCCCTCCCTGCAGGCCGGGGAACACGGCGGAATTGATCTTCTTCGCGATCTCCTCGTCCTCGCTCAGGATCAGGCCGCCGCGCGGGCCGCGAAGCGTCTTGTGCGTGGTCGAGCTGACCACATGCGCATGGGGGAACGGGCTCGGGTGCTGGCCACCGGCGACAAGCCCGGCAAAATGCGCCATATCGACGAAGAGGAAAGCGCCGACCTCCTCGGCAATCTCGCGAAACCGCGCGAATTCGATGAAGCGGCTGTAGGCCGACCCGCCGGCGATGATGAGCTTCGGACGATGCTCCCGCGCCAGCTCCGCCACCTGGTCAATGTCAATCCGGCCGTCCTGCTTGCGGACGCCGTATTGAACCGCCTTGAACCATTTTCCGGAGAGATTGGGGGCGGCGCCGTGCGTGAGATGACCACCGGCGTCGAGGCTCATGCCGAGAATGGTGTCGCCGGGCTTGAGCAGCGCCAGAAACACGGCCTGGTTGGCCTGGCTGCCGGAACTCGGCTGGACGTTGGCGAAGCGGCAGTGGAAGAGGCGCGTCGCCCGCTCGATGGCGAGGGTCTCAGCGACGTCGACATGCTCGCACCCGCCATAATAGCGCCGCCCGGGATAACCTTCGGCGTATTTGTTGGTCAGCACCGAGCCCTGCGCCTCCAGCACGGCGCGCGAGACGATGTTTTCCGAGGCGATCAGCTCGATCTCGTGCTGCTGGCGCCCAAGCTCCGCGCCGATCGCCGCCGCGACCTGCGCGTCCGATTCGTCGAGGGTTGCCGCGAAAAAGCCGGGCGCGGAATCGCCGCGGGCGGGTTCGGTGGGCGACATCAGGGTCATCCGATCGGTTGGCCGGGCAAGGCGCCGGGCAGGAATGCCAAGCGAGCCGGGCCGTTAGCACAGCCGCCGGCCGCGGCCAAGCGACAGGCGCGCTATCGGGTCGGGAGGAAGAGGTATCGCAACGAACGCCTCGCTCGGAGCCTGCGCGCCGCACAAAGGTCAAGGCGCGGAAGTGGGATCCGTCCGACGGGCAGCGATGGATCGCGGCGCCGCCAAAATTCTACTGGGCGGCGACCGGCGAGCCGATCAGGTCGGGATCCTGGTTCAGCGCGATCGTGCCCTGACTGTCCAGGCCATAGATATCGTCACGGAAATGCACGACGCCGTCCCCGGTGGTCCAGGCGGTGAAATAGACGGTGAAGATCGCCGGCGGGTTCGCGACCTCGACGTCGAGCCGTTCGCCCGAACGCACGGTTTGGTCGACCATCGCAAGGTTGTAGCCGGTGTCGCGCAGGACCCAGGCGACCAGCTCGCGGACATTGTGGACGCGCACGCATCCCGACGACTCGAAACGATAATCCGAGCCGAACAGGGTCTTCGACGGCGTGTCGTGCAGGTAGACCTGGTGCGGGTTGTGGAAGTTGAGCTTCATGAAGCCGAGCGAGTTCTGGTCGCCCGGATCCTGACGGAACATGTAGTTCGTCGCCTCGTCCGTGTACCAGTTCACCATCTCGGGCTGAAGTTCGAGGCCCTGCGGATCGTAGATGCGGATCCGATTCTTCGTGAGGTAATCCGGCTCCTTCTGCATCTTCGGGATCAGATCCTTCTTGATGATGGAAGCCGGGACCGTCCAGGTCGGGTTGAAGTTGATCTCGTGGATGCGGCTCGAAAGGAGCGGCGTCTGCCGGTCGACCTTGCCCACCACCGCCGTGTGGCGGCTGACGACGACGCCGTTCTCCACCGCCTCAATCCGCGCGCCCGGCACGTTGACCAGGATGTAGCGCTCGGTCGGCAGGCCCATCGCCTTGATGCGCTCGATGTTGCTCTGCAGCTGCGCCAGCCGGACATGAGCAGGCACGTTCAAGGCGTTGAGCGTTCCCGCGCCGACGACGCCGTCGGCCGGCAGGCCGTGCCGCTCCTGGAATCGCTTCACCGCGGCCTGCACGTAGGAATCGAAAGCCGCCGCATCGCCGCTGGTCTGCCGGAGATCGCCCGACATGATCAGGCGACGGCGCAACTCGATGACACTGGCGTCCCGCATTCCGATGCGCAGCTCCTTGTCGGCAGGAACTTGATTCCAGCCGCCGCGCGCCACCAAATCCTGGTAGACATAAACCGCTTGCTCCATGGCGGGGACCGTCTGCGCCGACAGGATCGGCGCAACCGTCGTCACGGGCCTTGTGACCGGCGATTGCGCGTCGAAGCCCTCCGCCCATTCCGTCTGCAAGAGGCCGGTCAGGGCGTCCTGCGCGAAAGCGGCGGCCGAAGAAAGGATCAGGGCGGTTGCGGCCGAGAAGCTGAGTGCGCGAATTCTTGCCATCGATCGGAAATTCCCGTTCTGCAGCGGGGCCCGGACGGGCGTCCGTAAGCACTGTTGCTAGCGATATAGCGCTTAACGGCGCATTAAGCACGGCACGACTTCGTGCGTCGTCCGCCTCCGCCGCGCCGAGTTTCGCAACCGAGGAGGCTCATTGCCGGCCTTTATGGCCAATCGATGTCGGGTGGCGCCGATGCCGGCGTCCTTTCCGCTCAGGGGCGGCCCGGCTCAAATCCGTCATGCGAGGAGAAGTGCGGCCGAACCGCCGCCGGCCAGAAGACGGGCGGCGGTTACACCTGCCGGCGCGAGGCTAGAGCCGGTACAGGATCTGGTCGGTCCAGAAGCGCTCGAGCCGCTGCAGCGCCTTGTTCATCAGGATGAAATCGTCGGCCGTAATGCCGCCGACCTTCTCGATCGACTGGATATGGCGGCTGTAGAGCGCGTTCACGATCCGCGCCACTTCGATTCCCTTGTCGGTCAGCGAGACGCGAACCGAGCGCCGGTCGACGCGCGAGCGCTGGTGGCGGATGAAGCCGGAATCCACCAGCTTCTTCAGATTGTAGGAGACATTCGAGCCGAGGTAATAGCCGCGTGTCCGCAGCTCCCCGGCCGTGAGCTCCGACTCGCCGATATTGAACAGGAGCAATGCCTGCACGCTGTTCACGTCCGAGCGCCCCATCCGGTCGAATTCGTCCTTGATGACGTCGAGAAGCCTCCGGTGCAGCCGCTCCACGAGCGTCAGCGCGTCGAGATAGAGCGTCTTCGTGTCTTCCGGGGCGGTGTCCGCCGCCTCGTATCGAGCCGCCGCCTGTTCCGACATAAGCATGTCAAATCCTCGCCGTTCCGCCTTTTGCGGCGGTTGCATTGCGTCCACCTTAGCGGTGGTCGATTGAAGATGTACTTAAGCGGAACCGTTAATTAAATCTTTCCGCGATAAAATCGCGTCATTTCCCGCATTAGTAGCATCTATTCGCCGACGGTACGGCGCCATTCGGACAGGGTCAGCGCCAAAAAGCCGCCAAACAGGGCTGCGTGGACAAACACGCGGAGCGGGTAGCTGCCGAACAGATCCGCGAAAAGCGTGTACATGGCCACCTCGACGGCAAGCGCAACGGCCCAGGTGACCGGGCCCCAGGCTGCCCCGATCCACAATCCGACCGCAGCGAAGAGATCGACGAGGAGGAGAGCCGAGGCTGCTGCCCGCCAAGCCGGCGTCAGGTCCGAAAAGGTCCTGCCGTCCGGCGTGATGCCAAGGATCTGACAGGCCCGCACGAGCCCGGCCATGAGCAGCAACATCGCCACAACGCGCATATAGAGAAGCGGAAGCGGCAGGCGCGCGGCGTCGGGCGCGATCGGTTCGCCGATGGCGTCGTTCATCCCGGCGCACCCTTGGGGACTTGCATGCGGAGAGGATTAGGTGCGCCGGCCCGCAGCGTCAATCTGCGCCCCGCAGCGCATGGAGCGCACCCGCGCCCGGTGCTATCGTCTCGCCGCAGGAAGGATCGACGATGACCGCCCCGCTCCATTCATCGCTCCCCGACATCGACAGGATCACCGGCCGCCGCCGGCTTAGGCGCAACCGCCGCACCGACTGGTCGCGCCGGCTGGTGCGCGAGAATTCCCTTTCCGTAAATGACCTGATCTGGCCGATCTTTTTGATCGACGGCAAGAATGTGCGCCAGCCGATCGACGCAATGCCCGGCGTCGAACGGCTCTCCGTCGACCAGGCCGTACGCGCGGCAGAAGATGCGGCGCGCCTAGGCATCCCGGCGCTTGCGCTCTTTCCTTTCACTGAACCGTCGCGCCGCGATCCGCTCGGATCGGAGGCGCTGAATTCCAAGAACCTCGTGTGCTCGGCCTGCCGCGCCCTGAAGGCGGCCGTGCCCGAGCTCGGCATTGTTACCGACGTCGCCCTCGATCCGTATACGAGCCACGGCCATGACGGTCTGCTGGAAGGCAAGGAGATCGTCAACGACGCAAGCGTCGCCCAGCTCGTCCGCCAGGCGCTCGTCCAGGCCGCGGCGGGCGCCGACATCATCGCGCCCTCCGATATGATGGACGGCCGCGTCGGCGCGATCCGCGAGGCTCTCGACGGCGCCGGCTTCCGTCATGTCCAGATCATGGCCTATACGGCGAAATACGCCTCCGCCTTCTACGGCCCGTTCCGCGACGCGATCGGCACCAGCGCCACGCTGGTCGGCGACAAGCGCACCTACCAGATGGATCCGGGAAACACCGAGGAGGCGCTGCGCGAGGCCGAGGCCGACATCGCCGAGGGCGCCGACATGCTGATGGTGAAGCCGGGGCTTCCCTATCTCGACATCCTGTGGCGGATGAAGCAGGCCTTCGGCATGCCGACCTTCGCCTACCAGGTGTCGGGCGAGTACTCGATGATCGAGGGCGCGGCGCGCAACGGCTGGATCGACGGCGAGCGGGCGATGATGGAGAGCCTTATCGCCTTCAAGCGCGCCGGCGCCGACGGCATCCTCACCTATTTCGCCCCGAGGGCGGCGGAGAAGCTCGGGCAATTCTAGGCTGGCGCGGTGCCGCTGTCCTCCCCCAATCGTCATTGCCGGACCTGATCCGGCAATCCATGCCAGGCCGGTCGCCGTCTCTATGGCGTTGCGGAATGGATGCCATGGTCGAGCCAGGTCGAGCCATGGCATGACGACAGCGTTAAGCCTCCCGAAGTTCTCTCCGCTGCGCTGCAGCCTAACCGGAGGGGCATGCGGCGTCCCCGGTCCCACCCCCTCCCGAAGTTCGCTGTTGCTTCGCGCCATCGAACTTCGACCTCCCCTCAAGGGGGAGGTTACCCCGCCGTCCCGCCCAGGGAAGGCGAAATGGAAAGGGCGGCCGGCGGGCTCGAGCGTAGCCCAAAGGCAGTGGCCGGAATTTTGACCAGCGGTATCGTGGCCCGTCGGCGCCGACATAGTTCGCGCGGATAGCCGCCTATCGCCTTGAATCGCCGGCAAGCTCTCCCATCTTCCCTCGCCGGAGGTGCCTGAAAATGAGCCAAACCACCGTTACGCTCAGCGATCAGGCGTCGGCTTTCGACCCGGCGGTGCGCCCGGAGCGCTATGAGGGCGTGCGCACGCGGCGCATCTTCGCCTTCCTGATCGACGCCGCGACGATCCTGTTCCTGATGCTGGCCGCAAGCCTCGTGATTGCGGTCCTCGGCATCTTCACTCTCGGCCTCGGTTGGTTGCTCTTTCCCGCCGTCTGGCCGGTCGTCGCGATCGTCTACACGGTGCTGACGCTCGGCGGGCCCCGCTCGGCGACACCCGGCATGCGTTTCATGGGTGTCGAAATCCGCACCGTCGGCGGCGAACGCATGAACCACGGCCTCGCCCTGCTGCA
>DASWJZ010000312.1:0-2700 GCA_036396875.1 Propylenella sp.
GGTAAGGAAGTGATCGCCGCCCAGCGCAAGGAGATGCACATCGGCGTCGAGGATGGCGCGCGCCTCGCTTTCGATCGCATCGGGAATGGTCAGCGGATTGTGGAGGTCGAGGGCGACGTCGCCGTAATCGACCGCGGCAAGGTCGCCAAAAATGTCGACGCCGAACGGATATTGCGGGTCGCCGTCAAAGATCGCCGAAGCGCGCCGTATCGCCTGCGGACCGAAGCGGGCGCCCGGGCGGTTTGTCACCGTCACGTCGAGCGGAACGCCTAGGATCGCGAGATCGACCCCGGTGAGATCGCGCGAATAGCGCCGGCGCATGAAGGAGAGGGCGCCGGCATAGGTCGGGTCGTTGGCGCCGCCCTTCAGGGTCGCCGAACGAAAGGCGTGGTCGACTGGCGGCTTGCCGGTGGCGCTGACCATGCCGCCGGGATAGCAGACGATCAGCGCCCTCCCAAGCGCTTCGGCAGGCTATGGACGCAAGACATAGACGACGCGGTTCGTATCGGGATCGTAGAGAACCCGCCGTCCGTCGACAATCGCGTAGCGGAGGGTGATTACCGAATGCGGTGCCAGACCGTGGACGGGCACGCCTTGCGGCAGCGGGTGCGGCGTTGCGGGTGGCGTGACCAGCTCGCGCGCGGTCGCGGGAGAACCCACCGCCATGCCGCCGGCGAATAGAAGATGGAGGAGTTTCATCGGCTCGTTCCATTGACCTTGAGCGTGGTCAACGGAAGAAAGCCCCGGCCGTTGCACGGCCGCGCCTGCCTCGCGCAGCGGACGCTTACCGGATTCCTAACGGGCGGCGACGCAGACGGTCACGCCGCCGGCGCGGCCCCACATCGCGTGTCGCGCTGTCTGCCGGCGACAGTCACGGCGACGCCGGCCCGCACCGCCTCCCGGGCGAGCTGCTCGGCGATAGCGGGGGCCTCGACCTTCAGCGGCGTTGACGCCACGATCCGCTGGGCAAGCTCCTCCGCCCAAAGCAGGCTTCGGTCGGTCTTGGCGTGCCGCACTGCAGCCTCGATGAACGCCTGGAATCTCAAGTCCATCACGGCCTCCCTGCTTGGCCGTACGTTATGGACTCGGTTATTGCATCGGTGAATGGCACGATTGTGACCAGGTGAACTATCGGTGGACAGAATAGAGAAAAGGCCGCTGATCGGCGGCCTTTCCGTATGCTGCGGACGGCTTTCGCCTAGCGTTTGGAGAACTGGAAGCTGCGGCGCGCCTTCCGCTTGCCGTATTTCTTGCGCTCGACGACCCGTGCATCGCGGGTGAGGAACCCGTTGCGCTTCAGCACGCCGCGCAGCTCCGGTTCGTAGAAGGTGAGCGCCTTCGAAATGCCATGCCGGAGGGCGCCGGCCTGGCCGGACAACCCGCCGCCCGAAACGGTCGCAAGCACGTCATACTGGCCGTTGCGGTCGCAGATCATGATCGGCTGGCGGATGATCATCTGAAGCACAGGCCGCCCGAAATACTCGGTGTATTCCTTCTCGTTCACCATGATGCGGCCGGAACCGGGCCTCACCCAGACGCGCGCCACCGCGTCCTTCCGCTTGCCTGTCGCGTAGGCGCGGCCGTGCCGGTCGAGCTTCTGCACATGGACCGGGGCGTCGGGCTGGGAAGGGGCGTCCGGGCGAAGCGCGCCGAGATCTTCGAATGTCTGCGCCATATCAGGAAATCCGTGCGTTCTTGGAAGAAAGGGCGGCGATGTCGAGCGTTTCCGGTTGCTGGGCGGCATGCGGATGCTCCGGGCCGGCGTAGACGCGCAAGTTCTTCAGTTGCTGCCGGCCGAGCGGTCCACGCGGGAGCATGCGCTCCACGGCCTTCTCGACGACCCGCTCGGGAAAGCGGCCCTCGATGACCTTGCGCGCCGTGCGTTCCTTGATGCCGCCCGGATAGCCGGTGTGCCAGTGGTAGGTCTTCTGATCGAGCTTGCGCCCGGTGAGCGCCACCTTCTCGGCATTGATGACGATGACGTTGTCGCCCGTGTCGACATGCGGGGTGAAGGTTGGCCTGTGCTTGCCCCGGAGGCGGGTGGCGATGAGGGCGGCGAGCCTGCCGACGACGATGTTCTCGGCGTCGATCAGCACCCACTTCTTGTCGATATCCGCGGGCTTGGCGGAATACGTCTTCATTCGGGTCACTCTTGGAGATTTTCGCTTTTCGGGGCCCGCCGGAAACGGCGCCGCCGATCGGGGGAGATAGGCGGGACCGTCGGGGAGTGTCAAGGGGATAAGCGGGAAAATCGGCTCTTTATCAACGAATTAGATAGGAGGTAGGATAATACCATCGGCGCTCGCCTTGCCTCCCCAGGACGGGCTTGCCTTCAACGCGGCCCCGGTGCCACTGATAATCCCGGCCCTCCGTCGGGACAAATGGCATGAATCAAGACGTTGCAACGACTGGCGCCGCCGGCCCCGCGCTGTTGCGGCAGGAGCGCCAGGGGGCCGGGGTTCTGCGCCTCACCCTTGCGTCGCCGCCGGCCAATCTTCTGTCGGAAGGGATGCTGGCGGCCTTGCAGGAGGCGGTCAACGCGGCCGCCGCCGACTCGTCCGCGCGCGTCCTCGTTGTTGCAGCGGAGGGCAAGATCTTCTCAGGCGGACACGATCTGAAGGAGCTGACGGCGCATCGGAACGCCGCCGATCGAGGGCGGGCGTACTTCGAGCGCGTCTTCGATCGCTGCTCGCGGCTCAT
>DASWJZ010000313.1:0-18420 GCA_036396875.1 Propylenella sp.
TGACGCAGCCTGCTGGCGCATCGTCGACTTCAAGACCAGCGCCTCGGTTCCAGCCAGCATCGCCGACGCCGACCCCGCCCACATCCTGCAGCTCGCGCTCTACCGGCGGCTGCTGATGGAGATGGATGCGGGGGCCGCCGTCGAGGCGACGCTCATCTGGACGGCGGGGCCGAAGGCGATGCCGGTTCCCGCCGAGTTCATGGACGCGGCTCTGGCGAAGCTCGGCGTACGCGCGGCGGCATGACGGCATAAGGGAGGCAGCCTGCCGGACCGGCAGGCTGCTGTGGCGTTAGGGCCTCTTCGGGTCGGCCGCTCCCGGCTATTCGGTCGGGATCATCAGATGCTCGTAAGGGGTGCCCGCCCACATCACCCATGGTTGCGACATGTCGGGAGTCTCGCCTCCCGTCGGATAATCCTGCGGCAGCTCCGGCAGGTTGAAGATCATCACGTGCGGCGGCTCCTGGGCGAGCGCCCCGCCGCCCGGCGGCTCGGTCGCGAAGGGATCGACGTTGCTCGGCGTTGCGCCCCCGGCAAGCATGTAGCCGAAGCCCACCTTGTTCGCCGGCGGCTCCGTCTTGTTCACCCAGGCCATCATCCAGGCCATGGCGTTCTCGTCGACGCACATCGGGTTGTTGCCGGGCGTCGGATCGTCGGCCACGCAGGTAAAGTTGTTGGTGCCTTCACGCAGCGTGCGCATCTGGCCGTCCTCGTCGAACGCCATGATCGTGGCGTTCTCCGCCACCGTGCTTGGGCCGGCGGACATCGCGTTCTTGATCAACTCCGCGTCGCTCATCTCGGCCGCAGAGGCGGCTCCCGCGACGGACATTGCAAAGCTGGCGGTGAACAACACCGAGATTGACTGGAAGCGCACGGCCTCCTCCCTTCCCGAGCGTCGGTTGAGGGCGCCGCCACGGACCAGGCTCCCGCTCCTCGGAGCCGGCCGTCCCCAGCCTCAAAGCGCGCCCGGCAAAAGCCTACTCCGCATGCCCTGATGTGTCACGCTTCGCCTCCGCGCGGAGGCTCAGCGGAGGAAGTCCTTTCCTTGACCCGGCGGGCATCGGTTCCTACGTTTCGACCACGATTCCTGCAGGAGATTGCCATGACCGCCCCGGTTTCCGATTCGAACTTCGCACTCGATGTGCTCGCCTCGCCGGAGCCGGTGGTGGTGGATTTCTGGGCGGAATGGTGCGGCCCCTGCAAGGTGATCGCGCCGCATCTGGAAGAGCTTTCCGCCGAGTTCCAGGGCAGGGTCAAGATCGTCAAGCTGAACATCGACGAGAATCAGCAGACCACCATTCGCTACGGCGTGCGCTCGATCCCGACTTTGATCATGTTCAAGAACGGCGAGCCGGTCGACATGAAGGTCGGCGCCGGGCCGAAGAGCGATCTGCACAAATGGATCCAGAACGCCGCCGCCTGAACGCCTTCACCCTCTTCCGTCTCCTAAGGTGCCGCGCGGACCGCGCGGCCTCGAAGGAGCGGGAGAGGGGGTCGCTTCGTTCCGCGAACGACGGGTTGAGGAGTTCTCGCCGTTCTCTCAGAATCGTCATTGCCGGACTTGATCAGGTCTCGAGTCGGGCGGTGACGGCGCTTTGCCGATCGAGGCTTCTCTCATTCCGGCAGCGGGCCGTTCTCCCTCAAAACGCTGCCGGCCAGGTAGAGCGAGCCGCAGATCAGGATGCGCGGCGGGGGAAGCGTCTCGTAGGCCGTCCGCAGCGCTTCCAGCGCAGTGCGCACGTCGGGATAGGGGCTCGCCGGCACGTCCGCCTCCATGGCGAGCGCGGCGAGCGTCTCGGGGTCGAAGCCCGCCTCGCTGTCCGGCACCGGCACCGTCATCACATGGCGCGCCAGGCTGGCGAAAGGCCGGAAGAAGCCCGCCGGATCCTTGGTGGTGAGCATGCCGCAGACGAGAACGAGCGGGCGCTGGTCGCGATCCTCGATCTCCGCGAAGGCCTGCGCAATGACGGCCCCAGCGGCCGGATTGTGCCCGCCGTCGAGCCAGATGTCGGCGCCTTCCGGCGCGGCGTCGACGAGACTGCCGGATTTCAGCCGCTGCATGCGGGCGGGCCAGTCCGCCCCGATGAGACCTGCTTCGATATGCCCGGAAGCCACCGGCGCGCCCGCGCGCCTGAGCGTAGCGACAGCGAGGCCGGCATTCTCCACCTGATGCGCGCCCGCAAGGCGCGGCAGCGGCAGGTCGAGCAGGCTGTCCTCATCCTGATAGACGAGCCGCCCCCGCTCGCAGAACGCCATATAGTCGCTGCCTGAGCAGAAGAGCGGCGCCCCCGCCGCCTTCGCCTCGAGCCGGATCATCGCCAGCGCGTGTTCGTTCTGCGGGCCGATGATCCCCGGCGCGCCTCGCTTCAGGATGCCGGCTTTCTCCGCCGCGATGCCAGCCAGGTCCTCGCCGAGGAAATCCGCATGATCGTGACTGACCGGCGCGATCAGCGAAGCGAGCGGGGCTCCGACGACGTTCGTCGCGTCAAAGCGGCCTCCGAGGCCCACTTCGAGCAGACAATAGTCGGCCGGGTGCGAAGCGTAGAGGTGGAAAGCGACGGCCGTCGTCACCTCGAAAAAAGTGATCGGCTCGCCGCGATTGGCGCGGAGCGCCTCCTCGATTGCCTGGATCAGGATCTGATCGTCGGCGAGCCTTCCGCCGCCGGGCCTTCCAAGCCGGATGCGCTCGTTGAAGCGAACGAGATGCGGGGAGGTGTAGACGTGCACGCGCTTCCCCGCCGCCTCCAGCATGGCGCGCAGGAAGGCGATCGTCGAGCCCTTGCCGTTGGTGCCGGCGACATGGATGACCGGCGGCAGCCGGTCCTGCGGCCGGTCGAGCCGGTCGAGGAGCCGCTCGATCCGGCCGAGCGACAGGTCGATGCGGCGGGGATGGAGGGCGGCGAGCACCTCCAGCATCGCGTCGAGATCGGACATCGGGTTCAGGAGGCGGCGGCGGTTTGCTCCGCTGCAGGGGCGGCGGCCGGCGCCCTCGCCGCGTCGTCGCCGTCCGGCCAGGCGCCGTTCCCGGAGGGATAATTCGGCGCCGGCATCTTCAGCATCAACCGACAGAGGCGGGCAACCGTCTCGCGTAGCTTGTGGCGGTGCACGACGACGTCGACCATGCCGTGTTCCAGAAGGTATTCCGACCGCTGGAAACCTTCCGGCAACTTCTCGCGGATCGTCTGCTCGATGACGCGCGGCCCGGCGAAACCGATGAGCGCGCCCGGCTCGGCGAGATGCACGTCGCCGAGCATCGCGTAGGAGGCGGTGACGCCGCCGGTCGTCGGGTTGGTGAGCACGACGAGATAGGGAAGGCCGGCGTCCTTCACCATGTCGACGGCGACCGTCGTGCGCGGCAATTGCATGAGCGACAGTATCCCTTCCTGCATGCGTGCGCCGCCCGACCCGGCAAAGAGCACGTAGGGCGCGTGCCGCGCGACCGCCGTCTCCGCCCCGGCGATGATCGCCTCCGCGGCGGCCATGCCGAGCGAGCCGCCCATGAAGTCGAAATCCTGCACCGCGGCCACGAGCGCGACGCCCTCGACCGTCCCGGCGCCGAGCATGACGGCGTCCTCAAGGCCGGTCTTCGCCTTGGCGGCCTTCAGCCGCTCCGTGTAGCGTCGCTCGTCGCGGAAGCGGAGCGGATCGACCGGCGCCTGCGGCAGCGGAAGCGTGTCCCAGCTCGCGTCGTCGAAGAACAGGCGGAAGCGGGTCCGCGCGTCGACGCGCTGATGGTAGCCGGAATTCGGGAAGACGAATTGGTTCGCCTCCAGATCCTTGTGGAAGACCATCTCGCCCGTCTCCGGGCATTTCACCCAGAGATTCTCCGCCGTCTCCCGCTTCGTCCACAGGCTGCGGATTTTCGGGCGGACGACGTTCTCGATCCAGTTCGCCACCTACGTTCCTTTACTCGGCCGCCATCAGACGGGCGGCGCGAACGCCCTGCGATAGCGCCGCGACAAGCTCTGTCACCGCGACAACGGTCCCGGCGGTCGCCCGGTTCTCCGCGTCGAGGCTTGCTTCCACTGCCCTGACCAGCGCCGATCCGACGACCACGCCGTCGGCATTGCGGCCGATGGCGGCGGCCTGGCTCGGCGCCGTCACGCCGAAGCCCACCGCTACCGGTAGATCGGTATGCCGCTTGATCCGGTCAACCGCTTCGGCGACCAGGAGATTGTCGGGCCTCTTCGTTCCGGTGATGCCGGCGACCGACACGTAATAGACGAATCCCGAGGTGTTCCGGAGCACCGCAGGAAGCCGCCTGTCGTCGGTTGTCGGCGTCGCCAGCCGGATGAAGTTCAGCCCAGCTTTCATCGCCGGCACGCAGAGTTCGTCGTCGGCTTCGGGCGGCAAGTCGACGACGATCAGCCCGTCGACGCCGGCGGCCCCTGCGTCGGCCAGGAAGCGGTCGTTCCCGTAGATGTAGATCGGATTGTAATAGCCCATCAGCACGATCGGCGTTTCGCTATCGCCGTCGCGGAAGGCGCGCACCATCTTCAGCGTCTTCGCCATCGTCTGGCCGCTCTTCAGCGCGCGCAGTCCCGCCGCCTGGATGGCCGGTCCGTCGGCCATCGGGTCGGAGAACGGCATGCCCAGTTCGATGACATCGGCGCCGGCGGCCGGCAGCGCCTTCAGAATGGCGAGCGACGTGTCGTAATCCGGGTCGCCGGCGGTGATGAACGTCACGAGCGCCGGGCGCGCGGCTTTCCTGAGCTCGGCGAAACGGCGGTCGATGCGGGTGACCATGTGGGTCCGCTAGCACAAGACGCGAAGGATGGGAAACATCGCGGGCTCCGGCGTGCGACCACGGCCGATGCGCGGCAAGTCGCGCTTTGCTAGACTTCTCGACGTGACCGACATCCCGCACTATCCCGCCGTCGGCTGGGTCCACCGGCGGTGGGCCGACCTTTCGCTCGCCCGCCAGTTCCTGATGGCGGGCGCCCTGGTGTTGGCCGCCGGCATGGCGATCATGGGGTTTTGGGTGGCGCGTCAGGTCGAGGCGAGCGTCACGCGCAACACGGCCACCGCGACGGCCCTATACGTCGATAGCGTCATCTCGCCGCTCCTACCGGACCTGAAGGGCTCCGACGTCCTCTCCGAGGGTGCGCGCCGGGCGCTCGACGAGACCCTGTCGCGCGGCGCGCTTGGCGATCGCCTCGCCTCCTTCAAGATTTGGAAGGAGGACGGACTCATTCTCTACAGCAGCCGTCCCGAGCTGGTGGGCAAACGCTTCGAGCCAACCGAGAACCTGCGGCAAGCCTGGGCTGGGCAGGTGACCGCGGATTTCGACGAGCTGCACGACGAGGAGGACGCGCTGGAGCGGGCCGAGGGGCGCCCGCTCCTCGAGGTCTACAGTCCGATCCGGGAGCCTTGGACGGGCGTGGTCGTGGCTGTCGCGGAATTCTACGAAATCGCGGACGAGCTGGAGAAGAACATCCGCAGCGTCCGGACCGGGAGCTGGCTCGTCGTCGGTCTCGTCACGGTCGGCATGATGGCGCTCCTCTCCGGGATCGTCGCGCGCGGCAGCCGCACGATCGAGGTGCAGCGGCAGCATCTGGAGGCGCGGATTGCGCAATTGTCGCGGCTCGCGGCGCAGAACGACGCGCTACGCTTGCGGGTCGAGCGGGCGTCGAGCCGCGCGGTGGCGCTCAACGAGCGCTATCTGAGGCGGATCAGTGCCGACCTCCACGACGGACCGGCGCAGCTCCTCGCGCTTGCCTCGTTGAAGCTCGGCGACAGCCGCATGCTCACCGGTACGGCGAAGGTTCAGGCTGACGAATTGCGCAGCGTCCGTAAGCATCTGGACGCGGCCATGAGCGAGATCCGCGAGATCTGCCGCGGCCTGACGCTCCCGCAGATCGAGCGCTTCGGCCTGGCCGACGTGCTTCAAGCGGCGGTTTCCGCCCATCGGCAGCGGACGGGGACAGACGTGACGCTGATATCGCCCGACGGCGATCCGAAGCTCAACGTATCCGAGAAGATCTGCGTCTTCCGCTTCGTACAAGAGGGGTTGAACAATGCCTTCCGCCATGCCGGCGGCATCGGACAGGGCGTCGCGGCGACCTTGGCCGGCGGCACGCTGAACGTCGTCGTGGAGGATCGCGGGCCGGGCTTCGACATTGCGAGTCTCAGTGGCGACGGTCTCGGACTTGCGGGCCTGCGCGAGCGGGTGGAGAGCCTGGGCGGCGAGTTCGCCGTGACAAGCTCGCCAGCCGGGACGCGCCTCGCGATGAGTCTGAAGCTTTCCGGTTACGATGCCGAATGAGTCCCGTGCGCGTCGTTGTGGTTGACGACCACCCGCTCTTCCGCGAGGGCGTTGCTGCAAGCTTGGCGAATTCCGGGCATTTTACCGTCGTCGGGCAAGGCGGCAGCGCCGATGAGGCCGTGCGCCTTGTTCAGGACCTTTCGCCCGAGATGGTGCTCCTCGATCTCAGCATGCCGGGGGGCGGGCTCTCCGCCGCGCGCGAAATCGCGGCGATCGCGCCGGGCGCTCGCATCGTCGTGCTAACGGTTTCGGAGGATGACGACAACGTCCTGCAGGCTCTGCAGGCGGGTGCGAAGGGGTACGTCCTGAAGGGCGTCGGATCGACTGCTCTCGTCGAAATCCTGAAAGGCATCGCGAAAGGCGAGAGCTATGTGTCTCCGTCGCTCGCCGCCCGCATCCTCACCGAGATGCGAGGTCGCGAGCCGAACCGCCCGCAGGACAATCCGCTTGCGGCCCTGACGGCGCGCGAGGAGGAGATCCTCCGCCTCGTGGCCACGGGACAGAGCAACAAGCAGGTCGCATTGTCGCTCGATCTGCAGGAGAAGACGATCAAGCACCACATGACGCGGATTCTGAGCAAGCTGCAGGTGAGAAACAGGACGGAAGCCGCCATCCTGCTTCGGGAGCGTGAACCCAGGCGCCAGTGACAAGGCGCTTTCCCTCCGGCCTCAATTCAGAAAGCCGTCCAGGCGCGCCCTGTCCTTGGTCGTGGCCGACCGCCTGATGATCAGACGGCCCCGCGGATCCCTCATTTCGAGGCGTCCGCCATCCAGCTTCTCGCGGTATCCGTCGGGATAGAGGACCTCGATCTTCCCGCGGGAGGATTCGATCCGCTCGCCGTGTGGACCGATCAGAATGAGCCTGCGATCACTGCCGCTCCGATCGTCCGATTCGCTGCCCGAGTCATCGCCGCGCCCGGAATCGCGATCATCGTCGCCGCCGTGTCCCGAGTGACCGCCATCGTCTCCGCCCCCTGGCCCGGAATAACCGCTATCGTCCCCGCCGCCTGAACCTGAATTGCCGCCATCTTTTGCGGAGGCCGTGTCGACCGCGAAGGGGAGCGTGCCGAATTCGAAACGGACCGGCAGCGCCACAAGAAGTGAGGCGAGCGGCAGGACGGCCAGCCTCAGGCCAGGGCGGTGGACTGGGGCTGGCCTCATGGTCGCTGTCGCCTTCGTCAGCGCAGCGAGCATGCAAGGACGACGTCGCCGCCGGACTTGATGCGGACCTTGGTGCCCTTGCTCACGGGCGGGAAGTTCGCCGGGAACGGATCCTCATCGTCGCCGGGTCCGGCCTCCGTGTCGAGGTTCAGTTCCCCGACAAGATCGCCGCCGACAACTGTCTGCAGCTTGTCGTTGCCGACCCTCTTGCCGGAGACGAAGAAGACGACCTTCTGGCCCGCGGCGAAGACGCCGCCCGGCGCGGCCTCCATCTCGATGGAGAACTTCTTGCGCCCGCCGTCGCGGCGCTCGTATTTCGCAGCCATGCTGATGTCGCCGGGCCCTTCGGCCGAGCAACGGCGAATCAGCCGGTCCGCGGCGTCGGCGGCATCGAACGCGGCCGAGCCGGCGGTGACGGCGAATATCGTCAGCGCCCCGGCGACCAGCAAGCTTCCACGGCCAATTAACATCTCGATCTCTCCTTCTGAGGCATCTTCCATAGGGACGATGCCGGGAAGGCGAGTGCCGCGATACGGACCTTGGACCTATGCGAAAGGAGGCAGAGGTCCGACGCGTTGAGCCCTCAGCCGCAAGTCGGTCGAGGGGCTTCACTCCTCGCAACGCGCCGGCGCGCCGCGGTGGCTGCCGCGGCCGCAGCGCAGCCCGACCACATCCGGGCGCGGAGCAGGTCCGGTGCGGGCGGCGGCCGGCGCCGCTCCTCCGGGCAGGTCGGGCACCGCCTCGTCGTAAAGCCAGGCCTTCAGCAGGCGCCGCACCGAGCGGTCGCCGCTCACCGTCACGGCCGTCCGGATGAAATGCGCGGAGGTGGCATTGCCGCCTTTGTAGTCCTTTACGAAGCGCCGCAGGATGCGGAAGAAGGCGCGCTCGCCGACCTTGAGGCGGAGCGCATAGAGCGCCGAGGCGCCGCGCAGATAGGTGCGGTCGGTGAACATTTCCTCCGGCGCCTCGACTACCGCCGGGCCGATCCCGTTCCGTTTCACGTAGCGGTAGATGTCGCGCATGTCGGCGTGGAAGCCGTCCGCATCCTTCCGGTTGGCCCACACGATTTCGAAATAGGTGGCGGTTCCCTCGGCGATCCAGAGGTCCTCCCATTTGGCGATCGATACGGCGTTGCCGAACCATTGATGCGCAAGCTCGTGCGCGACGATCGCTTCGTCGGCCGCGCCGCGCGGGAACGTGGACATCGCCTGCGTTTCGAGCGCGTAGTAGAGAATCGGATCGTCGACCACGACGCTGCCGTAGCCGGCGAATGGATAGCGGCCGAGCAGCCCCTCGAAGTGGGTCAGCATCCGGCGCGCGAGAAGGTAGCCGGCCATGTCCCGGTCGGAGGTCTGTTCGGTGCCGTAGACGCGGATCGGCGTGCCGTCCGGCGTATGTGCGAGCTTCACCGTGAAGCGGTTGACGTGCACGGTGGCGAGCCACGTCGTCATCGGCTGGCGCATCTCCCACACGTAGCGCTTGCGGGCGCCGATCGCGGCGGTCGATTTCAAGACGCCGTTGGCGACGCCGATGAAGCCGGAGGGCACCGTGACGGCGATCCTGAAGGCCGCCTTGTCGGTCGGCTCGTCGTTGGCGGGGAAGAAGGTCGACGCCCCCACCGGCTCGCTCACCACGTAGGCGGATTTCTTGTATTTGAACCACCCCAGCCGAAGCTCGGGGTAGCCGGGGGCTGTCGGGTCCTGGATCGGCTCCGGTATGCCGCCATAGGCGATAACGACCCTGAACACGTCGCCCTTCGCAATGTCGCTCGCCGGCCGGATCGTCAGCTTGTCGTTTGCTTGGCTGAAGCCGGCGGCCTCTCCGTCGACCCTGACGTCGGAAACCAGCAATCCGGCAAGGTCGAGCCGGAACTGTCCGATGTCCTTCATCGCGGCGATCCTGAGCGACGCTTCCGCGTCGATCCGCCCGCTCCTCGGCTTCACGTCGAGGTCGAGGTGGTAGTGGAGGACGTCGATGCCGTTATTGCCGAAGGTGGGGAAGAACGGGTCGATCGCCCGGGCGGGACCCGCCGCAAGACTGAGGACCACCGCAATCAACGCCGCGCCTGGCCACGTCGCCATGCCCGCCTCCGGTTCTGACGGTCATTGCTGCATCAAGGAGTGCCGGAAGCAAAGGCACTTTTGCCGCGAGGTTAGCCGGATAGCTTGTGAAGGGGCCGGCGACGGCGGCTGGCGAGGCGCTGGTGGCAGCGCCGCACAGCTCCCGGGTCACCGGGCGATTAGGCGATCCGCCGGAAATTTGCGACGCAGATGTCGTCCATGATCGCGTTGGCTCGGACGGCTGCTCCCGCGAGAGCTGGATAGGATACCCGCTCGGCCGCGTCGAGCAGCGTCGGCGCCGGGCCGATCTGAGCGATCAGATGCGTGTAGATGGCCCATGCGGCAGTCGCGGCAGCGGGCCGTTCCGTCGACGGCAGGTGGCTGTCGATGCCCAGTGCCGGCAGGCGGATTTGGCCGACGGCTGCGAGCGGCAAGGCGTCGAGGCAATCGGCGGGCGAAAGACCAGCGCGAACGGCACCACCAGCCACGATGCCGAGATCGAGGGACAGACGGCAGTCTGTCCGGGCTATGATCTCCGCCAAAACTTCGGCCCGACCCGCGATGCCCTCGCCCGCCGTCTCAGCGACCGGACATTCGAGGAGCATGCGCAGACCAAGCACATTCTGCACTTGGTCGACATGCGTGGCGATGCAGGAAACCGTCGATTCGTCAGCGGGCGGATAGCCTGCGTCGCCGGCTGCTGGAGCAAGCGGTGCGGAGAATGCGCCGGGCCGGTAGAGTGCGACGAGTCGCTGTAGGTTCGCGAGATGCCTGCGATCGAGTGACCGCATGCGGCCGATCGACAATGCGGCGCTGCGGAGGGAGAGCGGAAACCTCTCGCGGATCACCGACAGAAGCGCGCGGAGCGGCGCCGCGTCAGACGCGAGGTTCTCCGCCCGCATTTCAAGGAATGCAACTCCACGCGGCGCCCGCAGGATCTCGCGGGCCTGGTCGATTCTGAGGCCAACGCCGGCGCGCTGGGGGATCCGCGACGGAGCCCGGTAGTTCGGTTGAGACATCGGGCGGAGCATCGTCGCCTCCCATGCCAGTATTGTCGGGCGGGCGGAGCAGGCGCTATCGGCCGCCACCGCCCGCGCTCGCGCTTCGTTGTCAGCTCGGCCGCTCGACCGGCTCAAGCGAGCCGGTGCCGAACGGCGTCTGCATAGTGACGCAGGTCCCCTTCGGGACGAGCTTCCATGCGTTGCCCTGATAGTCGGCCTTCGAGGTGCCGGCGCAGGTCGTGCCCGGCCCAGCCGCGCAATCGTTCTTTCCGGCAAGGGAAATGCCGAAGCACTTTTCCTTGTCTGCGGTCTCGGCGGCGTTTGCCGGCAATGAGACCGCAGAGAGTGCAGCAGCCAGGGCGCCGGCAAGCGCGACACCCGAAATGGCAGTAGTCCTGTGCATGATTTCACCCTCACTTCAAAGCTGTCGCCGCAATCGGCGCAGCGCGCATTTAGCCTCGGAACCGGGCGGCGGGGGAAGTATGCGCCCTCAATAGTACCGATAGCTCTCCGCTATCGTATCGACTTCATGTTCGGCGCGCATCTGGCGCGCATGCGGAGCCGTGCTATATTTTGCGATACGCTTGGGGCGAGGGCCGATCGAGCGTCATGTCCGCCAACAATACGCCCGCCGGACAATCCCTGGAGCATACGCATGGCCGCGCAACCGCTCATCGAAGCTCTCGAAGTCGCCGTCGAACGCGCCCGCGGCATGGACGCCTCGGTGAATGAACGCCTCACCGTGATCGCCAACGAAGTGCGCTCGCTCAATCCGCATTTTGCCGGCGCGGTCGAGCGGCTCATCGCACGGCTGCAGCAATCCGGAGCCGGCGCGAGCGCGCCGGCGCCCGGCGACCCGATGCCTCCTTTCGTCCTGCCGGACGAGGACGGAAATCTCGTCGATCTCGATGGCCTGCTCGCAGAGGGCCCGGTCGCGATCGCCTTTAACCGCGGCCATTGGTGCCCCTATTGCCGCATCAATACCGTGGCGCTGAGCGAGGCGCACCACGAAGCCGCGGCAACCGGCGGCCAGATCGTCGCCATCGTGCCGGACATGCAGAAGTTCACGTCGGAGCTCAAGGCCGATTCGGGGGCGCCGTTCCCGATCCTGACCGACATCGACAACGGCTATGCGCTCTCGCTGAACCTGCTCGTCTGGGTGGGCGCCGAAATGCAGGATCTGATCCCGCGCGCCGGCGCCGACGTGCCTGCCGCGCAGGGCAACAATGCGTGGATGGTTCCGATCCCGGCGACCTTTGTGGTGGGGACCGACGGGATCATCAAGGCGCGGCACGTCGACCCCGACTACCGCAAGCGCATGGAGATCGACGACCTGCTCGGCGCGCTGAGGAATGCGGGCTAATTGACCGATCTCTGCCGGTCGCCGGCGCGCAGCAGATTGAGCAGCGTCGTCGCCGCGGTCGAGCGCCGGCGGCCGGCCACGCCATAGACAATCACGGGCCTGCGCAGATCGACCCCGGCAATCGGCAGGTGGATGAGGGCGTCGGACGATGTCAGCGCGCTCGCCGGCGCGACCGCCACGCCGTAATTGGCCTCCAGGAGGGCAATCATGTCGTGATCCGTCTCCACCTCATGCGCATTGACCGCGTCGATGCCATTCGCCCGCAACCCGCGCAGGATCAGGTCGGCGAGTTCGCAGCGCGGGCGCAGGAGAAACCGCTCGCCGGCCAATTGCCCGAGCTCCACCTCGCCTGCGTTCGCGAGCCGGTGGTCGCGGCGCACGATCAGCTCAAGCGGTTCCTCGAAGATCGGCCACGCGTCGAGGCGATCCCAGAGTTCGGCAAGCGGTCCCGCGACGGCGAGCTCCGCGCCCCCGTCCCTCAGGAGCCTGTTGACCTCGTCACCGTCGCCGCGCTTCAGCTTCAGCTGGATCCCCGGATAGGCGCGTGAAAGCTGATTGAGCTGCGGCATGAGCAGCGTCAGGTTGATGGTCTGCGACACGACGATCGACAGCGGCGCGATCTCGTTGCTTTTCAACGACCGGGCGAGGCTCCGCGCCGAAAGAGCGCTGTCGTAGCACTGCCGCATCAGGGGAAGCATGCGCAGGCCGAGTTCGGTGAGGTGCGACTGCCGGCGCTCGCGCCTGAGAAGCTCGCCCCCGAGTTCCGCCTCCAGCAGACGGATGGCGCGCGTCAGCGACGGCTGGCTGACGTTGCACTCTTCCGCGGCGCGCGTGAAGTTGAGCGTTTCGGCCAGCGAGAGGAAATAGCGGATCTGCTGCATCTCCATGAGATCACCCCCGCAGATCCTGCCCATGCGCTCGGCATGCCCGGCGCCCCCGTCACGATCGGAAGGCTGCGATCCTGGCCCTGTCTTCGCCGTTCCCTGCGCGAAGAAGGTGATCGTAGGCCCTTGCGCGAAGCGGCGGCAAGCGCCGGCGGCATCGCTGCCGATCAGATTTTCGTTTGCGCCGGAAGAGCGACATCCCGCCCGGACGCGCGGTTGGTTGCGATGCGAGGAATGGCTCGTATCCGATCTATTCCCGCAAGCATTCGTTCAACTGCCAGTAGTAGAAGAGAAGCCTGAACCGAAAGACCGCAGGGCGCGCCGGTCGCGCTCACCATGCGGCGTCAGGGACATGGAGGCGCTGGTGACCGGGCCTAACGGAGCGGAGACGTCGCATACCGGGCAGCCGGCCGAAGGCGGGCCACCGTTCTGCCTGGTGGTCGACGACGATCCTGGCATCTGCAGGGCGATCGCATTTACCGTGCGCAGGCTCGGCTTCGACGTTGCGGAAGCCGGGAGTCTCGAAGCGCTGGAGGCGGCGCTCGCGCGCCGCAGCCCGCTCTTGATCTTCCTTGACCTTGGACTTGGAAAGGCAGGCCCGTCGGAGGCCTTCGCGCTGCTGGCGCAGCATGGATATCGCGGGGCCATCCAGCTTATGAGCGGCCGCGCTCAGAGCGTGCTCGATGAAGTTGCGGCGCTTGGCGGCGAGTACGGGCTGACGATCCTGCCGGTCCTGCCAAAGCCATTCCGCATGGGCGTGATCAAGGATCTCGTCGCCGCCGTCCGGCTCAATTCCTAGGGCGATGCGGCGCGATAGCGCCTGCGGTCGCCCCGATCGCAGCTCGATGCCGGCTCGACCGAACGGGCCGCAGCGGAATGCCGCCTGGACTCCGTCCGACCGGCCGCCGATCGGCCCGTACACAGATTTTTAGCGAATAAGGAATACTACCCAGGATTGTTATCAAGGAAATTTGCCCTTCGATTTCCGACGGGAAGGGAACGGATAAGCGTGGTACGGGCACTGGCCCCAGGTCTTGCAGCACGGGCGAAGGCGCCACCCGCCCAGCTCCCCGGAGCGATCGTCCGCTTGACGGACTCAGATGAACGAGCTGACGGCGGTCCCCCGCTTCGCGTGCTGATGATCGAGGCGGATGCCGCGAACGCTCACGAAACCGCGCAGCTCCTGGAAGACGGCTTCGCGCGCCGTTGCAGCATCGACTGGGCAACCGATCCGGCCGATGCGTTTCCGTCCGACGGGTCCAATCACTATGACCTTTATCTGGTCTGCGAGGGCTCGGCGATCGAGGATGCCGTCAAGCTCGTCGACACCGCCATCCAGAGCGGCTGCAAGCGCCCGATCGTCATCCTTGGCGCCGAGGCGAACGAAGAGCGTGAGCTTGCCGCCATCGCGGCGGGCGCCGCGGACCGTATTCCTCGCCAGCGTCTCTCGCCGGCGCTTCTGGCGCGGACGCTCCGCTCCGCGCTGGCGCGGCAGGAAAACCTCAACCTGGCGCAGCGGGAGATCGAGCTGCTGACGGCCGAGAAGGACCGGCTGAATACGCTCCGCGACGCCAACCACCGGTTCGTGGAGAACGCCTGCCACGACTTCCGCACGCCGCTCACGGTCATCAAGGAATTTTCGTCAATCATCGCGGATGGGCTCGCCGGGGACGTAAGCGCCGAGCAATCCGAGTTCCTGCAGATCGTCCTCGACCGCGTCGACACGCTGAGCCACATGGTCGATGCGATCCTCGATGCGAGCCGGCTCGAGTCGGACCTCATAGGCTTGTGGCGCGAGGTGACCGACGTCGGCGAACTCATGGGGAAGCTTCGCCCTGCGTTCGAGCGGCGGGCCGCGGCCGGCAATGCGCAGCTCTCCGTTTCGGTGGCCCGGCCCCTTCCCAAGGTGTTCTGCGATGCCGACAGCGTGGGGCGGATCATCGAGAACCTTCTCACCAATGCCTGCAAGTTCGCCGGCAGCGATGCGAAGATCATGCTTTGGGCCCGCGCGGACACGGCGCGGAAGGCGGTGACCATCGGCGTCACCGACGACGGCCCCGGCATCGAAGCGGCGGATATCGACACGATGTTCGAGCGCTTCCGGCAGTGCAATCCGGGGACGAAGAGCGGCTTCGGGCTCGGGCTGCACATTGCGAGCGAGCTGGTGCGCCTGAACTTCGGGACGCTCGCCGTGGAGAGCGAGCCGGACAAGGGCGCGACCTTCGCCTTCACGCTTCCGGTCTTCGACATCCACGCCCTGCTCCCGCGTCATTTCGGCTTCCTCAGGACCTCGCGCCACGATTTCCGCAAGGTGTCGATCGCCGTCGCCGCGGCGGATCCGGACGGCGGGGCCGACCTTGCCGAGGCGGCGCGCGCGCTCGGCCGCCAGCTCCGCTGCTACGATCTCATGCTCCCCCTGTCGCCGGGCCGCTGGCTCCTCTGCATCGCATGCACCGACGAGGAGCTGGCGAAGTTCGTCGATCGGATCGTGCGGGCGTACGGGGACGCCAGCCGCAACCGTCCAGCCGCGGCGCTGCCGGACATCCGTATCCGCGCGATCGGCACCTTCCCGCTCACCGGCAAGGCGGATGCGCTGGGCGAGGCGATCCGCGGCGCCGTCCGTCCGGCCCTGCCGGCGTCTGTCGCGCACGCGGGTGCGGGGGACTGACGGAATGGGCACGTCGCTCAGGAGAACGCAGGCGCCGGAGCACAGCGTGCTCGTGGTCGACGACGACCGGGACCTTGTGCGAGCCGTCGGCATGCGGCTCGGCCAGGCAGGCTTCCGGGCGCTCGCGGCGTTCGACGGCGAAGCGGGGCTTGCCATCGCTCGCCGCGACAGGCCGGCCGCGATAATCCTCGATCTGCGCATGCCGCTGATGGATGGCTTCGCCCTCCTGGCCGAGCTTCACCGCTTCCCTTCGACCGCTGGAATTCCGGCGATCGTCCTTTCGGCCGACGCCGCCGATCGAGCGAGGCTGAGGGCGCTCACCGGCGGCGCCGCCTATTTCGTGGAAAAGCCTTATGCGCCGCGCGACCTGATCGTCGCGCTGAACGCTGCGCTGGCGGCTGGCGGGCGCCGCGAGGCCGCCGCCCGCCAGCCGCTCCCCGACGCGACAACCGGAGCATGAGACATGACCGCAGCGACACACCTGGAGCCGAACCGCAAGATTCTCATCGCCGACGATGATCCGGCCGTGGTCCGAGCGCTTTCGGTCCGCTGCGCCAAGCTCGGCCTTGAGGTGGAGACGGCGGAGAACGGGCTGCAGGCGATCCTCAAGGCCTCGCGCAATCCGCCGCGCCTTCTGATCGTGGACATCAACATGCCCGAGGCTGACGGCTTCCGCGTTTGCGAATGGCTGCTCGACCCGGCCCGGCCGCCGCTCGACGTCGTCGTGCTGACCGGTCGGTCGGATACCGACGCGCTGGTGCGCTGCGATTCCTTCGGCGCCTATTACGTGCCGAAGAGCAACGAGACCTGGGATACGATCAAGTCGATCCTGCACGAGGTTCTCGGTCTCGACGATACGGCGCTCGAGGCCTCGGGTCGGGCCGGCCATGGTGGCGCCGACGATTCGCTGGGCGGCAAGCGCAACAAGGTTCTCCTCGTTGAGGACGACGCCGATCTTGTGCGCGCGCTCGAGCACCGGCTCAAGAAATGCGGCGCCGAAACGCTGGTCGCCACCAATGGCGTCGAAGCTTACCGCATCGCCGCGCGCGACCTGCCCGACGTGATCATCGCCGACTACATCATGCCGGAAGGCGGCGGGCACTATCTCCTGTGGCGGCTGAAGAGCACGGAGGCGACGCGGCACATCCCGGTCATCATGATCACCGGCCAGTCCCTCGAGAACGGCATTGACCTGCCGGTGGCGCGCGAGATCACGGGGCGGAGCGGCGCGGTGAAGCTCTTCCGCAAGCCGCTCGATACCGAGGCTCTGTTCCGCGAGATCGCGCAACACTGCACGATCCAGTATTCGCCATCCTAGGATTCGTTGCGCGGCCTCCGTCAGCGGCGCCGCGACAAGAGGGCGCTCAGGCGATCGAGGCTCATCGGACGCCCGAAGAGGTAGCCCTGGCCGAAGTCGCAGCCCATCGCGGCGAGCGCGTTGCGGTCGGCTTGCGTCTCAATTCCCTCCGCGACGCTTGCCGCTCCGGAGGCGTCGGCAAGCGCGATGATACTCTGGCAGATGCCGGCGTTCAGGCGGTCGCCGGCGACGTCCCGGACATAGCCGCGGTCGAGCTTCAGCTCGCAGAACGGGAGCTGCTTCAGCCGGGCGAAGGACGAATAGCCGGCGCCGAAATCGTCGATCGCCAGGCGGAGATTGTAGATCCTGAGCTGCACGGCCGCCTCGAGGACGGCGTCGAACTCGCCGATCGCCTCGTCCTCGGTCAGCTCGATCACGAGGCCGGGCCAGGCCGGATTTTTCGGACGCTCCTCGCGCACGACGCGGCAGAGCCCCGTCCCCGTCAGCGCGCTGACCGGGGCATTGACGGCGAACTCCAGATTGCGGCCGCGCCGGTGCAACGCCTCCCAGTCGCGGAAGGCGCTGAAGGCCATGAACTCCGCCAACCGCTCAAGCGTGCCGGCTCCTGCGCCCGGCAGGAACGCCGCGGGCGGCAGTTCGCCGTGCGTCGGATGGCGAACGCGGGCCAGACCCTCCGCGCCGGTGACCCGGCCGCTCGTGAGATGAACCTTGGGCTGATAGGCGACGCGAACCCAATCTCTGGCAAGCGCCTCGGCGAGATCGACGCGCGGCATTGACACCTGCTCCGCGCCCGCCGCCAAGCGAGGAGGAGGCGTGCGACCGCCATCGCAAGCTTCGAAAATCCGGCGGAGCTCTTCGCCCCGAAACGGCTTCCGGAGCGGGGCAAGCATCGACAGCCCGTTCTTCTCGCCGATGCTCCGGATGTCCTCCAGGAGGGCGTCCTCGCGTCCGCTGATGAGCTGAACGGCGCCGCGGAAGCCGGTCTCCCGCAAGATGCGGATGCCGTCGATGGCGTCGGATCGGTCGAGCGCCACGTCGAGGAACACGACGTCGGGGTGGCCCCCGGCCAGCGCCTTCGCCATCGCTCCCGCACTCGGGCAATCGCGGCTCGTCACGCCGATCTTGCCGACATGGCGCGCAATCAGGGCGCAGATGCTGGGATCGTCGTCGGTCACCACGCAGTCGCGCGGCGCCGGCGTCGCCAACAGTACCGGCGCGGTCACGTGCTCGCCCGCCCCAACCGGTCACCTCCGAGCTGCCGCGGCCTCGTATCAGGCTCGCTCCGGCGTTCGCCCGGATGATGCTACCGAGGAGTTAAGGGTACGTTGCCATGCACTCATCAGTTGCACGATGCGGGCAGGGCGGCGGCCGCAGGACGCAAGCCTCTCGATTCAATGGCGAGGGTTCTGTGGCAGGGCAGCGGCCGCCACCTGGGCTCAGCTCCCGGCCTAGGCCCGGGCCTCCTGGCGGGCGGCGCATGCCGGCCCGTAGCCGCGCATATAGTGCCGCTCGGGATGATAGCGCGGACGCACGAGCAGGCGGACCTGCACCGGAAAGGCGCGGAAGAACCGGCGTATCATCATCGTCGTGAGCGTTACGAGAACGCTTCCCCGTTGCAGCCGATTTGTCGGCTTTCTCGAATCGCCTTTTATCGAAAATGTATTGCCGGATGCTTACGCAATTCCTGCGAAAGGGTTACCGCGT
>DASWJZ010000314.1:0-7789 GCA_036396875.1 Propylenella sp.
TCTAATCCCTGATGGGTGGGCCGGGGATAATCGAAGAAGCCGCGCGAGGATCGGCTTGTTTTATCGGCTCGGCCCTCTCCTCGTGTCGAGGACAGACCGTTCGAGCCTTGTTCGGGATCGAGGATTTGCAGCGATAAAACAAGCCCCGTCAGAGGGCTGCAATCGGCCCTTCACCTTGAACATGTACCGGACCTTGCGCATCGATCACCTCGCCGGGCCCATCGGAACCGGCGGGACCGAGTCTTCCGGCACGAAGAAATCGGGCTGAAGCGGTACGGTCGGATCGATGCGGTAGCGGTCGAGATCGGTGACGCCTTCGGCGGCGAGGAAGGTGTCGTCGATGAGGAAATTGCCGGTGAACTCGCGGGCAGGCTTCCGGAAGACAAGCCAGGCGGCGTCGGCCAGGATCTCCGGCTTGCGCGAGGCGCGCATCATCGCCTCGCCGCCGACAACGTTCCTGATCGCCGCCGTTCCGATCGTGGTGCGCGGCCAGAGCGCATTGACCGCGATGCCGCGCGTCCTGAACTCACCCGCGAAGCCGAGGACGCAGAGGCTCATGCCGTATTTCGCCATCGAGTAGGCGAGATGCGGCGCAAACCAGCGCTCACGCATGTCGAGCGGCGGGGAGAGCATCAGCACGTGCGGATTCGACGCCTTCTCCAGCCAGGGCAGCGCATATTTCGTCACCATGAAGGCGCCGCGCGTGTTGATCTGATGCATCAGGTCGAAGCGCTTCATCTCGGTGCTCGGCGTGTCGGTCAGGCTGATCGCCGAGGCGTTGTTGACGACGATGTCGATGCCGCCGAAGGTCTTCGCCGCCTCGGCGATTGCGTCCGCCACCGCCCTCTCGTCGCGGATGTCGACGGCGAGCGGAAGCGCCCTGCCCCCGGCCTCCTCGATGGCTTTTGCGGCGGTATAGATCGTGCCTTCGAGCTTCGGATGCGGCTGCGTGGTCTTTGCGGCGATCACGATAGCGGCGCCGTCGCGCGCAGCGCGGAGCGCGATCGCAAGCCCGATGCCGCGCGAAGCGCCGGTGATGAAGAGCGTCTTGCCGGCAAGGCTCATGTTGTGCGGCTACGCGCTGTCAGCCATGCGCCCGTCGATGGCGCTGCTCCGACGGCCGGTGGATATCGCGCACAGTGCCGTCGCGGCGGTACTCCACCCATTCGACATTTGAAGCTTTCGCGCGGTCGCGCGCATATTCGATGGCGTCCGATTTGCTGGGGAACAGTTCGGTGACGCCGGCGCCGATCTTCCTGACGACCCAACCTTTCTGCCGAGGTAGCACATGATATTGCCTGACCGCCCCGGCCCCCCGCTTCTCTCGCGGCGCACCTCTCGCCAGTTCCAGATCCACCTGTTGGATGGGACGCGCCTTCGCCCACTCCGCATCGCCGGGCACCCATGTGTCGGGATCGGCCGCTATGCCCCTTTGAATCTCAGCTTCCTCGGCCGGGCTTGGCCTCTTCACCTTTGGCATCGTTGTATCTCGCAACTTCCCGCGCATTGGCCTTTCGTAGGCTAATTATCCGTCGCCGTGGCCCACGCCAACTGTATACCACCGCGAACAAGCGCTCCCCCATGGGCGCGTAGGCGATGTAACGCTTCTCGCCATAGTCTCGCCGTGTGTCCTCAATGACGTAGGCGAGGCTCCACTCCAAGTCGAGCACGCGCTCGAACGGCTCGCCGTGTTTCTGGCGATTCGCGGCGGCCTTAGAAGCGTTCCACTCGAACTCGACCAAGATTGCCTACCCGCCGGCTGGCGCCACATTGCCGCAGCCGAGGACGGCCTCCGCTCCCTCCGTCACCACGGTTCGCAGCGCCCCGGTTTCCGGCAGCAGATGCTCGGCGAAGAAGCGCGCCGTGGCGACGCGGAGCGCCGCTTGCGGGTCGGACGTCCGCGTCGACGCGAGGGCGCCCCGCGCCAGATAGGCGCCGCCCGCAGCGAGGCCGAAGAGCCGGAGATAGGGCGCGGCGACGGCGAGCGCTTCCGCCGTCCGGCCGTTTTCGAGGGACGACAGGATGTGCTCGGTCGCGGCGGCGAGATCGTCGAGGGAAGCGCCGAGCCGCGCGCCCATCCGCCCGAAGTCCGGCCGGTTCTCGGCGCGGGCTTCGTCCGCGACCTCCCGCAGCTCGCCGACAAGACGTTCGACATGCGCGCCGCCCGCCATCGGCAGCTTCCGCGTCGCAAGGTCGATCGCCTGGATGCCGTTGGTGCCTTCGTAGATCGCGGCGATGCGGGAATCGCGGAGCGTCTGAGCGGCGCCGGTTTCCTCGATGTAGCCCATGCCGCCGTGTACCTGGACGCCGATCGAGGCGGTCTCGAAGGCGACGTCGGTGGAAAACGCCTTGGCGACGGGCGTCAGCAGCTCCGCCCGCGCACGCCAGTCCGCACCGTCTTCGGCAGCCAGGTGAGCCATGTCGGCGGCGAAGGCGCAGGCATAGCAAATGGAACGGGCTGCAGCGGTCAGCGCGCGCATCTGCATCAGCATGCGGCGCACGTCGGGATGCTCGGCGATGATGCTCATGCCGGCGCCCTGCGCTCCCGGCGCCCGCCCCTGGCGGCGCTCCGCCGCATAGGCGGTCGCCTGCTGCAGCGCCAGCTCGGCCTGCCCGACACCCTGCACGCCGACCATCAGACGGGCGTTGTTCATCATGGTGAACATGCAGGCGAGGCCCCGGTTCTCCTCCCCGATCAGCCAGCCGATCGCGCCCGGCTCCCGCCCGGCGCGGCCGTCGCCGTAGATCATCGTGCAGGTCGGCGAGCCGTGTATGCCCAGCTTGTGCTCGAGGCCGGCGCAGAAGACGTCGTTCCGGCCGCCTGCCCCGCCGTTTCCATCGGGCAGGAATTTCGGAACAAGAAACAGCGAGATTCCACGTGAGCCGGCGGGCGCATCGGGCAGGCGCGCCAGCACGAGGTGGACGATATTTTCGGCGAGATCGTGCTCGCCATAGGTGATGAAGATCTTCTGCCCGAAGAGGCGATAGGTGCCGTCGGGCCGGGGCTCGGCCCGCGTCGTCAGAGCCCCGAGATCGGACCCGGCCTGCGGCTCGGTCAGATTCATCGTCGCGGTCCACTCGCCGGAGACGAGGCGCGGAAGATAGCGCGCCTGCAGCGCCTCGCTGCCGTGCGCCCGGAGCGCATCGATCGCACCCATTGTCAGCATCGGGCAGAGCGCGAAGGACATGCAGGCGCCGTTCCACATCTCCTGGGTCGCAGCCGAAAGGAGGAGCGGCAAACCCTGCCCGCCGAAAGCCTCCGGCGCGGCGATGCCGTTCCACCCGCCCTCCGCCCAGGCGCGATAGGTTTCTCTCCAGCCCGGCGGCGTCGTCACCCCGTCCCCCGCGAGGCGGGGCGGCCGCCGGTCGCCTGTCCGGTTGAGCGCTGCAAGCTCGTCGGTCGCGAAACGGCCGGCCTCGGCGAGCACCGCATCGACGACATCTTCCGTCAGGCCGGAGAACGCGCCGGCGGACATCGCCCGGTCGAGGCCGGCAATATGCTTCATCGTGAAGGCGATGTCGGAAACTGGTGCCTGGTACATCCTTCGCTCCCCGGCCGTCCTATACACCATAGTCTTCCGGCAAAAACGCCGCTGCAAACGCCGTGGCCACGGCCAGGCCGCCGCCGATCCTTCTTTCTGAAAAAAGCCGCCTGCCCTGTCGAGATGCGGGTCGCGCAATCGTCCTTCGGTAGTACATGGAGAAGAATATGCAGAAGATCACCCCGTTCTTGTGGTTCGACAATGAGGCCGAGGAGGCCATGAACTTCTACACCTCCGTCTTCAGGAACTCGAAGGTTGGAAATGTCGTGCGTTACGGCGACGCCGGTCCGGGGCCGAAGGGCAGCGTCATGGTGGCTTCGTTCGAGTTGGAGGGCCTTCAGTTCACCGCCCTGAACGGCGGGCCGCAGTTCAAATTCACGGAGGCCATATCCTTCCACGTGGCCTGCGAGTCGCAGGACGAGGTCGACTATTTTTGGGACAGGCTCTCCGAGGGCGGCAGTATCCAGCAATGCGGCTGGCTGAAGGACAAGTTCGGCCTCTCGTGGCAGATCGTGCCGACCGTGCTGCCCAAACTGCTGAGCGACCCCGACCGCGAAAAGGCGAACAGGGTGATGCAGGCCATGCTTCGGATGAAGAAGCTCGACATCGCCGGGCTGGAGCAGGCATACGCGGCGTAGTTGCGGAGGCGGGCGGCTTGCAGGCGGGCGGGACGGTTTCCGGCACTTGACGGCTCGGCCGCGCGCGCGCGAAACGCCTTCGTGCGCCGCATTGTCCTCACCGCCGACAACGTGGACGACGCCGTTGCCGAGGCCGTGCAGATATTGCGGCGCGGCGGCCTCGTCGCGCTCCCGACGGAGACCGTTTACGGCCTGGCCGCCGACGCGGCGAACGGCCGGGCGGTCGCAAAGATCTTCGCCGCCAAGGGAAGGCCGCGCTTCAACCCGTTGATCTGCCATGTCGCGGACGCCGTCATGGCCCGGCGCTACGGCGTTCTGGACAAACGCGCCGAAAGGCTGGCCGATCGGTTCTGGCCGGGCCCGCTCAGCATCGTCGTGACGCTCGCCGCCGATGCGCCGGTTCATCCGCTGGTGACAGCCGGTCTTCCGACCATCGCGCTGAGGGTTCCCCGCGGCCCGGCGCGGGGGCTGATCGCGGCCTTCGGCGGCGCGCTTGCCGCGCCGTCCGCCAACCCGTCCGGTCGGCTCAGTCCCACCCGCGCGGACCATGTTACAGAAGCGCTGGGCGACGCGATCGACCTGGTGCTCGATGCCGGACCCTGCGAGATCGGGCTGGAATCAACGATCCTGTCGCTGACCGGCGACAGCCCACGCCTGCTGAGGCCGGGCGGCGTTCCCGTCCAAGCGCTCGAGGCGGCGCTCGGCGAGAGAATCGACCGGGCGGCGGCCGGCGACCCGGTGTCGGCGCCCGGCATGCTCGCCAGCCATTATGCCCCGCGTCTGCCCCTCCGCCTCGACGCCAAAGGCGTCGTACCCGGCGAGGCGCTCCTCGCCTTCGGCGGCAACGCCGTTCCGGGGTCCGGCGGCGCCGCAGCAATCCGCAACCTCAGCCAGTCGGGCGATCTGATCGAGGCGGCGGCCAATCTTTTTGCGCATCTCGCCGACCTCGACCGCAGCGGCGCCTCCGCAATAGCCGTGACGCCAATCCCCGATCACGGACTTGGCGAGGCGATCAACGACCGGCTCCTCCGCGCCGCGGCGCCGCGTCCGTGAGGCGCTTCGATGCGGGATTGACGAGCCGGGCCGGCGGCGGCCAGATGCCATGCAAAGATGCGGGTACGGGATTTTGACTACGCTGCTTCTCCATCATGCGGCCTTCCTCGACCATTTGACCCCGGTCGGGCATCCGGAGCGGCCGGACAGACTGCGGGCGCTGCACGCCGCACTCGACCATGAAGACTTCGCCACCCTGCAACGGGTGGAAGCGCCGCTTGCCGGCGTCGAATCGGCGATGCTCTGCCATTCCGAGGCCTACGTGGAGGCGATCCGGCGCGCGGTTCCGAACGAGGGTCTCGCCCGCATCGACATGGATACGACCGTCTCGCCGGGGTCATGGGAGGCGGCGATGCGGGCAATCGGCGCGGCCCTTTATGCCGTCGACGCCGTGATCAGCGGCCGGGCGACCAACGCCTTCTGCGCCGTCCGCCCGCCCGGGCACCACGCTGAAACAATGCGCGCGATGGGGTTCTGCCTGTTCGATACGGCGGCGATCGCAGCCCGCCATGCGCAGAAGGCGCACGGGGTCGAAAGGGTCGCCATCGTCGACTGGGACGTGCATCACGGCAACGGGACGCAGGAGATCTTCTGGTCCGACCCCTCCGTGCTCTATGCCTCCACACACCAGATGCCGCTCTTCCCAGGCACCGGCGCGCCGTCGGAGACGGGGGTGGGCAACATCGTCAACGCTCCGCTCTCCCCGGGGGACGGGACGGACGATTTCAAGGAGGCGATGCGCGCGCGCATCCTGCCCGCGGTTCGCGCCTTCTCGCCTGACCTTATCCTCATTTCCGCCGGGTTCGACGCACACACGCGCGATCCGCTCGCCGAGATCAATCTCCAGGCGGAGGATTTTGCCTGGGCGACCGCGGAATTGATGGACATCGCCGACCGCTCGGCCAACGCACGTGTCGTGTCGCTGCTGGAAGGCGGCTATGATCTCAAAGGATTGGCGGCCTCCGCGGCTGCGCATATCCGTCAGCTGATGAACGCCTAGGAGAGTCGCTTGGCGGAAGACGCCCTGCCCGATGTCGGGACGCTGAGCTTCGAGACCGCCCTCAAGCAGCTCGAGGAGATCGTGAGCAAGCTTGAGCGCGGCGACGTGCCGCTCGAAGAATCGATCGCCATATACGAGCGCGGCGAGGCTCTGAAGCAGCGCTGCGAGGCGCTCTTGCGCGAGGCCGAGGAGCGGGTGGAGAAGATCCGCGCGGCGGAGGGCAAGGCGATCGGCACGGAGCCCTTCGACGCCGAGTGATTGGGACGCAGAGAAGCCGAGTGGCCGCGATGGAACGAGCCTTTGAGCGCATCCTCTTCGCGATGCGGTGGCTGCTCGCCCCCCTCTATATCGGGCTCGGGCTGTTGCTCGTCCTGTTCGCCATCCAGTTCTTCCGCGAGTCACGCACCTCACTTTCGTGGTTTCGGCCCTGCTGCTCGCGGTGATGGACCGGGTCATTCTCCAGGGCCGCTGACAGCTTCTATTCGTGAAACGGATTTACAGGCATCTCAATGGAGTATCGCACCCTCGGGGCCAATGGGCTCAAGGTCTCCGCCCTCGGCCTCGGCTGCATGGGCATGTCGGGCAGCTACGGCGAGCCGGACGAGGCGGAGTCGATCGCGACGATCAACCGCGCGCTCGACCTCGGCATCAGCTTCATCGACACCGCCGACATCTACGGCAACGGGCACAATGAGGAGCTGGTCGGCCGGGCGATCAAGGGCCGGCGCGACGAGGTTGTCCTCGCGACCAAGTTCGGCAATCTCGTCCGCCCGGACGGATCGCGCGCGATCCGCGGTTCGGCCGATTACGTCAGAAGCGCCTGCGAAGCGAGCCTGAAACGCCTCGGCGTCGAGACGATCGACCTTTACTATCAGCACCGCGTCGACCCCGACACGCCGATCGAAGAGACGATCGGCGCCATGGCGGAGCTGGTGGCGGCCGGCAAGGTCCGGCATCTCGGCCTGTCGGAGGCGGCGCCAGCCACCATCCGCCGCGCCCACGCAGTTCATCCGATCACCGCACTGCAATCGGAATATTCGCTTTGGACCCGCGACCACGAGAAGGACGTGCTGCCGACCGTCCGCGGGCTCGGCATCGGGTTCGTCGCCTTCAGCCCGCTCGGCCGCGGCTTTCTTACCGGCACGATCAAGCGAAGCGCCGGCTTTACCGATGGCGATACGCGGCTGAGGCACCCGCGCTTCACGGCCGACAACATCGGCCGCAACGAACAACTCGCGGCGAGCCTCGACGCGCTCGCAGCGGAGAAGCGCTGCACGCCGGCGCAAGCGGCGATCGCCTGGGTCCTTGCGCAGGGCGACGACATCGTCCCTATCCCCGGCACGAAACGCCGAAAATATCTGGAGGAGAATATCGACGCACTCGACGTTCGCCTCACGGCCGCCGACCTGCGGCGGATCGAAGCCGCGTTCCCGATGGGCGCAGCGGCCGGCGAGCGCTATCCGGAAGCAATGATGAAGGCGGTCGGCAGGTAGCCGTCGCACACATTTTCCAGCTTTCGCCGGGCGGTGGTCTCCTGATTTTCGCCGCGCCACCGA
>DASWJZ010000315.1:0-2978 GCA_036396875.1 Propylenella sp.
GCCGGCCTTGAAGGAGAAGATCTTCAACCCCTTCTTCACCACCAAGCCCGCCGGCGAGGGGACCGGGCTCGGGCTTTCGCTCAGCCACGACATCATCGTGAAGCAGCATGCCGGCACCATCGAGATGGACAGCGAGCCGGGCGCCTTCACGGAGTTCAGGATCATCTTGCCGCGCGCTGCCGCCGCGCTCGGCGAATCGAAGTCGGGAGGCCCGTCGTGACCCTGCTCATCCTCGTCGTCGACGACGAGCCCGACGTCGAAATGCTGTTCCGCCAGCAGTTCCGGCGCGAGCTGAGGGAGGGGCGCTTCGTCATGGACTTTGCGCGCTCGGCGGCGGAGGCGCTCATCCGCATCGGCGAGGTGGAGGGCGTGACGCTCATCCTCATCCTCTCCGACATCAACATGCCCGGGATGAGCGGCCTCGATCTGCTTCCCAAGGCGAAGGCGGCGCGCCCGGACGTGCCGGTGATCATGATCACCGCCTATGGCGACGCCGAGACGAAGCGGAAGGCGCTGGAGAACGGCGCCGAGGCGCTGCTCACCAAGCCGATCGACTTCGCTGCCCTCAAGGGCGAGATCGCAACGCGGGTCGGATTGGCGGCGTGACGGCCCGCATTCTATTGGTCGATGACGAGCCGGACTTCGAAGTGCTGGTCACGCAAAAATTCCGCCGGCAGATACGCGCGGGTTCGGTCAGCTTCCTCTTCGCGCACGACGGCGTGGAGGCGCTCGCGCTGCTCGAGAGGAACCGCGACGTCGACATGGTCGTGACCGACATCAACATGCCGCGCATGGACGGCTTGACGCTGCTGCAGAAGCTGCAAGAAGCCGAGGAGCAGCTCTTGACCATCATCGTCTCCGCCTATGGCGACATGGCCAACATCCGCACCGCGATGAACCGCGGCGCCTTCGACTTCCTCACCAAACCGATCGATTTTCCGGACCTCGAGGCGACCATCGCCAAGACGCTTCGGCACGCAGGCTTGATGCGCGAGGCGCGCGGACGGCTGGTGGCCGCTGAACGGGCGCACGCATCGCTGTCGCGCTACTTTTCCCCCAATCTGGCGAAGCGGCTTATCGGCGACGCCGACGGAATCGACCTCGCCGGCCAGCGCCGCGACGTGGCGTCCCTGTTTACCGACATTGCGAGCTTCACCACGCTCGTCGAGATGATCAGTCCAAGCCTGCTTGGGGCGCTGCTGAACGATTATCTCGTCGGCATGACGGATATCGTCTTCGGACACGAGGGCACAGTCGCCAAGATTATCGGCGATGCGCTGCATGTCTTGTTTGGGGCGCCCAACGACCAGCCCGATCACGCCCGGCGCGCCGTCGCCTGCGCGCTCGATCTCGACGATTTCTGTGAGACGTTCAGGCAGGTCTGGAAGGAGAAAGGCGTCGCTCTCGGCAAGACCCGCATCGGCGTCCACGTCGGACCGGCGATCGTCGGCAATTTCGGCAGCGGCCGGTTCTTCGACTACACGGCGTATGGAGACACGATCAATATTGCGGCGCGACTCGAGGCGGTGAACAAGCTGTTGGGCACGCGCATCTGCGTGAGCGCGACGGCCGCCGAGAGAATCCCGGATTTTAGCGGCCGCCCGGTCGGCGATCTGGTCCTCCGGGGAAGGACGGAGGCGCTGCGGGCGTTCGAGCCATTGCGGCCGGCGCAATGCGAAAGCTCCGCGACCAAAGGCTATCTCGGCGCATTTGCAAAGCTGGAAGCCAGAGATTCCGGCGCGCTTGCCGCGTTCGCCGTCGCAGTCGGAAAGTGCCCCGACGATCAGCTCGCCAGCTTCCACCTGAAGCGGCTGCTGAATGGAGCCACCGGCACCAGGATCGATACCGACTGACCTCCCTCAGGACACCATCGCCACGACGGCTCCTTCAACCGCCGGAAGCGGGCCGGCGGTCTTTGCACGCGGGGTTCTCAACCGCCGCGGAAGGTGCGAGAATGGGGCAACCGGTGCATCGCAGTGGTGCTGAGGGAGGGCGGCTTTCTCGCCTGGGTCGACAGGATGCTGTCGCGCTGAGAGCCGGATGACGCAATGACCTATCCTCGACGAAGCGGTGACGGCTAGAGGCCTCTATGCACCCGGCGCTTTCCGTCGTCTTCTTCACGACCGCGACAGGAGCAGGCTACGTCTCCGGGCTGATGGCGCAGCGCGTTCCCTTCGTCGTGGCGGAACTCAGCGCCGACGCCGATCCCTTCATGCTGCACCTCTATGCCGCCCTCGCCGAGAAGGAGCGGCGGTTGATCGCCGAGCGAACCCGCGCCGCCCTCGCGCAGCGCAGAGCCCAGGGCGCCAGGCTCGGCAACCCGCGTAATGCTCAGGAGGCCGCTGCGTTTGGGCGGAGCGTGCAGGCTGCCGAGGCCGATCAGTTCGCAGCGGACATCATGCCGATCCTGGAAGGCATCCGGAGATCAGGAGCCACGACACTGACCGCTATCGCTGCGGCCCTCAACGCCCGCGGTATCCGCACCGCCCGCGGCGGCAAATGGCATGTCTCCACAGTGCAAAATGTCTTGGCGAGAGCGAGGGCACCGGAGAACACGGCGCATTTATAGGCGGGAACAATGAGACATCCGTCCTGAAGGCCTTCGCCAGAGTGGACGGTGGAGATCGGCGTCGTCGCAGCATCCGCAAAGCAAGCGTGGACATTGAGGGGCCAGAGGGGCAATTCGCTGACTACAAAATTAGCTGATCGCCGCCGCCTTCGCCGCGAGATATTCGATTTGCGATGACGCAATTCCCAGCGCGCGAAGCTCCCTCGGCGACATGGCACGGAGTTGCCGAACCATGCTGCGATACCGGTGGGACTGGACCCATCTGCGGACGGTAGTGGCCATCGGACTCTCCTTCGCAGGAGTTTTTAAGGAACCGACAAAAACTATCACCTAACCATTTCCTGCCCGTTTCAGCTCCTTGCGAAAATGGTTTCCTTCGGGGCTGTCTGAATGACCGCATGGCGGGGCC
>DASWJZ010000316.1:0-2540 GCA_036396875.1 Propylenella sp.
AGGAGGTACGCACGCAGCAGAACGAAGCAATCGGATGCTCTTCAAATGTGCGTGCATTATGGTTGAACGACCGTCCCCGCCACATCGCTGTCTCGCGTGGACGACGCTTGCGTTCCTCGCTTTGTCTCAGGCGGCCGGCGCGGAGGAGCTCGGCCGCTTCCAGCTCGACGGCCGCACAATCGTCATCGACAGCGATGGCACGTGGACCTACGCAGACGACCGGGCGCCCGCTGGCTCAGCGGAGGGCTGCCAGGTGCTCGCGGTACCGCCGATCCGTTTCTGCCTGCCGGAAGGCGAATGGGAGCCGGCGGAGCTCGGCGGCGAATTCGCCTTCGGCTTCGCTTCGAAATCGCACGAGCTTCATCTTGGAATCATCGCCGAGGACACGTTCTTTGCGTTCGATACGATGCCCGACCTGATCCGCGAGAATGCGGGAGCGGCCGCTGCTGACGACGACGCAGCCCGGGTCGACGGCGAGACGGCCGGCGCCGACGAGGTGCTGTCGATCAGCGGCGAGCGTTGGGGCATTGTGCGTTTCAAGCTCGACTTGGACGGCGTGCCCTTCAGGTTCGAAACCTATTTCGCAGCGGTCGAAGGGGAGGGCACGGCGCAGTTCGTGTTCTGGGCGCCCGAGGACATTTTTCCGACTACCGCCGAGAGCCGCCGGCGCGTGGTGCAAACATTTGACCGGGTGGAGTGACGGCCGCTTCCTGTCGGCGGCCGTGCGGGCGCAGCCCTTCGAGCAGCAGCGCGGCGACCGTCTCGCCGGCCCGCCGGTAGCGGCGCTTGCTCTCCTTCGGCCCGAGCACGGCCTGCACCTGCACGTCGAAATCGGCATAATGCTGCGTCACCGCCCACACCATCATGATGAGGTGGCGCGGGTCGACCGGTGAGAGCCGGCCCTCGGCGATCCATCGCTCGATCACCGCCGCCTTCATGTCCACAAGCTGCTTGAGCGGCCCCTTCAGGAAGTCGCCGATCGCCGGCGCGCCGTGCAGGATCTCGTTGGCGAAAAGGCGCGAAGCTTCCGGCCGCGTCCGCGACATTTCGAGCTTCGCCTCGACGTAGCGCCCGATCTCCCTCAGCGGGTCGCCGGCCGCGTCGAGTTCGCGGAGCGGCAGCAGCCACTCCTCGAGCGTATCTTCCAGCACGGCGACATAGATCGCGTGCTTGGAGGGGAAGTAGTAGAGCAGGTTGGGCTTCGACAGGCCGGCCTGCTCCGCGATGCGGTCGATGGTGGCGCCGCGGAAGCCGTGGGCGGAGAAGATCCTGAGCGCGGCTTCGAGGATTGCCTCGCGGTTTTTCCGCTGGATTCGCGTCGCCTTCCTGGGCGGCGGCTCCGGCCTGTTCATCGGTCGCACCCCGCCTCTCGGCTTTTCGCCTTGACCGCTTTCGTGCGCGAACCTAGCGTCGATTTTGACCAATCAGTCAAGTTTGGCTTGCGCTGGGAAACCGGCTAAAGGATCGCCACCCTGATCCGCCCTGCGGCGAAAGAGACGGCCATGCTGCAAACCCCGATCACCAACAATCTCGAAGCCTTCTGGATGCCGTTCTCGGCGAACCGGCAGTTCAAGAAGAAGCCGCGCCTGCTCGTGCGCGCGGAGGGCATGCATTACTGGAGCCACGACGGTCGCCAGATCCTCGACGGCACGTCCGGCCTCTGGTGCGTGAACGCCGGCCACGCGCGGCCGGAGATCGCCAAGGCCGTTCATGACCAGCTGATGGAGATGGACTACGCCCCGGCTTTCCAGATGGGGCATCCGAAGGCGTTCGAGCTGGCCGCCCGGCTTGCCGCCGTCGCGCCGCAGGGTCTCGACCACGTCTTCTTCACGAATTCCGGATCGGAATCCGTCGACACGGCGCTCAAGATCGCCCTCGCCCATCACCGGGTGAAGGGAGAGGGGAGCCGCATCCGCCTGATCGGGCGCGAGCGCGGCTATCACGGCGTCAATTTCGGCGGCATCTCGGTCGGCGGCATGGTCGCCAACCGAAAGCATTTCGGGGCGCTGCTTGCAGGCGTCGACCACATCCGCCACACGCACGATCTGTCGCGCAACGCCTTCTCGCGCGGCCTGCCGCAGCACGGCGCGGAGCTGGCCGACGATCTGGAGCGCCTCGTCGCCCTCCACGACGCCTCCACCATCGCCGCATTGATCGTCGAGCCGGTAGCCGGCTCGGCGGGGGTGCTCGTCCCGCCGAAGGGCTACCTGGAGCGGCTGCGGGAGATCTGCGACAAGCACGGCATTCTTCTGATCTTCGACGAGGTCATCACTGGCTTCGGCCGCCTCGGCACGCCGTTCGGGTCGGACTATTTCGGCGTCATTCCGGACATCATGACGACGGCGAAGGGGATCACCAACGGCGTCGTGCCGATGGGCGCGGTCTTCGTGAAGAAGGAGATCTACGAAGCCTTCATGACGGGACCGGAGCATCTGATCGAGTTTTTCCATGGCTACACCTATTCGGGGAACCCGGCCTCGACCGCCGCCGGCCTCGCAACGCTCGACATCTACCAGCGCGAAGGGCTGCTGACCCGCGCC
>DASWJZ010000317.1:0-9138 GCA_036396875.1 Propylenella sp.
GTCGCGCGGGCGCTTTGGCGTTTTGACCGGGGCGGGCGCTCCGCCTTCGTTATTCCAACGGTCCAAGGCTTTCGCCCTTATCTCTTCGTCGGTAGGACGTTTGGAGCGCTTCTCTGCCATGATCGCAATATGCGGCGGGTCGCGCCTCGTTTCCAGCCCGGATCGAATTAAGGCGAGGCAACCGGCCCACTACCCCATGAACCACAAAGGTTGCGTCGACCACGCAACGCTTCGTATCGTCCGTCGGAGAAATGGACGAGGTTGCGGCCGGCAATGCTTGGGCGAGGAATTGTAATCGCGCTTTCGCTTCCGGCGCTCGCCTGCGCCCAGGCTTCCGCTGCCTTGCCGGGGTTCGATGCCGCCGCGCCCGGCAAATCGCAGCGAGCCCCGGTCGAGATGGCGCTGCAGGGCGAACCCACGCAAAGCGTCGACGAGCCCTTGCCGACCATCCTCCGCTCCGAAACGGACCTGCCGGAGCCGGTGCGGGCGATGCGGCAGAAGCTCATGGACGCGGCCCGGTCGGGCGATATGGAACAGCTCCGCGCGCTGATGATGGAGCAGCCCGAGCCGCCGTCGGTTTCCCTCGGAGACCCGGGCGATCCGATCGAGTATCTGAAGGCGCTTTCGAGCGACGCCGACGGGCGTGAAATCCTGGCCATCCTGCTGGAGGTGCTGGAGAGCGGCTTCGTGCATATCGGAGAGGGCACCGACGCCGAGCTTTTCGTCTGGCCGTATTTTGCGCAATACCCGCTCGAGGCGCTCAGTTCGGAGCAGCTCGTCGAACTCTTCACGCTGCTGACTGCGGCCGACTACGAGGACATGAAATCGTACGGCGCGTATACCTTCTTCCGCGTCGGGATCGCGCCCGATGGAAGCTGGCTGTTCTTCCTCGCCGGCGACTGAAGCGGCAGTCCTATTCCGCCGGCGCGCCGGCGGGCGAGCGGCGTGAGCCGAAGCGGCCGGACAGTGCATTGGGCGGAACCAGGGAGAGGACCGATGTGCCGATCCCGAGGCGCTTGCGAGCGGCGCGCGACAGCCAGAGTGCACGGATCACCAGGGCTGCGGCGCTGGCGACGGCGGCTCCATTCACCCCGAACGGAATCACCAGCGCCACCGCCAGAGCGACGCTCAGCACGACGATCGCGAGGTACGTGGAGGCCGACAGGCTGCTGTGCCCCGTCATGTTGAGCACGTCTTCGGCCGGACCGGCGGCCACCCTCGCTATCACTCCCGCAGCAAGAATGACAAGCGGCGTATACCCCGCCTCGAAACCGCCGCCGAACATGCCGAGCAGCCGCTCGCCCACCACAACGATAGTGCCGACCGCGAGCGTTGCGATCGCGAAATTCGTCACAGCGACGTGGCTGCACAGCCGCTGCAACCCGTCGTGGTCGCCCCGGGTGTGGGTCGCCGAAAAGAGATGGGCGGTGCCGACGGTCGCCGCATAGGGGATGAGGTTAACGACCTGGATGATGCGCGTCGCGGCGAAGTAGACTGCGATTTCGGCGGGGCTCACGAAGAAGGAAAGCACCAGCACGTCGGCAAACGACGCCATGTGCTGGGCGGCATAGAGCACCGCGAAGGGCGCCGAGCCGCGCGCCCATTCGGCGGGCCGATAGGCGCGCGGTCCTGGCGCCACCACGCGGCGGAGCGGGATGAGGATCGCCGCGGCCTGATAGGCCGTGGATACGACCATCACCGCGATCAGGCATATGAACGCATTGGCCGCGGTGGCGTCGACGCCGAGCGCGACGGCGGCAACCATGACGACGAGAAGCAGCCCGTGCCGCAGAATGTAGACCGGGAGCAGCGCCGGGATGATCCAGTTGAAGCTGCGGCCGATGCCTTCGAGGCAGGACTGCACCGCGATGAAGGGGATCGAGATCGCCATCAGCGCCATCGGCATGAGATAGGCGTGCTCGATCCAGGCGCCGGCCAGCGGAAGTACCGCGACGAGAGCCGCGCCGATGATCGTCGAGCCGACCAGGACGCCGAGCAGGGCGAAGCGCAGGAAGCCCCTGAGGTAGGCGTCCTCGTTGCGCTCGCGGAGCTGCGCAATGTAGCGGAGAGGAGAATCGCCGAGGCCCAGCATCGCGACGGCGCTGACGACCAGCAGCCAGATCCAGGTATAGGCGAAGACGCCGTATTCGTACTGGCCCATGAGGCGGGCCAGGACGACCTGCGCGACATAAGCGAGCGCGGCGCTGCCGAGCCGGATGGCGAGCGCGATCGCCGCGCCGCGGCGCGCCACGCCGGCGGTGTCCTTGCGGGTGACGAAATCGCGGACGCCCGCAAGGAGCGCCTTCAGGGATCCGAAAGCCAACAGGCGACACATGGACAGGCTCTGCTCTCGGACCGCCGGCATCGCCGTTCTCTAGCAGCGGCAGCGCAAAAAGGGTGAGGTTGTCGCGTGGTTGGTTACCGCGCGGCCGGCGCGAAGCGGACGGGCTTCCCTTCCCCCCCGGCGCACAGCTCGCCTTCCCACATGACGCGGCGGCCGCGGAGGACGGCGCCGACCGGCCAGCCGGTCACCGCCATCCCAGCATAGGGGGTCCAGCCCGATCGCGATGCGCTCCATTCGTCGGATATCGTCATCCGCCGTTTGAGGTCGACGACCGTGAAATCGGCGTCGTAGCCGACCGCGATGCGGCCCTTGCCGGCGATGCCGAAGAGGCGCGCCGGTCCGGCGCTGGTCATGTCCATGAGGCGGAGCAGCGACATCCGCCCGCTTGCCACGTGATCGAGCATGACTGGCACCAGGGTTTGCACCCCCGGCATGCCCGAGGGCGATTGCGGATAGGGCTTTGCCTTTTCCGCCAGCGTGTGCGGCGCGTGGTCGGAGCCGAGAATGTCGGCGGTGCCGTCGGCGACGCCGGCCCAGATCGCATCGCGGTGGCGTGCGTCGCGGACGGGCGGATTCATCTGCAGCCGGGCGCCCAGCCGGGCATAGTCGTCGGCGGAGAATGTCAGGTGGTGCGGCGTCACTTCCACCGACGCGATATCCTTGTGACCTGCCAGGAAGCTCATTTCTTCCGCCGTCGACACATGCAGCACGTGGATGGCCGCGCCGGTCTCGCGCGCAATTGCGACCAGCCGGCGCGTCGCGGAGAGCGCGGCCTCCGCGTCGCGCCAGACGGGGTGGCTCGACGGCTCTCCGTCGCGGCGCTCGCCAAGCCGCTCGCGCAGGCGGAACTCATCCTCCGCGTGGAAGGCGGCGCGCCGGCGCGTGCGGCCGAGGATGCGTCGTACGCCCTCGTCGTCCGGCACCAGGAGATCACCGGTCGACGCACCCATGAACACCTTGACGCCGGCCGCGCCGGGCAGCCGCTCCAGCTCGGGCAGGTCCCCAAAATTCTCCGCCGTTCCGCCGACCCAGAAGGCATGATCGCAATGCATGCGGCCGTGAGCGCGCCGGAGCTTGTCGGCGAGCGCTTCGGCGGTGACCGTCAGCGGGTTGGTGTTGGGCATCTCGAAGACGGCGGTTACGCCGCCCATCACCGCGGCCAGCGATCCGCTCTCGAGGTCCTCCTTGTGCTCGCTGCCCGGTTCGCGGAAATGCACCTGCGTGTCGATCACGCCCGGGAGAACAGTGAGGCCACGGGCGTCGACGGTCTCGGCGGCAACGGCTGCGGAGAGGTTGCCCAGCGCGGCGATCACGCCCTTCCGGACGCCGACGTCGCGCTCGCCGACGCCGTCGTGATTGACGACGGTTCCGCCGCGGAGGATCAGGTCAAAGGTCTCGTTCATCGGCTGGCCTGGCGGACGATGACAGTTGCGGTACGCGCAAGCCTGCGCATATTGCGCCACGCCATAGGCCAGGAATGCGCCCGGGACCAGATGCCGACAGCCCATCTCGATGATCGCGCCGTGATACGGATCGCCGGGCCGGACGCGCACACTCTCCTGCAGAACGTGGTGACGCTGGATGTTCCGGCGGTCGACCGGCGGGGAAGCGGCTACGGGGCGCTGCTCACGCCGCAGGGCAAGATTCTATGGGATTTCGTGCTGCACAGATCGGGCGACGGCTACGCTGCCGACGTGCGGGCGGCCGAGGCCGAGGCATTCGCCAAGCGGCTCTCGTTCTATCGGCTGCGCGCCAAGGCGGAAATCGCGCCGGCGCCGGAATTGGCAGTCTTCGCCGCGTGGCCGGCCGGCAATGATCCTTTTCCCCGAAGCGGAGGGGAGGCGGCTTTCGACCCGCGGCTCGAGAAACTTGGACGGCGCTGGGTCGCGCCCGCCGGCAGCGTCGTGACCGACGCCTCTTGCGCCGATTGGCACCGGCACAGGATCGCGCTCGCCATACCCGAGGGCGGCGTCGATTTCGTCTTCGGTGACGCCTTTCCGTATGACGCTGCGATGGATGCGCTCGGCGGCGTGGCCTTCGAGAAGGGCTGTTACGTCGGCCAGGAGGTGGTGAGCCGGATGCGCCACCGCGGCACGGCGCGGCGGCGGATCGTGGCGCTCAGCGCGCGCGCATCCCTGCCGGCGCCCGGGGCGGAGATCGTCGCCGGCGAGAGGCCGCTCGGCCGCCTCGGATCGTCGTCGGCGGAGCATGGCATCGGGCTGGTGCGGCTCGATCGGCTGCGGGCGGCGCTCGATCAGGGGCTTCCCGTGCGCGCCGGGGCAGTGGAGGTCGCGGTCGCGCTGCCGAAATGGGCGACCTACGGCTGGCCGGATACGGCCGCCCCGGGCGAGGACTGAACCGTGCCCGACCGCCCCGGCGCCCCGCCCCGCGCCTGGCAGCGCATGCTGTCGGGCCGCCGCCTCGACGTGCTCGATCCGTCGCCGCTCGACATCGAGATCGAGGACATCGCCCACGGGCTCGCCCGTGTGGCGCGATGGAACGGCCAGACGTCGGGCGACCACGCCTATTCGGTCGCGCAGCACTCGCTGCTGGTCGAGCGGATTCTCCTCCTGAAGAACGGCGGCGCTTCGTCCCGCGACCGGCTGGCGACGCTGCTTCACGACGCCCCGGAATATGTGATCGGCGACCTGATCTCGCCGTTCAAGGCGGTCATCGACGACGCTTATCGCGCGGTGGAGGAGGGACTGCACCTGGCGGTGCGGCTCCGCTTCGGCCTGCCGGCCATACTCGGCAGCGGTGTGAGCCGGCGCATCAAGAGGGCGGACCAGATCGCGGCCTATTGGGAGGCGGTGCGGCTCGCGGGATTCTCCGAAGCGGAGGCGTCGCGCTATTTCGGCCGGCCAGGACGGATTGGCCTCGACCCGATCGGCGACCTGCTTCAGCCGTGGCCGGCGCGCAAGGCCGAAAGCCGCTATCTCAAGGGCGTCAAAGCGGTGGCGGACGACATGCTGGAGTTCGCATGAGCGCGCTCTATGTCTGCCCGCTCTCGCGGCTCACGGAAACTGTCGCACAGTCGGGCGCCCGCCATATCGTCACCCTCATCAACAACGAGACGCTAGTCGCGCGGCCGCCGTCGGTCGAAGCGGGCGATCACCTTTTCCTCGGCATCCATGACATCTGCCAGCCGATGGAGGGCATGATCTGCCCGGATGCGGAGCATGTCGAAGCTTTCCTCGATTTTATTCACCGGTGGGACCGGCAGGCGCCGGTGGTGATCCACTGCTATGCCGGCATCAGCCGGTCGACGGCGGCGGCGTATTCCGCCTACTGCGCGATACGCCCCGACCTCGACGAGGAGGAGGTGGCGTTTCGCCTCCGCCGCCGCTCGCCGGAGGCGACGCCGAATGCGCGCATCGTCGCCTGCGCCGACGCGATTCTCGGGCGCGGCGGCCGCATGGCGCGGGCGGTGGAGCGGATCGGCCGCGGCGCCGACGCTTTCGAGGGCTCCGTCTTCGCGCTGCGCCTCGATGAGTAGGCGGCGCCAGGCTGGCGGGAGGGGCGGCGCGACCGCTATCGAAATCGGCCTCAACGCCGCTATCGTGGCAGTCGAAAACCTGACGCCGCTTATTCTCGTGGTGAGGGGAGAAACGGTTGCGCTCGACGGCCTGCCGTTCGGCCCGTTCGATCCAGTCCGCCACCGCACGCTCGAGATCGGGCTCCGCGCCTGGGTCGAGGCGCAGACGCATCTGAAGCTCGGCTATGTCGAGCAGCTCTATACGTTCGGCGACCGCGGCCGACACGCGCAGCCTTCCGACACCGACCCGCACGTCATGTCGGTCGGCTACCTTGCGCTCACCCGCCGCTCGCCCGAATCGGACGAGGTGCTGGTCCGTTCCGGCGCCGCCTGGCGGCCGTGGTACGGCTACTTCCCCTGGGAGGACTGGCGGACCGGCAGGCCGGCGATCCTCGACGACACCATCCTGCCGGCGCTCATCGCCTGGAGCGCGGAGTCCGATCCGGAGGTGGCGATGAGGCCGCTGTCGCGGCGCGACCGCGTGCGGCTCGCGTTCGGCATCGACGGACCCCCCTGGGACGAGGAGCGAGTGCTCGACCGCTTCGAGCTCCTTTATTCCGCCGGACTGCTGGAGGAGGCGCTGCGCGATGGCCGGACCGCGGCGCTCGCGCGCGAGCGCGTGCCGCGGCTGGGCACGCCGATGCAGCACGACCACCGCCGCATTCTGGCGACCGCCGTGTCGCGGCTCCGCGCCAAGCTGAAATACCGTCCCGTTGTCTTCGAGCTGATGCCGGAGAACTTTACGCTGACCGAGCTGCAGCGGACGGTGGAGGCGATCTCCGGCCGCCATCTGCACAAGCAGAATTTCCGCCGGCTCGTGGAGCAGGGCAAGCTGGTGGAGCCGACCGGCGGCGCCAGCACGGCGACGGGCGGGCGTCCGGCCGCGCTCTTCCGCTTCCGCCGCGAGGTGCTGCCGGAGCGGCCGGCCCCCGGCCTTAGGCTCGGCGGCCGCGCATGAGGTTTCCGACGCTCGTCTTCATCCGGCACGGGGAGACGGACTGGAACCGGGAACTGCGCTTCCAGGGCCAGCGCGACGTTCCCCTCAACGCGCACGGCCGCCGGCAGGCGGCGCGCAACGGCCGCGCGGTCGCCGGCATCCTTGCAGCCGCGGACTGGCGGCTCGTCGCCTCGCCGCTCGGCCGGTCGGCGGAGACGATGCGGATCGTGCTCGCCGCCGCCGGGCAGGCGGGGCGGCCTTTCGACACCGACCCGGTCCTGATGGAGGCGCACTACGGCGACTGGGAGGGACTGACGCTCGCCGAGATCGGGGAGCGGCATCCGCAGGCCGTGCGGGCGCGGGAGGCGGACAAATGGCGCTTCGTCCCGCCGGGCGGCGAGAGCTATGCCATGCTGTCCGATCGCGTGGCGCGCTGGCTCGCGACGCTTGACGGCCCGACGCTGATCGTGGCGCATGGGGGTGTGCTGCGGGCGCTGCATCATCTCCTTGCCGGCCTTCCGCCACATGACGCCCCGCATCTCGTCACGCCGCAGGACCGCGTCGTGCTGTTCAGCCGGAAAGCAGTGCTGACGATCTGACGCTGACGGTTCTCGCTTGAATAATGTCCAGCTGCGCCTAAATTATGTAAATTATCCAGGGGACGTGATCATGCAGATTTTCCGGTCGCAGGATTTGCAGCGGCAGGCCGCGGCGCTTCAAGAGGCCGCCATGAAGGAACCCGTCCTCATCACCTACCACGACCGTCCGCGGCTGGTCCTGATGTCGATGGAAGAATACGACCGGCTGCATGGCCGCAACCGCCGCAATTCGTCGATCGTGCGGCTGCCCGACAAGGTGGCCGATCATATCGAGGCCTTCGCCGAGGTCGAGGGCGAACCGGCGGAATAGCTGAACACGGAACGGCCGGATGGCACGAGTTCCGGATCCGGTTCCCGGACTCATCTTTCGATACGGCTATCTCTGGCTTGAGGAATTCAGAAAGCAACGGACAGACCCGGCAAAGGATCGGCCGGCGTGTATCGCCATGCAAATGGTCGGCAGCCGGAATCCGGATCTGCCGGTCGCTGGAAGCGCGGCCCTTGCACCCGGAGATGTGATCATCTTCCCGATTACGACCCAGCCGCCCCGCTTCGGTGACATTGCGATTGAGCTGTCAGCCGATGAGAAGCGGCTTTGCCGACTCGATCCCGCATCTCCGTCCTGGCTTATCGTCTCCGAGTTCAATGCCGATAGCTGGCCAAATCCCGACCTATCGCTTATTCCGGGGACGAATGAGATTGCCTATGGACTGGCGTCTCCCGGGCTGATGAAACGCATAGCGCGAAAGTTTGCTGAGGCCCGACAGCGCGGGACGGTCCTTGGCGTGAAGCGCTTTGGCGGTTGAGACCGTCGAACGAAAACGGCAGAAATCGCGGCCGGACTCAAAAGCGTAGCTTGTTTGACGCGATTCGGCCGCTGGCCTAAGACACGCCCGGTCTTCCGGCTCAGGCACATGTCGCACAACACGTTCGGCCATCTCTTCCGCGTCACGACCTGGGGCGAGAGCCACGGGCCGGCGATCGGCTGCGTGGTGGACGGCTGTCCGCCGAAGATTCCGATCTCCGAGGCGGAGATCCAGTCCTATCTCGACAAGCGGCGGCCGGGGCAGTCGCGCTTCACCACACAGCGGCGGGAGCCGGACCAGGTGAGAATCCTCTCCGGCGTGTTCGAGGACGAAGCGGCGGGCGGATTGGTGACGACGGGCGCGCCGATCTCGCTCGTGATCGAGAACGTCGACCAGCGCTCAAAGGATTATTCGGAAATCCGCGATCGCTACCGGCCGGGGCACGCCGACTTCACCTATGACGCAAAATACGGCATCCGCGACTATCGCGGCGGCGGCCGCTCGTCGGCGCGCGAGACGGCGATGCGCGTGGCGGCTGGCGCGATCGCACGAAAGATCGTGCCGGGCCTGTCCGTTCGCGGCGCGCTCGTCCGCATCGGCGAGATCGAAATCGACCGCAGCCGATGGGACTGGAATGCGGTGGACGAGAACCCCTTCTTCTGTCCCGATCCGGAGGCCGCCAGGCGCTGGGAGCCCTATCTCGACGGCATCCGCAAGGCGGGATCCTCGGTCGGGGCGGTGATCGAGGTCGTCGCGGAGGGCGTGCCGGCGGGGCTCGGCGCACCCATCTACGCCAAGCTCGACCAGGATGTCGCGGCGGGGCTGATGTCGATCAACGCGGTCAAGGGCGTGGAGATCGGCAACGGCTTTGAGGCGGCGCGCATCCGCGGCGAGGAGAACGCCGACGAGATGCGGAT
>DASWJZ010000318.1:0-4545 GCA_036396875.1 Propylenella sp.
CGGGACAGGACCTGATGCAGCTTACCGGAATCCATCATCTCACCGCGATTTCCGCCGACGCGCCCGGCAACCGCGCCTTCTACGAAGGGACGCTCGGGATGCGGCTGGTGAAGAAGACCGTGAACCAGGACGATGTGAGCGCCTATCATCTCTTCTACGCCGATGGACGCGGCTCGCCGGGTACCGACATTACCTTCTTCGACTGGCCCGCGGCGCCGGAGCGTCGTGGCACGCATTCCATTTCCCGGACGGCGCTCCGCGTTGCCGGCGCGGACACGCTCGATTGGTGGCGAGAGCGCTTGGTCCGGAGGGGTGCGAGCGTCGGTGAGGTGGCGGCGCGCGACGGCCGCGCCACGCTCGATTTCGAGGACCCGGAAGGCCAGCGCCTCAGCCTCGTTGACGACGGCGGCGCCGGCGCCGCGCATTCGTGGAAGAGGAGTGAGGTTCCGGCCGAGCGTCAGATCCGCGGCCTCGGGCCGATCAGGCTGAGCGTGCCCGAACTTGGCCCAACCGCCCGCGTGCTGACCGAGGTGATGAACATGCGGCCCGCGCGCGCCTACCCGCATCCCGAGAGTGGCGGGGAGACCGTGCATGTCTATGAGATGGGGGAGGGCGGGCCGGCAGCGGAGCTGCATGTCGCGGTCGAGCCCGACCTGCCGCCGGCCCGGCAGGGGCGCGGCGGCGTCCATCACGTCGCCTTCCGCACCCCGGACGCCAATTATGATGCGTGGGCGAAGCGCCTGCAGGAGCTGCGCATCCCCAACAGCGGCAAGGTCGACCGCTTCTACTTCAGGAGCCTCTATTTCCGCGAGCCGAACGGCATCCTGTTCGAGATCGCTTCGGACGGGCCGGGCTTCGCCGCCGACGAGCCGCTGGAGACGCTGGGCGAGCGGCTTGCCCTGCCGCCGTTCCTCGAGCCCAGGCGAGCGCAGATCGAGGCGGGCCTGCGCCCGCTCTGAAGTCGCCATTTCACTTGCGAATTTTTCATGATCACCGTATATACGAAGACGTATATACGGAGATGCCATATGGCAAAGGCGCGCGTTTTCCGGTCTGGAAACAGCCAGGCGGTTCGCCTGCCGAAGGAATTCCGCCTCGCCGCCGACGAGGTGGAAATTTTTCGGCGCGGCGACGAGATCGTGCTGCGTGAAAAGCCGCGGGGGATGGAGCGCGCCATCGCGCTGATCATGCAGCTTCCGGAGGAGATGTTCGCTTCGCGTGAAGACGCTCCGCCGCAGGAACGCAAGAACTTGTGAGTCCCGCCCGCTACATGCTGGACACGAACATCCTCATTTACATCCGGCAGGCGCGACCATCCCATGTCGTCGCGAGATTTGGGGCGCTCCAGAGGGGTGAAGCGGTGCTATCGGTCATCACTTACGGGGAGCTTCTGTTCGGCTTGGAAAAGGCGCCGGACAAGGCTTCCGCGCAACGCGTGCTGAGCGAACTGCTATCCCTGATCCAGATTGTGCCGCTCCCGCTACGGGCGGGGGAGGTGTACGGGCGTGTCCGCGCTGCGCTCGCGTCGAAAGGCCAGATGATCGGCAACAACGATCTCTGGATCGCCGCCCATGCCATAGCCACGGACCTGACGCTTGTGACGAACAACATCCGCGAGTTCGAGCGCGTGCCCGGCCTCATAATCCAAAACTGGGCGAAGGCCGGCGCTTAGATTGGTCGGCCGGGCGGCGGCGAAGGTTCGGTGCTGTCCGCCATACGATCGAGCAGCGTCTTCACGGCCCCGATCTCGTCCTCGTTCACCGTATGACCCATGCCGGGATAGATGCGCGTGTCAACCTCGGCGCCGAGCGCGCCGAGCACGGCCGCCGTCTCGTGCACGCGCACGACCGGAATGTGCGGGTCGAGGTCACTGCACCCGAGGAAGACCGGCGTGCCGTCGAGCGAGCCCGGATAGCCGCGCCGCGTGCCTTCCGGCCCGATGAGCCCGCCGGACAGGCCCGCCACCACCCCGTAGCGTCGTGCATTCCGCGCGACGAACTCCGTCGCAAGGCAGGCGCCTTGCGAAAAACCGACGAGGCCGATCCGCTCCGGCGGGTAATCCTTTGCCTGAAGCTCCTTGACGAGACCGCCGAGCAAGGTGAGGGCGGAGGAGAGGAAAGGCTCGTTCGCCTCGAGCGGCGCGAGGAAGCTGTAGGGATACCAGCTGTTCCCGCCGGCCTGCGGCGCGACAAACGCGATATCGCTGCGGCCGAAGGCCTCGGCGAGCGGCAGCATGCTTTCGGCCGTGGCGCCGCGCCCGTGCACAAGGATCAGCGCCGCCTTGGCGGCGCCGAGCGGCGCACCCGCCGCAACCGTGTCCTCGATCCGGTGCGTCACCCGAATTTGTCTCGTCACATTCGCTGCAGCGCGGCGAGGAAGGTCGGATCGGGATAGGAATCGGCCGGCATGCCGAGCTGCATCTGCACCGCCTTCACCGCGCCCCGCGTCTGCGCCCCGACGATGCCGTCGACCTTGCCGACGTCGTAGCCGAGTGCCTGCAGGCGCTGCTGCGCCTCCTTGATCTCTTCCCGGCTCGGCGCTTCGGCGCTGCCGCGCGTCACCGGCGGGGCGCCGGCGAGCCGCGTGGCGTAGTAGGCCGCGGTGATCGCGTAGACGAGCGACTGGTTCCATTGCGTGTAGACGTCGAAATTCCGGTAGGCGAGGAACGCCGGGCCCAGCCTTCCCATCGGCAGGAGCAGCGAGGCGGCAAGCCCGTCGGCCGGCAACGCACTGCCATCCGCCCTGGCGACGCCCCATTCCGCCCATTGCGAGCGGGGATGCTTGATGGCGAGGTCGGCTTCCGGCCACGGCATGTCCGCCGGCACGCGGACCTCCTCCAGCCACGCCTCGCCGGCCTGCCATCCGTGATGCTTCAAAAGGTTGGCGGAAGAGGCGAGCACGTCGGGCACGCTGCGGACCAGATTGCGGCGGCCGTCGCCGTCATAGTCGACGGCGAGCTCGAGATAATAGGTCGGGACGAACTGCATCTGCCCGACCTCACCCGCCCAGGCGCCTTTCATATCCTGCGGCGCGAGATCGCCGCGGTCGAGGAGCTTGAGCGCCGCAATGAGTTCGGCGCGGAACATGTCGGGCCGCCGGCAATCGTAGGCGAGCGTGGCGAGCGACTGCAGCGTGCGGAAGTCGCCGAGATTGGCGCCGAAATCCGTCTCCAGCCCCCAGAAGGCGACGATGACAGGCCCAGGCACGCCAAAATCCCGCTCGATCCGTGCAAAAATGTCGGCATGCTTCTTCAGGAGCTGCCGGCCCTGGCTCATCCGGTAGTCGGCGACCATCCGGCCGGCGAATTCCAGAAAGCTCTGCGAAAAGACGCCCTGGCGACGATCCGCCGCCACGACCTTTTCGTCGTAGCGGACGCCGTCGAGCGCGGTGAGCGTCCCGGCCGAAACCCCGGCGACCGCCGCTTCGCGCTTGAAGCCGTCGAGCCAGGCAGGAAATCCGCCTGCGCCCGGACATTGCGCAGCGGCCGTGCCGGCCGCGCCGAGCAATCCTGCAATCACTGCGGCGCCGGCCAGGCCGGCGCGCGCCGATCGAATCGCCATGCTCCGCTCCTCAACAGGCGGCAGGCACTTTGACGACCAAGGTGACGCGGTCAAGGCCCGGTCCGGGGCCGGGTCGTGCCGGACCCGCTAGCCGCGGGCGGGACCAGCCTACCGGCTGCTCGGCCGCATAAGAAAGCGCGGCAGGCCGGTCGCCGCATCGAGCCCGGCCGGCCGCTCCTGCCGCTTGCCGGCCCGCGCCTCTGGACGCGAGCGGCGCGGCTTGCGGGCCGCCGCCGCGGGGTTCGGCCGGGCAGCCGGCTTTCCCCTGCCGCGAACCGGGCGCGGTCCGGGGGCCGAAACGTCCGCCCGGAACTCGATCCCGGCGGGAAGCGGCAGCACCGGAACCGTCGTCCGCGTCAGCTTCTCGATGTCGCGGAGATAGGCGCGCTCCTCGCCGTTGCAGAAGGAGAGCGCGATGCCCGCCGCCCCGGCACGGGCCGTGCGCCCGATCCGGTGGACATAGCTTTCGGCGACGTTCGGGAGGTCGTAGTTCACGACATGCGTGACGCCCTCGACATGGATGCCGCGCGCCGCGATGTCGGTGGCGACGAGAACCCGCGTCCCGCCGGACTTGAAGGCGGCGAGCGCCCGCTCGCGCTGCGGCTGGCTCTTGTTGCCATGGATGGCCGATGCCTCGATACGCGCCTTGGCGAGTCCGCGAACGACCTTGTCGGCGCCGTGCTTGGTCCGCGTGAAGACCAGAACGCGTTCCATGCCGGCTTCGCCGAGGATGCGCTCGAGCACCGCCGGCTTCTGCGCCGTCGGCATCATCATCACGCCCTGTTCGACCCGCTCTACCGTCGTGGCGACCGGCGCCACCGCGACCTGCACGGGGTCGGTGAGGAGCGAATCCGCCAGTTGCGAAATGGCTTTCGGCATCGTGGCGGAGAAGAAGAGCGTCTGCCGCTTCGCCGGGATGAGCTTCACGATCCGCCGGAGCGGCACGATGAAGCCGAGATCGAGCATCTGATCCGCCTCGTCGACG
>DASWJZ010000319.1:0-6907 GCA_036396875.1 Propylenella sp.
GCCTCGTCCCGCTCCCGCCTTATGCGAAAATCCTCCAGCAGCACCGGGAAGCGCATCTCCAGCACTTCAGGGTCGGTCAGCCGCGAATTGGTCATGTGCGTGTGCACGGCGTCGGCGCCGTCAAAACCGGTGCCGTCGTTCAGCACGCCGGCCGGCGCGCCGGAGCAGATCGTTTCGTAGTACTGATACTTCTGGTTGCCGAAGGTGAGGTTGTTCATCGACCCCTGCGCCGACGACAACGCACCGAGCGCGCCGAACAGCGCGTTGGTCACGTGCTGGCTCGTCTCAACGTTGCCGGCGACCACCGCGCGCGGATATTTTGGGGCGAGCATCGACCCCTCTGGGATGACGATGTCGATCGGCTCCAGGCAGCCGGCGTTCATCGGGATGTTTTTTTCCACCATGACGCGGAAGACGTAGAGTACCGCCGCGCGGGTCACCGGAGCGGGCGCATTGAAATTGTTCGGCTGCGCCGGCGACGTGCCGGAAAAGTCCACCGTCGCGCGGCGCCTCTCCCGGTCGACGCGGATATTCACCTTGATGACGGCGCCCTGGTCGGTCGGATACTCGAACGCCGAATCCTTCAGCTGCCCGATCACCTCGCGCACGCTTTCCGCAGCATTGTCGCGCACGTGCCGCATATAGGCCTCTACCGTTTCGAGCCCGAACTGCCGCACCATCTTGCGGATTTCCGCGACGCCCTTCTCGTTGGCGGCGATCTGCGCCTTGAGGTCGGCGACGTTCTGCGCCGGGTTGCGGCAGGGAAAGGGGTGGTCGGTGAGGAGCGTCATCAGCTCCGCCTCGCGGAAGCGGCCGCCCTCGACCAACCGAAAATTGTCGATCAGCACGCCTTCCTCGTCGACCGTCGTCGCGAGCGGCGTCATCGAGCCGGGGGCCGTCCCGCCGACATCGGCGTGGTGCCCGCGGCTCGCGACCCAAAACAGGATCCTTCCCCCTCCCTCTTGCGGGGAGGGGCTAGGGGAGGGGGAAGGACGAAGGTCAGCGCGCTCGTTCTGTCCCCCCACCCCGGCCCTCCCCCGCAAGGGGGGAGGAGGCGCGCTCGCCGCCGCCTCGAAGACCGGCGTCACCACGGTGATGTCGGGGAGATGCGTGCCGCCGTTATAGGGCGCGTTCAGCGCGTAGACGTCGCCGGGAGAAATCTCCGGGTTGAGCCGCCGCACGATCTCGACGGAGCGGTCCATCGAGCCGAGATGCACCGGCATGTGCGGCGCGTTGGCGACAAGCGCGCCGGAGGAATCGAAGACCGCGCAGGAGAAATCGAGCCGTTCCTTGATGTTCACCGAATGGGCGGTGTTCTGCAGCGTCACGCCCATCTGCTCGGCGATCGACATGAACAGGTTGTTGAAGACTTCGAGCATCACCGGGTCGGCCCCCGGTCCGTCTTCACGACCCGTGCCGGGCGCCTGCGCCCGCGGGCGCGGCACGACGCGGCGGAGCACGACATGGTTCTTCGCCGTCACCTCCGCCGCCCAGCCGGGCTCCACCACGATCGTCTGGTGCGGCTCGATGACAAGCGCCGGTCCGGCGATCCTGTGGCCGGGCGAAAGCGCCTCGCGAAGAAAGACGCCCGCTTCGTGCCAGGCGCCGTCCGAGAAGAAGCGCGTCTTCTCCGCCGGCGTCGCCTCGTCGCCGGCGAGCGGGCGGTCCGGCTCGACGGGCGCGGCGCCGCCGCCCCGGGCCTCCACCTCCACCGCCTCGACGACCAGCGGCTTGTCCTCGTAGATGAAGCCGAAGCGGGCGCGGTGCTCGTCCTCGAAGGCGCGGCGCATGGCGGCGGTCGCGGCGAAGGGCACCGGCAGCGCCATGTCGGTTCCGGCATAGCGGATATGCGCGCGGGCGAAGAGAGCGATCTCCGAATCGTCGAGGCCCTGATCCTCAAGCTCCTTGCGAGCGTCCGCTGCGAGGTCCGTCCGCACGCGGGCGAGCTCTGATTCCGATTCCGCCTGGAGCGGCAACACCACGGCGCGGCTGCGGTTTGCGCGAATGTCGGCGAGCCCCATCCCGTAGGCGGACAGGACGCCCGACAGCGGGTGGATGTGCAGCGTCTCCATTCCAAGTCGGTCTGCGATCATGCACGCGTGCTGGCCGCCCGCCCCGCCGAGGCAGGCGAGCGCATAGCGCGTCACGTCGTAGCCGCGGGCGACGGAGATTTTTTTGATCGCGTTCGCCATGTTCTCTACCGCCACGGCGAGGAATCCGTCGGCGACCTCCTCGGGCGCCTTGTCGAGCCCGGCGGCAAGTGCGGCGAACTTTTCACGGACGAGCGCGGCGTCGAGCGGCAGGTCCTGCCGCGGCCCAAAAATCGCCGGAAAATGCGCCGGCATCAGCTTCCCGACCATGACGTTGGCGTCGGTCACCGTCAGCGGCCCGCCGCGGCGGTAGGCGGCGGGGCCGGGATCGGCGCCGGCGGAATCGGGCCCGACGCGGAAGCGGCCCGCCTCGTAGTGCAGGATCGAGCCGCCGCCCGCCGCCACCGTGTGGATGCGGATCATCGGCGCGCGCATCCTGACCCCGGCCACCTCGGTCTCGAACGCGCGCTCCAGCTCGCCGGCATAATGCGAAACGTCGGTCGAGGTGCCGCCCAGGTCGAAGCCGATGATCTTCTCGAACCCTGCCATGCGCGCCGTCTCCACGGCGCCGACCACGCCCCCCGCCGGACCGGAGAGGATCGCGTCCTTGCCCTGGAAAAGATGCGCCGCCGTCAGCCCGCCCGACGACATCATGAACATCAGGCGCGGTGCCCCTCCCCCTTGTGGGGAGGGGTTGGAGGAGGAGTCTTTCGTCCGCCGCAGAGGAGGCGACAACCCCTCACCCAGCCGCTTCGCGGCTACCCTCTCCCCACGAGGGGGAGAGGGATTGGCCGCCACGCCGAGATCCGCCGCCACCTCATCGACATAGCGCCGCAGGATCGGCGTCAGATAGGCGTCGGCCACCGTCGTGTCGCCGCGCCCGACGAACTTCACCAGCGGCGACACCTCATGGCTGACGGAGACCTGCGGGAAGCCCATCGCGCGGGCGGCCGCCGCCACGCGCGCCTCGTGCGCCGGATATTTCCAGGCGTGCAGGAACACGATGGCGAGCGCGCGATAACCGTCTTTGCGGATCGCCGCGAGCAGCCGGAGAACCTCTTGCTCGTCCGGCGCGGCTTCCACCGTCCCGTCGGCGCGCACCCGCTCGCCCACCTCCTCGACCCGCGAATAGAGAAGCTCCGGCAGAACGATGCTCTTGGCGAAGATGTCGGGCCGCGCCTGGTAGCCGATCCTGAGCGCGTCGCGGAAGCCGCGGGTAACGAGCAGCGCCGTCGGCTCGCCCCGCCGCTCCAGCAGCGCATTGGTCGCGACCGTCGTTCCCATCTTCACGGCGCCGATCCGTTCCGCCGGGACAGGCTCGCCGGGCGGGACGCCGAGCAGGCGGCGGATCGCCTCGACCGCTGCGTCGCGATAGGCGTCGGGATTATCCGAAAGCAGCTTCAGCGCATGCAGCCCGCCGGTCGGGTCGCGCGCCACGACGTCGGTGAACGTGCCGCCGCGGTCGACCCAGAAATCCCACGTCCCGGGCATTCGGGAGCATCCTCGCAAAGCCGCGCGGGACGCTAGTGACGGGCGTCGGATCTGTCGAGCCGACGCCCGGCGATCGCAATCGCCCCTTGCAATCCGCAATGACTAGTTAGATAACTAGACATCATGGGAGCGCGAATCTGGCCTGTTCAGGATGCGAAGGCGCGGTTCAGCGAGCTGCTGGAAACGAGCCTTCGCGAAGGGCCGCAGGTGGTCAGCCGGCGCGGTGCCGAAGTGGCCGTCCTCGTGCCCGTCGAGGATTGGCGCCGTCTGCAGCATGCTGCAGGACCGACGCTGAAAGAGCTGCTTCTGGCGGAATCGCCGCGGGCGGATATCTGCATTCCTCGGCGCGGCAAGCGCCGCCGGCGGCCGCCGGCGCCGATTGGCTGAGGGAGCCGATGTTCCTTCTCGACACCAACGTGGTATCGGAACTCCGCCGGCCACGGCCGCATGGCGCTGTCGTCGGAGTTCCGATACCACGTTACTCCGCCGGCCACGGCCGCATGGCGCTGTCGTCGCCTGGCTCGGCGGTGCGGCGGACAGGGACCTCCACCTTTCGGCCGTGACGATTGGAGAGCTGCAGGCCGGCGTCGAGATCACGCGGGAACACGATCCGTCAAAGGCCGAAGAGATATCCAGATGGATCGATCTGGTCGCGGACACCTATAACGTGCTGCCGATGGATGCGCCGACATTCCGCTGCTGGGCGCGGATGATGCACCGCCGGTCGCACGCTCTGATCGAGGATGCGATGATCGCGGCGACGGCCGCGGTGCACGGATTGACTGTCGTGACCCGAAACGTCCGCGACTTCAAACAGTTCGGTGTGGCCACGCTCGACCCGTTCCGTTGAGCCCGCGGGTTGACCTTGCCCCCTCTCGATGCCACCTGTTGTCAGCCAGTCGGCCGGACGGCCGCCTCGCGAAAGCGGGGAGGAAAGTCCGGGCTCCATGGATGAACGGTGCCGGGTAACGCCCGGCGGGGGCGACCCCAGGGAAAGTGCCACAGAAAGCAAACCGCTCGCCTTCGCTGTCGCGGGAAGGCCCCTAAAGGGTCGCCTCGCGCGAAGGAAATGAAGGCGGGCAAGGGTGAAAGGGTGGGGTAAGAGCCCACCGCGGGCCCGGCGACGGGAACGGCACGGCAAACCCCACCGGGAGCAAGACCAAGAAGGGACGGCGCGGGCTCCTTCCTTCGGGAAAGGGCCCGGTCTATCCAGGCCAGCCGTCCGGGTCGGTCGCGCGAAGCGCCGGGCAACCGGCGTTCCAGATGAATGGCCGTCGCGCCGCGAAAGCGGCCCTACAGAACCCGGCTTACAGGCCGGCTGGCGCCTTCAACCCCCTGGCTCGTCCAGCCGCGATTCGATGGCGGCGATTGCGTCCTTGAGCGTTGGCGGGCTGTGCTCGACCGCCTCAGGGAGTGCGATCGAACAATGCTGTCGCCGGAAACAATTGCAAAACACGAAGTTGTCCGGCAAGAGGTTCATGAATGTATCCGGAACGCCGGCTTCCGGACCCTCGCGGAAAGGATGGCGATGCTTCGGAGCCCTGCTTTAGCGCATGCGCTCTTCTGTCTTTTGATGGGTCTTCGATTTGGACCGGACTTCCTGGGCTCGGCCCGTGCCGAGGCGTTGGGCGATGGGGCGGACGCTCGCGCCGCGGTGACCTTTCGCCTGCCGCGCTTCGCCGACCCGGTGGCTGGCTCGCAGTTCTCGCATCGGGCCGGGTCAAATGCTGCCCACGGGAGCGGCCCGGTCGACCTCAACGGCGACGGCCGCCCGGAAATCGTGCAGGCATACTCCAACTTTCCAGGACTTGGTCCCGACCGGCCCGAACCTATCGTCCTCCTGGGCGTCAGCCCGAGCGCCTTCACGTACAGCGAGAAGACATCGGCGTTTCTGGCCGGGGATGTTCCCAAACAGGTGCATTCGCGCGTGCTGGAGGTCCGAGATTTCAACGACGATGGCAAGCTCGACTATTTTCTTGGTGGGCATGGGTACGATGCCGATCCGTTCGACGGCGAGCCAGACTGGCTGATCTTATCGCGTACTGGGCAGAAGCACGTCGGCCGCAGTGTGCCGCCAAAGGAGGATACATATACCCACGCAGCAGCAAGCGGAGACATAGATCGGGACGGGATCGACGATATCTACGTCGGCGTCCTCTGCTGCAGCGAGCAGGGTCCCTATTTCCTGCTCGGCAGAAAAGAGAAGATGCCGGTCCCGTCATTCAACCGCCTCAATGCGACCGTTGCCGATCGCGCCGAAACCTATACTGCGGCGGCGCTCGTCGATGTGGACGGGGTGAAGGGCCCGGACCTGGTGCTCGGTGCATTCCAGGCTCCGGACAGTGTGGTCTACTTGAATGACGGTGCTGGGAACTTTCTCAGCGCGAATCCTGACCTGACGCTTCCCACCGGACTATTCGGCACCGGTAACTCGCAAACTGTCGACATCCTGCCGGTCGACGTCGATACGAACGGAAAGCCGGATTTGATCCTTTCGCAGACCATGAACGATCCCTTTTACGAGGGCTACGGTCTTCAGGTGCTGGTCAAGAAAGCAGGCGCAGGCTTCGACGACCAGACTTCAAAGCGGATGCGGTCGGGGAGCGGCATGGATGCGGATGGGCTCTGGAGAGCCAAGCTCTTTGCCGCAGATTTCTTCGGCGACGGCATCGTCGACTTCTTGAGCTCTCGATTCTGCGGGGGCGGGTTAGACGACTACGTGATCTGGCTTAACGATGGATCCGGCGTGTTCACGCCCCAGAAGCGCCGGCTGATCGACAAGACTGACGCCGCGGAGGACTGCAACATGATCTACCCGGTCGACGTCGACAAGGACGGGCGATCCGATATTGCGCGCCTGGTCGGTGTGAGCGGAACCAGCGACAGGATGCTGACCTACCGCAACCTCGGCCCGGCGGCGTCCGGCGCGGCGACCGTCCCCGAGATCGTCCGCCAACCGAAGGCGGTGACCGTTAATCCGGGCGATCCTATGCTCCTCTCAGTCTCTGCTCGCGGAACGCGTCCGCTCAAGTTCCAGTGGTTCCGCAACAACAAGGCCATCGCCGGCGCCACGGGTCCGGTCTTCCAGGTGGCGGCGGCGGCCACCGGCGACGGCGGTCGCTACAAGGTTCGGGTGAAGAATGCCGCCGGACAGGTGGTGAGCGAGGTCGTGAAGGTGTCCGTCAACTGAGACACCCGCAACGCCACATTGCAAGAGATGGCGTTTGGCCGGCGGCGCGCTTGCGCCAATTTTGATCTTGGCGTCGGCCGCATGCAACGCCGGCGACGATGTCGTAAGGTCGAGCTCCATCTTTCGGTCGAGCGGA
>DASWJZ010000320.1:0-8130 GCA_036396875.1 Propylenella sp.
GATGTCGCTCTGGTCGCGGGAGATGCTGGCGATATTCGAATCGAAGCGCAACTCGCCGCCGAGCACTGGCCGGTCAACGATATAATTGTGGTCGAGCACCGGATGCACGACCGCCTGCTCGGCCTGATCGTTGTGCACATAAAGGTCGGGCAACGCGTCGGGGTCGGGACCATCGGGAATCTCTTCCTCGGTGTTCTCGCGCTGCACCCGGAAATGGTAGCCGCGCAGGTCGAAATAATTGCGGTCGCTGAAGCCGGTCAGATACAGCGTCGAGGTCAGGTCCTGGGCAGTGGCGTCGGGGATGCGATAGTCGCGGTTGAAGGTGCGGTCGGTCGTCGCGTGAATGTCCCAGCCGAACTGCCAGAGGTCGCTCAGCGCGAAGTTGCCGGTCGTATGCACTCCGCCGCGGAAGTCCCGATGGCCGCTCAGCGGGTCCCCGTCGTCGTCGACGAAGGCGCCCTTGTCCTGCTGGAAGATTCCGGCGAGGCGTATCGAATACGCACCGTTCAGAAGCCGGTGACGCCACTCCGCCTGCATCAGGACCCCCTGGCGGGTCAGGAAGGTGGGCGAGAAAGTCACGTCGTAATTGGGGGCGAGGTTCCAGAAGACGGGCGTCGTCACGCCGAACCCGATCGCTTCCCGCTGCAGGATCGAGGGGACGAGGAAGCCGGACTTCCGCGTGACGGTCGGATCGGGATGGAAGAACACCGGCAGGTAGGCGATCGGGACTCCGACGAATTCCAGTCGCGCATGCTCGTAGTAGACCGTCCGTTCCTCCCGGTCATGGATGATGCGCGCCGCCTTGATCTGCCAGAGGGGCGGTTTGTCCGGGTTCTCCAGACACGGCGCGCAGGCGGTATAGACGCCTTGCCGGAAGATGATGAGATTGCCGTCGCGCCGCTCCGCGCTTTGCGCGGAGAAGCGGGCGCGCTCGGTTGTGATGACGTTCAGGCTTTCGACGAAGCCGTCGCGGAAGTCGTCCGTGATGTCGAGCCGCTCGGCGGTGATCAGGGTGCCGTCCGGCTCGAGCATCCTGACGCCGCCCGTCGCCACCAGCCGGCCGGCCTTCTGGTCGTAGGTGACGCGCTCGGCGTCGAGCACATAGGCGCCGTAATAGATCTGGACGTTGCCGATCGCCGTCACCGTCTGGCGGTCGAAATCGTAGACCAGCTGGTCCGCCTCCAGGAGCATCTTCTGCTCCACGCCGACATCCTGCGTGAGAAGCGGATCGGTCGACTGGGCGAGCACCGGCAGAAAGGGAGCGGCGACGGCGGCCGACAGCGCAGAAGCTGCCAGCAGCCGGGCGAGATGGCGGGATCGCCTTGCGGAACGCGAATACACAGCCAAGGATATCACCCATCCTCCTGGTACAGCAGGGCGGTTGCGCCGAAAAGCAGCGCAACGAGCGGCGGCAGCCACGCCGCCAGCACCGGATCGATAATGCCGTTTCCTCCGATGTCACTCACAATCTCGCTGGCAGCATAAAGCAAAAAGCCGATGGCCGCGCCAGTCAGGACGAGCTTCCAGATTCCGCCATAGCGGCTCAGCCGGAGGCTCACCGTGGCGGCGATCATGACCATGGCGATGAGAAACAGGGGCCTGGTCAGGAGGACGTGAAAGGCGACGCGAAAACCGTCGGGATCGACGCCCGTCAGTTGCGCCGTGGCGATGAAGCCCGGCAGCGACCAGACCGAAATAGCCTCAGGCTCGACGAAGCTCCGGCGGAGTTCCTCCGCCGATAGATCCGTCGGAAGTTCGTATCGTTCGACATTTTTGGGGGAGCTCGTCGCCGACACGACCTTGGCGTTCCGAAAAATCCAGCCCTGATCCTCGTACGAAGCGCGCGGCGCAGTGACCTTCTCGCGAAACCCGCCATCGGCATCGAGGACAAAAGCCGTCACCCCGAACAGCGCCAGCCCTTCTTCGTCGCCGGCCGAGCCCGCATGGACGATCGACGGTATCGACTTTCCCTCCTGGCGGAACCAGTGCCCCTCGCCCCAGCCGGAACGACCCGACAGCTCCGCCTCGATATTCTCGGCCTTTTCCTTCAGGTCGACGGCAAACGGATTGAGGACTGCGGTAGCAAGCGCTCCGAAGAGCGCCGCCACCGCGAAGGGTCCACGCAGAAAACCCCAGACCGACACGCCGCTTGCCCGGGCGACGACCAGCTCGAGCGTGCGCGACAGGCCGATCAGGCTCAGCACAGCCGCAAAGAGGAAAGCGAAGGGAAGAGCGGTATCGAGCAGGATGGGCACACGCATTGCGGCGAGCTGAAGCCCGAGCAGCGGCGAAAAGCCTTCGTCATCGCTGAAGCGGCGCAGAACCTCGACGTAGTCGGCCAGGAAGATTACGAATCCGACAGCCGCCAGGATCAGCACCAGAGTGGCAGCGAAGCGCTTCGCCACATAGAGGCTGAGAACGCGCGGGATCATCGGCTGTCGTTCCCGGCGGCGCCGGCCGCGGCCGCGTATCGGCCGAGCGTCCGGCGACCGAACGCAAGGGCCGCGTCCCACGCCGCCTCGACCATGCGCGGAATCGCGTGCCGCCGATCCTGTAGCGCGACGTAGGCGCCGAGGGCGATTCCGGACAGTGGAATCGCGTAGAGGGCGGGAATGGCGGCGGCATGGTTTCGGGCGACAGCCAAGGCGGCAAACCCGCCTGCCCGGAACAGGATGCTGAGCGCTACGACGGCGAAAATCGCTGTGCTCCGGTCCTGCCGGTGGGTTGCCGGCCGCCCGAGAAAAGCGAGCGCAAGGAGGGCGAAAACGAGCGCGTAGAGGGGCGCGGTGGTGCGGCTGTGGATTTCGGCCGTGACGCCGGCCGCATAGGGCTCGCTTACAGAATTGTCGGCGTCCGGTTGCAGCAGGTAGAGCGTCGAGCGCTCGCGGGCGCGATAGACCGCCGTGCCGTCAGCGGCGCCAAGCTGGCTCAGGTCGAGCGCATAGGTTTCGAAAGCCACGACGTTCGTCTCGCCCGCCGTCTCGTCCTCGCGGATGAGATCGCCGTTCTGCAGGATGAAGTACGACCCGCCGGCCTGTTCGAGAAGCAGGCCATCGGCCGCGCTGTATTGGAGCGACTCGCGCGGGTTGCGGTCGTCGTTCACGAAAATCCCGCGGAAGCTTCCGTCGGCCGCCTTCTCGCGGATATGCATCGTCAGGCCGTCACCGACCGCACGGAACCCGCCTTCCTGGACCAGGGTGGCGATGACGTCGACGCGGACCTGCGTGAGAATGGCGCGCAGAGCAGCGAGGCTCGCAGGCGCGACCATGTGGTGCGACACGGCGGCCAGCAGCATGACGATCGCGCCAAGCACGAGGATCGGGCGGTAGACCGCCTTGCGCGAAGCGCCGGCAGCAGCAATGACCGGAAGTTCGCTGTCGTTCCGCAGGCTGTTCAGCGTGCCGATCGCGGCGACAAGGAAGGCGATCGGCGCGACAAGCTGGACCAGCGCGGGAAGCGCCAGGACCGTCATCAGGAGGAATATCCAGATCGCCTGGCCCTGCGCCGTCACCACGTCGATCTCGCGCAGGACCTGCGTCACCCACAGCGCCGCGACGAGGGCGCAGAGCGTCATCAGGAAAAGATAGGCGGCGCGGCGCAGGATGTAGCGCTCGATAAGCGGTATCAAGTCGATTCCCCGTTGCCGGAACGCCCTCCCTTGCGCACCATTTTAGCGAGGGTTCGGGCCGATTGCGGCGAAGATATAGCAGCGTCGGGCCGTGCTCGGCGAGGGCGGCCGGAATTTTGCTCTCCCGTGGGCGTCTGGGCGCCTGCCGCACTTGACGCGCGGGCGCGCAGCCCTCTTATCCCGGTTTGCGAGGGCCGGTCATCAGGATGAGGCAGGAGAATGGCAGCGCGCGCCGAGATCAGATTTGTGAAGCTCGAAGCGCCGAAATCGGGCGCGGCGGTCCTTCTGACCGATCGGAAGCTCCATCTTGGAACGGCGGCAGCCGACTTCGTCCGGTCCGCCAAGGGCGGCATTCAGCGGGCCGCCGCGGCCGCGAAGTTCGAGGGCAAGGCCAGGAAGACGCTTCGGGTCCCCGCTCCGGCGGGGCTGCCGGTCGACAACGTCTGGCTGGTCGGCCTCGGCGATCTTTCGAAGCTCGCTCCGCAGGACTGGCTCAAACTCGGGGGCACGATCGCGGGAGCCGTGCGGGGCGAAGCGCCGGTCACAATCGTGCTGGAGCGCCCGGATGGCGAGCCGGTGACGGCCGAGCAGGCGGCCGACGTGGCGCTCGGCATTTCGCTCCGAAGCTACGAATTCGACAAGTACAAGACCAAGAAGAAGAAGGACAACAACGACGACGTGCCGAAGCCGCGCCGATTCGCGGTGGCCGTCTCCGATCCGCGCGCGGCGTCGCGCGCCTGGAGTCCGGCCGCGGCCGTTGCCGGGGGTGTCGCCTTCGCGCGCGATCTCGTCAACGAACCGCCCAACGCCCTCGGCACTGTCGAGTTCACGGCGCGACTGAAGGGCCTCGCGAAGCTCGGCGTCGACGTACAGGTGCTCGGCGAGGCAGAGCTACGGAAGCTCAAGATGGGGGCGTTGCTCGGCGTGGCGCAGGGCTCCGAGCGTCCCCCGCGCGTCGTCATCCTGCGTTGGCGGGGCGGGCGCGACAGGGAGGCGCCGATCGCATTCGTCGGCAAGGGCGTCGTCTTCGACAGCGGCGGCATCTCCATCAAGCCGGCCGCCGGCATGGAGGACATGAAGGGCGACATGGCCGGCGCCGCCGCCGTGGCCGGCCTTATCCAGACGCTCGCCGAACGCAAGGCGAAGGTGAATGTCGCCGGCATCGTCGGGCTGGTGGAGAACATGCCGCACGGCGGGGCTCAGCGGCCTGGCGACGTCGTCACCTCCATGTCGGGCCAGACGATCGAAGTGATCAATACGGACGCGGAGGGCCGGCTCGTCCTTGCCGACCTCCTGACCTACGTGCAGCGCACCGAACGGCCGGCGGCCATCATTGACCTCGCGACGCTCACCGGCGCCATTATCGTCGCGCTCGGGAACCACAATGCCGGCCTGTTCTCCAACAACGAGGCGCTGGCCGACGGGATCGTCAGCGCCGCCAAGGCGACGGGCGAGAGCCTCTGGCGCATGCCGCTCGGGGCGGAATACGACAAGCTCATCGATTCCAAGATTGCCGACATGAAGAACACCGGCGGGCGCCATGCCGGGGCGATCACCGGCGCGCAATTCATCCAGCGCTTCGTGGAGGGGGAGACCCCCTGGGCGCATCTCGACATCGCCGGCACCGCCATGGGATCGCCCTCAAATGAGATCAACCAGTCGTGGGGATCGGGATGGGGTGTCCGGCTGCTCGACGAGCTGGTGCGGACGAAGTACGAGGGAAGGCGCTGACGAAGGACGGGGATGGGATGTGGAGTGCTCCCAACCTCCCTCATGCTGAGGTGCGAGTGAAGCGAGCCTCGAAGCACGCACGGCAGCGTTTCCAGCGTTATCTGGACTATCCTTCGAGGCCGCCCCGACTGCGTCGGGCCGGCACCTCAGGATGAGGGTGGTGGATTAGCTCAGCGATGGCCGAGGTCCTTTTCTACCATCTGGAGCGGCAGCCGCTCGAGAACGCGTTGCCCGGCCTCCTGCAGCGCAGCCTGGACCGCGGCTGGCGGGTCGTGGTGCAGGTCGGGTCGGACGAGAGGCTGGAGACCCTGAACGGACATCTCTGGTCCTTCGATGAGACCTCGTTCCTGCCGCACGGCAGCGCGGCGGACGGCCATGCGGAAGCGCAGCCGGTCTGGCTCACGACCGGAGAGGAGAATCCGAACCGCGCCAACGTACGGTTTGTCGTGGACGGCGCCGAGAACTCCGATTTTTCCGGCTACGACCGCGTTGTTTTCATGTTCGACGGGACCGACAAGGAGGCCGTCGAGAAGGCGCGCGAGGTCTGGAAAAGGGCCCGGGGCGAAGGGCACGACGCCACCTACTGGCGGCAGGACGAGAGGGGCAGGTGGGCGAAGCAGAACTAGGCTCGCGGAGCATTCGCCGGTTTCCTCCTTCAAAGAACGGCGAGCCGCGCTAATCTCGCTGGCACTCGGCCGTCCCGGCCGAGCAGGGAGAGAACCATGATCAAACAGTTTCGCGCCTTGGCGCTCGCTTCCGCCGGGCTGTTATCGTCAGCCTTCATCGGCACCGCGGCGGGGGAGACGCAGGTCCTCAAGCTCGTCGAGCGGGCGACCACCGATGCCGTCACGGACCTTGGCGACAAGGGCGACAGCGTCGGCGACCTTCTGACATTCGCGAACGAAGTCTATGACGCGATGAACGCAGCCAAGGTTGGAACGAACAACGGGTGGTGCATCCGCACCGCCGTTGGCCAGGCATGGGAATGCTTCTGGACGCTTACCTTGTCCGACGGGCAGATCACCGTCGAAGGACCGTTTCTTGACGCCGGCGATTCCGTCCTTGCGGTGACCGGCGGGACCGGTGCCTACTCCGGCGCTCACGGCGAAATGGCGCTGCACGCGCGCAACGCCGAAGGCTCCGAATATGACTTCAGCTACTCGCTGGACCGCTGATCTCTATCCGTCGGCGGCGACGGCGGACTCGCGCCACTCGAGTTCCTCAGCCAAATCCAGCCATTCCGATTCCGCGCGGCCGAAGGCGTGGATGCGGGCGGCGCGCTCCCTGGCGATGAGAGCGGCCGCCTCGGGTCGTGCGTAAAGGTCGGGGTCGGCGAGGCGACGGTCCAGGTTATCGATTTCGCTGCGGAGGTTGTCCATCAGCCGCTCGCAATCCGCCATCCTCTTGCGCAGCGGCGCGAGCGCCTCGCGGCGCTGCGCAGCTTCCCGCCGCACCTCCTTCTGCGACCTTGCGGCGCCGGTTCCGGCGCTCTCCGCCGGGCCCGCCGATTGCCCGAGCACCAGTCGGCGATAGTCGGCGACATCGCCGCCGAACGGCGTCACGGTCCCGGCCGAGACGTGCCAGAGCCGGTCGGCGCAGGCCTCGATCAGGTGTCGGTCGTGGGTGATCAGGATCACCGCTCCCGCATACTCGTTCAGGGCATGCACGAGGGCTTCGCGGCTGTCGATGTCGAGATGGTTGGTCGGCTCGTCGAGGATGAGCAGGTGAGGGGCGTCGAAGGCCGCGAGCCCCATCATCAGCCGCGCTTTCTCGCCGCCGGAGAGATCCGCCGCGCGCGTGTCCATCTTCGCGGTCGACAGTCCCATCTGCGCGACCCGCGCCCGGATCTGCGCCTCCCCGGCTTCGGGCAGGCGCGGCTTCACGTGCTGGTAGGCCGATTGCGCCGGGTTCAGCGATTCGACCTGGTGCTGGGCGAAGAAGCCGATCCTCAGTTTCGAAGCGCGGACGATGGCGCCCTGCTCCGGCTGCAGCAAGCCCGCAACGAGTCTGGCGAAGGTCGACTTGCCGTTTCCGTTCATGCCGAGAAGCGCGATGCGGTCGTCGTCGTCGATGCGCAGATTGAGGTGCGAAAGCACCGGCCGGCCGGGCTCGTATCCGACAGACACGCCCTCCATGTGCACGATCGGCGGCGAAAGCGGCTTCGCCGGATCAGGGAAACGGAAGGGAACCGTCGCTTCCTGCGAGATGGCGGCGATCGGCTGCAGCCTGGCGATCGCCTTCAGCCGCGACTGCGCCTGGCGTGCCTTCGACGCCTTGTAGCGGAAGCGGTCGACGAAGGCCTGCATGTGCTTGCGCTCGGCCTCCTGCCGGGCGCGAAGCTTGCCCTGCAGGATTTGCAGCTCCCGGTACTGGCGCTCGAAGGAATCGTAGCCGCCCCGCCAGAGCGTCAGCCTGCGGTCGATCAGGTGCACGATGGAATCGACGGCGCCGTTCAGAAGGTCGCGGTCATGGCTGATGACGATCGCCGTGTGCGGATAGCGGGCGATGTAGCGTTCGAGCCAGATCGTGCCTTCGAGGTCGAGATAGTTCGTGGGCTCGTCGAGGAGCAGGATGTCGGGCTCCGCGAAGAGGATGGCGGCGAGCGCCACCCGCATCCGCCAGCCGCCGGAGAAGTCGGAGCAGGGGCGCGCCTGCGCCTCCACGTCGAAGCCGAGGCCCGAGAGAATGCGCGCCGCCCGCGCTTCGGCGGCGTGGGCCGCGATGTCGGAAAGGCGCGCGTGGATCTCGGCAATGCGATCCGGATCGGTTGC
>DASWJZ010000321.1:0-8189 GCA_036396875.1 Propylenella sp.
CCGCCGGCTGGACCAGAAGCTTTGCCGGATCGGCGGGGTCGCGCTTCACCCGGCGCCTGCTGCGCTCATCGGTCCCGTAGATCTGTGAGGCGTCCCACCAGGCCGTGACCTGGTTGCGCGTGGTCTTGTAGGCGCGTTTCAGGCGGTCTTCGCCGTCAAAGCGGAAGGTCTGCGGCGGCTCGCTGTCGGCGACAAGCGCCGCTTCGAACTTGTCCTCCGGGCGGCATCCGATGGCCGCCGCACGCTCCGGCGTCGCCGGCATGATGCTGCCGCTGGCGTCCTCGCCGCCGCAGCCGAGCGAGGTCAGAATGTTCGACTGGTCGTTGCGCGCGTCGTCCAGGTGCGCGAACCAGTCGTGCGTCATGAACTGTATCCAGAACGCGGCGAGGACGTTGAAGAAGGGAGCCTTCCTGTACGAGCAGTCGGCGGTCGTGGAGCCGGGCACGCCGCGGCCCTGATTGCAATCCGGCGAGGCGGTCTGATCGCGCGTGAAAAGCCGCCGGCTGATCACCTGCGGATCGGGGCGCAGGAGCGAGAGCCTGCCGCCGTGTCGGTTCTTCGCCAGCTCATTGAGTTCGAGGTCCGGGTAGGTCGCCTCGAACGCGACATTGCGCGCAAAAAGCTGTCCGGCCGACCCCATCGCCGGGTTGCGAATATCGTTGCAGATGCCGGTCAGCGTGCGAAACCGGATCAATTCGCCCTGACAGAGCTGCGAGCCGTCGTCCTCGATCTTCAGAGAGCCGGCGTCCGGATGGTCGGGCGGGAGCCTCAGTTCCGGCCACACCTTGGTGGTCGGCCCCGTCTCGCTGGTCACGTATTTCTCGAAGGTGAGATTGTCGAACAGATTGAACTTGATCAGTTCCATCCGCTGGTATTCGAGATCGAGCAGCGCGCCGTCCACGCCCCGGACGTTCCTGTCCAGCACGTGCGAACGCGATTCATGCCGCTCCGACCGCGAGCTTGCGTCGCCCGTGCCCCAATAGTTCGACCAGTCGACCCACGGCGTCGACCTGAGCGCGACAGCCCTCGCCCCGCCGCGGCAGCCGGCCGCCGCCTCGGGAACCTTGCCCTGGAACCGCTCCGAGGCACGCTCGGCGACGCTCGGCAGGCCGGCCGCCGCCTTCTCGGCGCAGTAGTGGGCAATCTGAGCGTCGTCCTCCTCCGTCGCACGTAGCGTGAACCAGATGGCGCCGGCGCCGGCAACGAGCGCGGCGGCGACGATCGCTGCGACCAGGGTCAGTTTGCGAAATCGCATATGAAGCAAGCGATCCTGCGGACAATTCCGAGGCTGGAATGATGCGCTAAACTCCAATCACGCGCAACCAAGCGCGCGCCGCGGCAACAAGGCGGCGCGAACGGCCGACGCCCTTCCGAATCCGAGGAGATGAGACATCGCATTCGCAAAAAAACGGTGAAAATTGTCAACGTCAGCGTGCGCCCAGCATGCGCCTAGCCGGGCTCGGCCACGGTTTCCGATTCGGTCTGTCGCGCTTCGTCGTCAGCGGTCTCGCGGATGCGAAACCAGGCAACATAGAGGGCCGGGAGAAACACCAGCGTCAACGCAGTGGCGACCGCCAACCCCCCCATGATGGCATACGCCATCGGTCCCCAGAAAACCGTCGGGGCGATCGGGATCATGGCGAGAATCGCAGCCGCTGCAGTGAGCAGGATCGGGCGGAAGCGGTGCGTGCTTGCCTCGATCACGGCATCCCAGGCGGCGCGTCCATGGCCGATCTCGATCTCGATCTGATCGACGAGGATGACCGAGTTGCGAATGATCATGCCGACCAGCGCGATGACGCCGAGGAGCGCTACGAAGCCGAGCGGCTTGCCGGACAAGAGCATCGCCGCCACCACGCCGATCAGTCCGAACGGCGCGACGCTGATCACAAGGAAGACGCGCTGGAAGCTCTGCAGCTGGATCATCAGGACGATCAGCACCAGCACGCCGGCAATCGGAAGGACGGCCGCGACCGACGCCCTCGATAGCTCCGCCTCCTCGATGCCGCCGCCCACCACTACCGAATATTCGGCCGGGAGACCGGCGTTCAGCGCCTCGATCTTCGGGCGCAGGTCCTCCGCGAGCGCTTCCGGCAGCGATCCGCTGGTCACATCCGCCTGCACCGTGAGCGTGGGAACCCTTTGCCGCCTCCAGATCATCGGGCTGTCCTGGCCGTATTCCACGGTCGCAAGCTGCAGCAGCGGAACGGTGCCCCCGTTCGGCAGCGGGACCGGCAGAGTGCGGAGCGCAGCCGGCGAGAATCGACCTTCCTCCGCCGATCGCCCAATCACGTCGATCAGGTAGATGCCGTCGCGGACCTGCGTGACGGTGGTGCCGGAGATCACCGAGTTCAGGGCGGAAGAGAGTTCCTCGGAGCTTATCCCAAGCAATCGGGCCTGATCCTGATCGACCCGAACCCGCAGCGTGCGCACCGGCTCGATCCAGTCGAAATTCACCTTTCGTGCGTCGGGATGGCCTGCAACGATCTCGGCGGTCTCATAGGCCAAATCGCGGACGCGGCCGAGGTCGGGTCCAGCGACCCGATATTGAAGCGGCCAGCCGATAGGAGGCCCGAGTTCCAGCGGGTAGACGCGCGAGATGGCCTGCGGAACCTGTTCCGCGATCGCCGTCTCGAGCCGCGCCCGAACCGCCTCGCGCACGTCGAGGCCCCTGGTCACGACGACGGCCTGCGCGAAGAAGTCGTTCGGAACCTCGACATTGATCGGCAGGTAGAACCGCAGAGCGCCGCTGCCGATGTAGGCGCTCCAGTGCTCGATATCCGGATCATCCCGCAGGATTGCATCCAGCCGGTCGACAGCCCGCTCGGTGGCATGGATCGACGACGCTTCGGAGAGCTTCAGGTCGACCAGCAATTCGGGCCGGTCGGAAGGCGGGAAGAACTGCTGCGAGACCAGCTGCAGCCCCGCCACGGAGGCGCCGAGAATCGCGAGCGTCAGAACGATGGTCGCCCAGCGGGCGCGCATCGCCGCGGTGACAAGCCAGCGGTAGGTGCGCGTGACAAAGCCTGCGTTGGCCGAATGATGCTTCGGCTGCTCCGGAAGGAGCGTCACGCCGATCAGCGGCGCGAAGACGACCGCGACGACCCAGGAGATGAGGAGCGCGACCGACACGACCGCGAACAGGGAGAAGGTGTATTCCCCGGCTGCGCTTCGCGCGAACCCGACGGGCACGAATGCGAAGGCCGTCACGAGCGTGCCGGTCAGCATCGGAAAGGCGGTGGAGGTGTAGGCAAACGTCGCCGCGCGCACCTTGTCCCACCCCTCCTCCAGCTTCGCCACCATCGTCTCGACGGTGATCATGGCGTCGTCGACGAGCAGGCCGAGCGCAATGATCAAAGCCCCAAGCGAAATCCGCTGCAGATCGATCTCCAGCAGGTCCATCGTCACGAAGACGGCGGCGAGAACCAGCGGAATGGCGCAGGCGACGACCGCCCCGGCACGGAGGCCGAGGCTGATGAAGCTGATGGCAAGGACGATCGCGACCGCTTCCCAAAGGGCCTTGGTGAACTCGCTGACCGCCTCCTCCACCACCTTCGGCTGCTCGGCGACGGGATGCGGCTCGATCCCGAGCGGCAGATCGGCGGTGATATCGTCCATTGCCCGGGAGATGTTCTCCCCGAGCCTCAGGATGTCGCCGCCGGCGGCCATCGCTATCGCGAGCCCGATCGCCGGCTCGCCATTGTAGCGGAACATCGGCTGCGGAGGGTCGCCGTAGGCGCGCCTGACGGTCGCCAGATCGCTCAGCCGGAACAGCCGTCCGTTCGCCACGAAATTCACCTTGCGGAGGTCGTCCTCGCTGCGGAAGGCGCCGCCCACCTGCATCAGGATTTTCTCGTCGGTGCCCTGGATGACGCCGGCCGGCGCGATGGCGTTCTGCGCCTGCAGGGCGCGGATCAGGGCGTTGCGGTCGAGGCGGAGGCCGGCAAGCTGCTCGACCGAGAACTCGACATAGATCTTCTCGTCCTGCGCGCCGAAAAGCTCGATCTTGGAGACATCCCGGATGCCGAGGAGCCGCGAGCGCACGGCCTCCACCCTGTCCCTCAGCTCGCGGTGCGTGAAACCGTCCGCCGTGAAGGCGTAGATGATGCCGAATGTGTCGCCGAACTCGTCGTTGAAGAACGGGCCGACGACCCCCTGCGGCAGGCTCGACCGGATGTCGTCCACCTTCTTGCGCACCTGGTACCACGCCTCGGAAACCGCGTCGGCGCGGACCTCGCCACGGAGGAAGACGAAGATTGTCGTCTTGCCGGGAAGCGTGAAGCTTCGGACGTAGTCGAGGCCCGGCGTCTCCTGCAGCTTCCGCTCGATCCGGTCGGTAACCTGGTCGATGGTGTCGGCGATCGTCGCTCCGGGCCAGAGAACCTGAATGACCATGGTCTTGAAGGTGAAGGCCGGATCCTCGGCGCGGCCGAGCCGCAGGTAGGCAAAGGCGCCGGCCGCCAGGATGATGATGACGAAAAACCAGAGCAGCGACCGGTGCCGGAGCGCCCACTCCGACAGATTGAAGCCGCCGTTCATGAACTGTCGTCCAGCAGCCTGACCTCCTGTCCGGGCCGCAGCGCATGCACGCCGGCGACCACCACGATGTCCCCGTCAGCCAACCCGTCGGAGATGATGACGGCGTCGAGGTCGTAGCGGAGCACGCTCACGTCGCGCGGCGAGACGGTGCCGGCCGCCGGGTCCACGACCCAGACGGCGGGACCGCCTTCGTTCTCGGTGAGCGCCGTTCCCGGCAGCCTCACCACCGCTGCCGAGCTGAGCGAGATACCCCCGATGACCGTCGCGCCGAGCCGCATCGCGGCCGGGGGCTCCGTGAGCCCTATCTTGACGAGATAGGTTCCCGTCGCTTCGTCGGCCTGGGGCGCGACTTCCCGCACGCGCCCCGTCGCCGTGATGGCGGGGTCGTCGGCAAGCACAATGTTGACGAGCGGATCGCGCGGCGCCGTCCGGATAAGCTCGGCGGGAACATTGAACACCGCATCCTTGCCGCCCTCGCGGGCGACCTGCACGATCATCTGGCCGGCCCGGACGACCTCGCCGGGCTCGGCCCCCGTGGCGGTCACGATGCCGGTCGAATCGGCCCGCAGCTCGGTGTAGCCCACATTGTTCTCGGCGGATGTCAGCTGGGCTTCCGCCGCCTCCACCTGGGCCTGCGCGGATACCAGCGCCTGCTCGGCCTGCTCGTAGCGCGCATTCGCGATGATCCCCTTTTGCAGCAGCTGCTTCTGGCGCGCTTCGTCGGACTCCGCCTGCGCCAGCGTCGCCTGTGCCGCCGCGAGGTCTGCCCGCGCGGCGCGGAGGGAGTTTTCGGCGTCGTCGCCCTGGATGCGCGCCACGAGCTGCCCGGAGGCCACCGGACTGCCCACCGACACAGTGCGCTCCACCAGCCTGCCGTCGACCCGGAACCCAAGGTTGACCTGGTCGCGCGACTGAATCTGGCCTGTAAGGGTGATCGGATCGGCGTCGGTCGTGTGCTGGACGGTGACGGTCCGCACCGGGCGGACCTGAGGGGACGCCGCCTCGCGCTCCTGGCAAGCCGCAACCGCCAGCGCAGCGCAAAGGGCCAGAACCAGGCTCGCCGGAGCGCTCATGTTCGGCCGCGACGACAGCATAAGATCATCCTTCTTCCCCGGTCGACGGCACGACCTTCCACGCGCTGAAGCTAATCCAGTCCCGATCGAGATTCCACTGAAGCGCGGCCGATCCGACAACGGCCGCGGACGATGCTACTGTCAGGCATGCCCGAATCGAAAAAGGCGCGCCGCCCACGCCGCGTCCTCCGGATCGGCGTCACAGGCCATCGCCTGGACAAGCTCGACGCCGACGATGCGGCGCGCCTCAGGGCGCAGGTGCGAAAGATCCTGCTGCGGCTCAAGCAGGCGCTCGTCGGGCACGACCCGACGCCTGCGCGGGGGGGCGCCGGCAATTTCAAGCTGCAGATCGTGTCTCCCCTGGCGGAGGGCGCCGACCGGCTGGTGGCCGAGGCGGCGCTCGACGAGGGCGCCGAATTGATTGCGCCGCTGCCGTTTTCGCGCGAGCGCTACGCTCTCGATTTCGCCGACCCGGCGTCGCGCGCCGACTTCTTCGCGCTTCTCGGCAGAGCGGCCCAAGTGGTGGAGATCGACGGTCGCCGCGGCTCCGAACGAAGCCGTCAGGAGGCCTACCGCGCCGTCGGCACATTGGTGCTCCGGAAGAGCGACATGCTGATTGCGCTCTGGGACGGGCGCAAGGCAAGCGGTCCGGGCGGAACCGCGGACGTGATCGACGAGGCGAGAGAGGCCGGCCGGCCCGTGCTCTGGCTGCCTACTTCCGGCGCGCGGCCGCGAACGCCCCAGCTCATGCTCGCCGAACGCGTCGTCAGCGCCGGCGCCGTCGGCGCATTCATCAAGATCGCCAAGGACGTCGCGGCGGCGCGGCCCTGACCCTTATCCCGCGCGCGCGCCGGCGGCTCGTCGCACGCCCCGCCGGATTTGTTTCGCTCCTCGCCGCTTTGCTCTACGCTGCAGCGGGCGGACCGGCGGCCGCCCGCGTTCCTGTTGGCTCGATCATCCGTGACTGACCCGCACAACACTTCCCTGCTCTCGCATCGCGACAGGCACCTGTTCAACGCAGGCCACAAGCGCATCCTGGCGCTCGACGGCGGCGGCGTCCGCGGGGCGATCACGCTCGCCTTCCTGGCAAAGCTGGAGAAGGTGATCGAGGAGATCGAAGGCCGGCCGGTTCTGCTCGGGGACTGGTTCGACCTGATCGGCGGGACCTCGACCGGCGCCATCATCGCGAGCGGCCTTGCCCTCGGCTTCCGGGCGGCGGAACTGTACGATTTCTACCAGCATTTCGGACCCCGCGTCTTCCAGAAGTCGGTTCTGCGCGTCACCGGATTGCGGGCCCGCTTCGATTCCCGCCAGCTGAAGAAGGAGCTCGATTCCATCCTCGGCACGCGCACGCTCGAATCGGAGGATCTGCGCACCGGCCTGTGCATCGTCACCAAGCGCATCGACACGGGAAGCACCTGGATCATCACGAACAATCCACGCTCCCGCTTCTGGGACACTCCGGAGGACAATTCGTTCATCGGCAACCGCCACTACCCGCTCGCCAACATCGTTCGGGCGAGCACCGCCGCCCCGAACTATTTCGACCCGGAGCCGATCGAGATCATCCGGGGCACGAAGCCGGGGCTGTTCGTGGACGGCGGGGTCAGCCCGCACAACAATCCGGCGCTTTACCTGTTCATCGTCTCGGCGCTTCCCGCCTACGGCCTCTCCTGGCCGATCGGCCCGGAGAATCTGACGATCGTATCCATCGGCACCGGATCGTTCCGCCCGCGCGTCGGGATCGACGAACTGCCCTGGCTGCGCACGCTGGGCATCACCTTCCATGCGCTGACGGCGCAGATTTCCGACGCCCAGCAGCTGGTGCTCCTGCTCATGTCCTGGCTCGGCGCGAGCCCGCTCGCCTGGCCGATCAACTCCGAGCTCGGCGACCTCGGCGAGGTGCCCGCCCCCCGTGGCGGGCCGCTCTTCAACTTCCTGCGCTACGACGTCTTGCTGGAGAAGGACTGGCTTTTGCAGGAGCTCGGCGTCGCGCTCGATAAAGCCGCCGTCGCGAAGTATCGCCGGCTCGACGCGGCGGAGAACATCCCGGCGGTGCATGCGCTCGGCGTGCAGGCGGCGGAGCGGCAGATTCGCGCCGAGCATCTGCGGCTGGCGTCTCGCTGATGGCGGCAGCGACCGGCCGGCCGCGCCACGCTTGCCGTGCGCGACCGGCGGCGCTGCCGATACGCGCGGCGCCCATCGGCTCCCACCCGCAAATGACCCGGCGGGTTGACCTTCGGCGGGAAACCCGCCATTTCCGGCGGTGGAGAGGTGGCCGAGCGGTCGAAGGCGCTCCCCTGCTAAGGGAGTAGACGGTGTTGAGCCGTCTCGTGGGTTCGAATCCCATCCTCTCCGCCACTTATGCTTCCGCCCCTGTTCTCGCCTGTCCGAAAAATCCCCTGAAATCCCTGGCGGTTGGGCTTACGATTGTCCCGGCTCGTCCGTTGCTGTTCTCCCAAAGCCGCATTATTTTGTGGGAACGGATGAGGGAGCGGGGCAATGGGCGGCAAAGGGAAACATCCTGACAAGAAGCTTACCGCGCTCCGCGTGAAGGCGCTCAAGACGCCGGGTCGC
>DASWJZ010000322.1:0-2598 GCA_036396875.1 Propylenella sp.
AGGAAGAAATGGTCGACGTGCACCCCGTGATAGCGGGACTTAAGCCCGTAGGACGGCGCCGTCGTGCAGCCGACGGCCAGGGCGGCCACCAGAACCAGAAGCCCGCATCTCAGCATGTCGCTCACCCCAAGGACGGCGCAGCTTCGCGTGAGCCGCGGGCGAGATCAAGGGCCGGGCAACCGCATTGTCTTGCTTCCGCGCCTGATCTAGCAGTCGCCAAATGAGCGAACCCGCCGCACATCCTGTCTCCGACGCCGGCGCAGGGTTTGCGGCGATTCTCCAGCGCTGGCGGGCTGGCGGCCGCCGAAGCGCCCCGATCGTGATGGGCATCGTGAACGTCACGCCCGATTCCTTCTCCGACGGCGGCCTCTTCTTCGATCCGGACGCCGCGGCCGCGCACGGCCGCGCGCTTGCTGCGGCAGGCGCCGGCATACTCGACATCGGCGGGGAATCGACGCGCAAGGGCGCGACCGCGATCTCTGACGAGGAGGAGCTGCGGCGCGTCCTGCCGGTCATCCGGGCGCTGGCGGCGACCGGCGCCGTTCTCTCCGTCGATACGATGAAGGCGCCCATCGCCGCCGCGGCGCTCGCCGCCGGGGCGCATGCCGTCAACGATATCCGCGGATTGCAGGGCGATCCGGGCATTTCCGAAGTGGCGGCGAGACATGGTGCGGGCGTGGTCGTCATGCACAATCCCGGCCTTCTCGGGTCGGCGACGCCGCTGGAGGGCGACGCGGTTGCCCTCTGCCTTGCCTTCTTCGAGCGCTCGCTCGAAATCGCGCGGCGCGCCGGCATAGCCGAAGACCGGATCGTGCTCGACCCCGGCTTCGGCTTCGGCAAGTCGCCGGAGCAGAACCTGGAGATCCTCACCCGATTTGAGGAACTCGGCGCGCTCGGATTCCCGCTCCTCGCCGGCACCTCGCGCAAGTCCTTCATCGGCGGGGTGACCGGCCGCGACACGCCCGATCGCCTAATCGGCACGCTCGTCACCAACGTGGCGGCGGCCTTCGCCGGCGCCGCGATCGTCCGCGTCCACGACGTGGCGGAGCATGTGGAGGCGATGCGCATGGCCGCGGCGATCCGCGCCGCCTCGTCCGCCGCGGCGCACGGAACGGCTGCTTGACCGCCGCCGTCCTCGGTCTCGGCGGCAATGTCGGCGACAGCCGCTCGCTGCTCGCCGCCGCCATCGACGAACTCGCGGCGCATCCGGGCATCGTCGTGGAAGAGGTCTCGGCGCTCTACAGGACGCCCCCCTGGGGCAAGACCGATCAGCCGCCGTTCCTCAACGCCGCGATCCGCGTGGGAACGACGCTCGCACCACGTGCCCTGCTTGCGGCGGTCCTTGCCGCCGAGCGGCGTCTCGGGCGCGAGCGGACCGCGCGCTGGGGGCCGCGCACGATCGACATCGACATTCTGCTGTTCGGCGACCGGACCGTGGACGAGCCGGGCCTGCACATCCCGCACAGCCGACTGACGGAGCGCGCTTTCGCGCTGGCGCCGCTCGTCGACGTGATGCCGGAGGCGGCGTTCTCCGGGCGGCCGGCTGCCGAGTGGCTTGCGCTCAGCGACCGCGGCGGCATGACGCGGCTTGCCGGACCGGGATGGCACAGGCCGGGCTGAGCCGCTCAGGCATCGTACTTGATGTAGGCGAAGCGCAGGTCGCCGGCGGGCGTCCCCTCCAGGGCGCCGCCGTCACGCGCCGGCTGCCACTGGATCACCTCCTCGATCTTCCCCGCCAGCTCGAAATCCTTGTCGGTGATTCCCTTGGCCGCATGATTCTGCAGCCGCACCTCGACGGCGGCATAGGACACGAGAAGATCGGGATGGTGCCAGGCGGCCTCGGCCAGGTGGCCGATCGTGTTGACCACCATCAACGTCCCCTTCCAGCTCGCCGTCTTGTATTTGCGGGCGATCGAGCCGTTCTGCAGATACCAGTGCGGCAGCTCCGCCTTCAGCCGCTCCTCGACCTCCGCATCGCTGTACGTTCGCTCGGGCGCCTTCTGGCTCATCGTTGATCGCCCTCCATGTCTCTGTCACATTGGCCCGAACGCCGCCCGGGCCTGACGCGCCGGGGTCGCCAGGACAATCCGCTTCACCCGATTCGGAACGCATATTGAGGATGCGGAACCGCATGGCTGAGCCCTACATACTCCACATCCTCAGCCCGATGAAACATGTGAGCCCGTTCGACGTGAACCTGGCGCTCGACGCCGGTTTCGACCAGGTCGTGCCCTATACGCATGTGGAAGCGGCGGAGATTCGCGCGCTTGTGCAGGATGCGATGTTTTCGCGTCCGGCGCGGCTGGCGCTGCGCACCGGCTTCTTCATCGGCGGCAACAACGCCGTGCTGGCGCTCGCGATGCTGCAGGCGGCACGCGAGGCGATGCTTCCGCCGCATCGGCTTTCGCTCTTCGCCGACCCGGCCGGCTCGTTCACCACCGCCGGCGCCATGCTCGCCCTTCTCGAGAAGGTGCTGCGGGACAAGAAGCAGCGGGATCTGAAGGAGCTGCGCGTCGCGATCTTCGGCGCGACCGGCGTCGTCGGCTTCGCCGCCGCGGTGATCGCGGCGCAGGAAGGGGCGAATGTCACGCTGGTCGG
>DASWJZ010000323.1:0-7444 GCA_036396875.1 Propylenella sp.
GGCAACGGCCAGAAGCGCGCCATCGACACGCAGGTCTACGACACCTTCGAGATTGAGCGGATCGCGCGCGTCGCCTTCGACCTGGCGCGGACCCGCCGCAACAAGGTCACGTCGATGGAGAAGCGCAACGTCATGAAGTCCGGCGTCCTCTGGCACGAGGTGGTCGACGCGGTGCACAAGCGCGAATATCCGGACGTCGAGCTGGAGCATATGCTGGCCGATGCGGGGGGCATGCAGCTCGTCCGCCGGCCAAAACAGTTCGACGTGATCGTGACCGACAATCTCTTCGGCGACATGCTTTCGGACGTCGCCGCGATGCTGACGGGCTCGCTCGGCATGCTGCCCTCCGCCTCACTCGGCGCCCCCGATCCGAAAACCGGCAAGCGCAAGGCGTTCTACGAGCCGGTGCATGGCTCCGCCCCCGACATAGCGGGGAAGGGGGTTGCCAATCCGATCGCCATGATCGCCTCCTTCAGCATGGCGCTTCGCTACTCCTTCGGCATGGCGGAAACGGCTGACAAGCTTGACGCGGCGATCTCCGCCGCGCTCGCGCGCGGATTGCGCACGCCCGACATCTGGAGCGAGGGCACGACGAAGGTCGGCACGGCCGAGATGGGCGCGGCGATCCTGGAGGAATTCAGAAAGACCGCGGGAACATGAAGCGCATCTACGCCAATCCCGCCTTCGCCCGCCGGATGAACATTTCGGCGGCGGTCGTCGCCTTCGCCTTCATCTTCGGTCTCTGGGAGCTTTGGGCCGCTCTCCGGCCCGGCTCCGAGGGCGGATCGTACGGCCTGCTCTTCGCCGCGCTTTTCATCGGCGGCAGCATCTACGCGATGCGGCAGATGCTGACGGACTATGCCGACATAGTGACCGCGCTCGACGCCGACAGGTCGGCCAACCGCACGGCGATTTCGGTCTGGCGCCCGTTCGGGCCGAAGCGGATCGAGGGCGATCTCGACCGGCTCGGAAACTGGCGTTTCGAAACGCAAAAGCCGCGCGGCGACGCGCGCATCGCAACGATCCTCGCCGATCATCCCGGCCATCCGCGACCGCTCAGATTCGAGGTCGGGCGCGGCCTTCCGATCAGCGACGACCTGCGCGCGCTCGCGCCGGACGCCGTCGCCGCCTATGAGCGCGCGGCGGGCCGCGGATAGTGCCTGGAATCGCAGAACACCGGTCACTTCGCCAGAAGCCCGCCTTTGGAGCCCGCAAGCGCTCTAACCTACCCCTTGAGGGGAGGTCGAAATTTGCGAGCCAGAGGTGAGCAAATTTCGGGAGGGGGTGGGCCGCCCGCACTGCAAACCCCCCTCCCGAAATCAGTCGCCCGCTTCGCGGTCTCCAGATTTCGACCTCCCTTCAAGGGGGAGGTTATTTGCGTCCTCTCCTCGACTGATGCTCCGACGAAACCGGGTATTCGGCGGCGGACACAGCGCCAACGTCATTGCAGGAAGCCGATCCAGCGTCCGGCGAGCACCGCGGCCATCCAGATCAGGATCGACCGCAACGCCGCCGCGCGCACGGAATCCCCGATCTCGCCGCCGGAGATTGCCTCGTCCCAGGCGCGGCCCGTGTGCAGAAGCAGCGCGTTGCCGACGCCCAGCGCGACGAGCGTGACTTTTGCGAGGAAGGCGGGGTTCTGCGCATAGGCGAGGGGCCGCACGCTGAACAGCACGAAGCCGGTCATGACCGCGAAAAGCAGCCCCGCCGCGGCCATGCGCGTCAGCGGCGCGGCAAGACCCTCGAGCGGAAAGCTGCGAAAGAGGCCGAGCAGCCGGAGATCGAGGGTCACGATCGATCCGACGACCAGCCCGATGGAGAAGATGTGCGCGGCGTTGAGAGCCGCATAGGCGGATGTCGAATCGCGGAAGAAGTCGGCGGGGGCCGTGGCGGCCAGGGCCTGCAGCCATTCGGCAAGGAGCGGCGGCACGGGCGTCGATAGCGTTCAGGAGCCGATACGGTCCGGATAGATGTCGTAGGTCTTGCCGTTGACGATCACCCTGACCGCCTTCATGCGCTTTTCGGCGGGATCGGCGGAACGGTGGCCGATCGCGGTCGCCTCATCGCCGACCTCGGCGGCGTTCTCGTCGAAGCCGGCGGCCCGCGTGCGCGACGGCGGCGCAAGCTCGACCGTCCAGACGCCGTCCGCCGCCTCGACCGTCAGCACCGCGTGCGGATTGCCGATGAAAATCTCGCGGATCGTGCCGGTCAGCTCGGATTGCTCCTCAACCGCCCAGCTCCAGCCGTGATGGGCGAGCGCGGCGGTCGCCAGCAAAGCGCACACCGCGCCGGCGAGAACCGCATGCTTGGCCGCGGACACAAGCGTCATATCTACCTCCAATCGCGATCTCGGCAGATAATAAGGCGGACCGGCCGGGTGCCAAATCACGGTGAAGTGCGGTCCGCCCAGGCGGGCAATCAGTCCCCGCATTGACATCGGCCGGTCACCGCGTAAAAGCGCGCGAGAGCGTCCGCCGGCTCCGCCCGCGCGCGGCAAGGCTATGAAATCGACGACCCGCTGATCCGCCGTCCTTACCGATGCTTCCCCGGGCCGTATGGGCGAGGAGCCCGCGTGGCACCCGGGCAGGGCGGGAGAGAGACAGGAGCTTGTCATGAGCCTGAAGATCGCCGTCATCGGCGCCACCGGCAATGTCGGCCACGAGATGCTCGACATTCTCGACGAGCGCGGCTTTCCGGCGGACGAGGTCGCGGCGATCGCGTCGCGCCGCAGCCAGGGGACGGAAGTCTCGTTCGGCGACCGGGTGCTCAAGGTGCAGGCGCTCGAGCACTACGATTTCGCCGGCACCGACCTGGTGCTGATGTCGGCCGGCGGCGCGGTCTCCAAGGAATGGTCGCCGAAGATCGCGGCGAAGGGGGCCGTCGTCATCGATAATTCCTCCGCGTGGCGCTACGATTCCGACGTGCCGCTCATCGTTCCGGAGGTGAACGCCGACGCGGTCGAGGGCTTCCGCCGGAGGAACATCATCGCCAATCCGAACTGCTCCACCGCGCAGCTGGTCGTGGCGCTGAAGCCGCTGCACGACCGGGCGCGGATCAGGCGCGTCGTCGTGGCGACCTACCAGTCGGTTTCCGGCGCCGGCAAGGACGCGATGGACGAGCTGTTCAACCAGACCCGCTCCGTCTTCGTCGCCGACCCGATCGAGGCGAAGAAATTTTCCAAGCGCATCGCCTTCAACGTCATCCCGCATATCGACGTCTTCATGGAGGACGGCGCCACCAGGGAAGAGTGGAAGATGATGGCGGAGACGAAGAAGATCCTCGATCCGAAGATCAAGCTCACCGCGACCTGCGTGCGCGTGCCGGTGTTCGTCGGCCATTCGGAGGCGGTCAACATCGAGTTCGAAAAGCCGATCACCGCCGAGGAGGCGCGCGACATTCTCCGCGAGGCGCCGGGCTGCCTCGTCGTCGACAAGCGCGAGGACGGCGGCTACGTCACGCCCTACGAATGCGCCGGCGAGGATGCGACCTACATCTCGCGCATCCGCGAGGATCCGACGATCGCCAACGGCCTTTCGCTGTGGGTGGTCACCGACAACCTCCGCAAGGGCGCCGCGCTGAACGCCGTGCAGATCGCCGAGCTTCTCCTCAACCGCCGGCTGATCGGCGCGAAGAAGGCCGCCTGACCATTCGCATGGCGATCGGCCCGCGGCTTCTGGCAACGGGCTTCGGCCCGTTTCCGCACGCGCCGGAGAATCCGACGGAAGCGCTGATGCGGGCGCTCGCCCGCGAGGCCCCGGCATCGTTCGGCGCACGGGAATTCCGCGCCGTGGTGCTCGCGACGGACTATCGCCGCGCCTGGGCGACGCTTCGGCGACTCTACGCGACATTCCTGCCCGACGTGGTCGTCCATTTCGGGCTGGCGCGGAAGGCGAAGGCCATTCTGGTCGAACGGCAGGCGAGAAACAGCGCCGATCCGGCAAAGCCCGATGCCGCCGGCTATGCGCCGCGCGTCGGGCTGGCTCACCCGTCGGGGCCGGCGATCCTGCCGGCCACGCTGCAGGCGGAAGCGATCGTCTCCGCGCTGCAGAAAGCCGGCTTCCCCGCGAGGCTGTCGGACGACGCGGGCGACTATGTCTGCAACGCCGTTTTCTACCGCTCGCTCCTCGCCGGCGGCGACCGACGCGTCGGCTTCCTGCATGTGCCGCCGGAGGGGGTCGGCGGCTTCACGCGCGACAGGCTTATCGCGGCCGCCGCGATCGGGCTGACGACGGCCGTCGAGGCGCGAAGGGCGGGAGCACGCGCGGCCGCAAGCGCGAGAGAGTCGAACGCAGCGGCGGGCAAATATTAACGGCTCCGACATCTCGGGCGGACAACTCACAATCGGCAATAGACGGCCTTCCGCCAGTCATGTAGGCGTGTGTGGCCAGGACAGGCCGTCGCCTTCCCTGGCTTTGTTGGCTATCAAATCTTCGAAATGAGGCGGCGGGAAGTGGGGTTTCTGATGTTCAAGGGCTGGCTTACGACGATCATTCTCGCCGCTATGGTCTTTTTTTGCGTGAATGCCACGCCGGCCGCCGCCCAGGCGCCCCGCACCTGGGTCTCCGGCGTCGGCGACGACGCCAATCCGTGCAGCCGCACGGCGCCCTGCAAGACCTTCGCGATCGCCCTCAGCAAGACCGCGGCGGGCGGCGTCGTAAGCGTGCTCGATCCGGGCGGGTTCGGCGCGGTCACCATCACCAAGTCGATCAGCATTCAGTCGGATCCGAGCCTCGGCGGCATCCTGGTCGCCGGGACGAGCGGCGTCATCGTCAATGCCGGCGCCAACGACGAAGTCTTCCTGAACGGTCTCATCCTGGAGGGTACCGGATCCGGAACGAACGGCATCCGCTTCCTCGCCGGCAAGTCGCTGAGCGTGACCAATTGCATCATCCGAGGCTTCAAGGGCAATCCCGGGAATGCGATTCAAGTTGCGCCGTCGGCCGCGGGGAAGTCGTCGGTGTTCGTGTCAAACTGCATGATCACCGGCAACAGAGCGGGTGTGAACGTGGAGCCGACCGGAACCGCCAAGCCGCGCGTGCTGCTCGACGACGTGATCCTCGATATGAATGTCGGGGGCGCCGGCGCCATCGTGGCGACCGGAGGAAACGCCAACGTGCAGATCAGCAACACGATCGTGAAGAACAACGCGCCGGGGCTCGTCACGGCGAGCAACGGCAAGATCGTGTCCTTCGGCAACAACGTCATTTCCAACAACACGCCGAACGGCGCGCCGACCGGCGCGAATACGCTGAAATAGCCGCACGCGCGCCGGCGTCGGAGAGGCGCCGGACAAGGATGGCGATGCGAGTCGCCCTTCAGCCGGTGCGGGATCCCAGGCGGCGGACATCGACGCGAACGCGCGGCCGCACAAACGCTGTCTGCAGCGCCGGCAGCATCAGTTCGTCGGCGCCGGCCCGCGCCGTCCCCGCGACGATTTCGGCCACACTGGAGATTGCCAGTTCGGCCGCCTCGCTCCACGACTTTCCTTGCAGGCGGCGGCCGAGGAGGAGAGCCGCGAGGAGGTCGCCGGTCCCCTTCGCCGCGGTCGCGACGGCGGGATGCTCGAAGAGGAGCGCCCCTCCCTCGCCGACCAGAAGATTGCCGATCCCGCCGCGCAGCATTGCGGGCGCCGACGTCACCAGAACGGCCGGAGGCGACAGCCGCTTCGCCAGCGCCGCCAGATCCGGCTCCGCCGCATCTCCTTCGCCCGCCAGCCAGGCGCACTCGAAGGCGTTCGGCGTCGCGATGTCCGCGAGCGGCAGCAGCGCGTCGCGTATCGCGGCGGCCAGTTCGGCGGCGACGTAGAGGCCGCTCCGGTCGCCGATCACCGGATCGCAAAGATAGAGCGCATCGGGCCGCGCGGACTTGACCGACCTGACAAGCTCCGCAACGGCCTCCGCCTGTGCCGGCGAGGCGAGATAGCCGGAAACGATCCCGGCCACATCCGCCGCACGTCCATCCTGAATCAGAGCTTCAAGAAGCCGCGCGAACCGATTCTCCTCCGGCACGGTTTTCTCGACGGGCCCGTGCCCCGGATGGTGCGGAAGGATGACGGTCGGCACCGCCCAGACGGTGAACCCCAACCGTTCCAGCGCAAAAACCATCGCCCGGTTGCCGACGCTGCCGCGCGCGACCTGGCTCGAAACGGCGATGACCGCACCGTCTGATGCTGCAATGGTCAGGCGCGTCTCCCCATCCGGCGGCTTTTTCGCTTCTCCGCCAATCCCTGCCGCTTTAGAGGAGGCATATGGCCGATATCCAGCCCCGTCGCTCCGTCCTCTATGTACCGGCCGACCGGCCGGACGCCATCGCCAAGGCGCGCTCGCTGCCCGTCGACGCCGTCGTCTTCGACCTGGAGGACGCCGTCGCGCCGGCCCGCAAGGAGGAGGCGCGCGAAGCCCTGCGCGCGGCGCTGGCCGAGCCGTTTCCCTGCCCCGTCACCGTGCGGATCAACGGCCTCGATACGGAATGGGCGACCGAGGACATCCTGGCGGCCGTGGCGGTCCGGGCCGATGCCATTCTGGTGCCCAAGGTGGAGGGGCCGGGCGCGCTGATAAAGGTGGCCGGGGCGATCCGCCAGGCCGATGCGCTTGACGCCACCGAGCTCTGGGCGATGGTCGAGACGCCGAAGGCGCTCCTGCACCTCCCCGCCATTGCCGCGGTCGCCGACGAGCCGGGCGTTTCGCTCGCCGCGTTCGTCATCGGCGCCAACGACCTCGCGCTCGAGACGCGGGTGCCGCTCGTGCCGGGGGACCGTGCAGCCTTCGTGCCGTGGTTCATGCACGTCGTGGCGGCCGCCCGTGCCCACCGGATCGACGTGATCGACGGCGTCTGCAACGTCATCCGGGACGCGGGCGTGCTGGAGGCGGAGTGCCGGCAGGCGCGGTCGCTCGGCATGGACGGCAAGTCGCTCGTTCACCCGGATCAGATCGCCGCCGCCAACCGCATTTTCGCGCCGACGGATGCCGAGCGCGCCGAGGCCGCGACGATCGTCACGGCGTTCGCCCTGCCGGAGAACCAGGGCCGAGGTGTGATCGAGGTCGGGGGGCGGATGGTCGAACGTCTCCATCTCGCCGCGGCCGAGCGCCTGCTCATCCTCGCCGCGTCGATCGACGAAAGGGAAGCGCAGTGAGGCTCTATCGATTGCTCACCGACGGCGACGACGCGGCGTTCTGCAAGCGGGTCTCGGAGGCCCTGAACAAGGGCTGGGACCTCTACGGCTCGCCCACGCTCACCTTCGACAGCGCGATCGGGCGGGTGGTGTGCGGTCAGGCGGTCGTGAAGGATGTCGCCGTGACCTGGACCGACGCCATGAAGGAGGAGAGCTTCAAGCTGTCGGAGCAGTGACGGCGTAGGGTTCGGGCGCATTCGGAACAACGGGCGGCCCGTCGCGGTTATGGCGGTGTTATCCAACATCGAAGGAGATTTGCCATGCCGGGACTTC
>DASWJZ010000324.1:0-13031 GCA_036396875.1 Propylenella sp.
CACCCGCTGGAAGCTCGGGGACAGCTCCTCGATCGTGACGCGGTCCGCCCCCGAGACGCGCGGCGTCGGCTCGGTGCGGATCGTCAGGATGATGTTGCGCTCGTGAATGATCTTGTTGTGCTTCAGATTGTGGAGCAGCGAACTTGGAGCGCCCTCCGGATCGCCGGTAAGGAATATGGCGGTTCCCGGCACGCGGTGCGGCGGCTTGGCGTCGAGCCGCTTCACCAGATCCTGCAGCGGGATCTCCTGCCGGCGAGTCTTCTCGGCGAGGATCGCGGTCCCCTTGCGCCAGGTCAGCATTGTCAGGACGAGGAAGCCTCCGAACAGGATCGGTACCCAGCCACCGCTCAGGATCTTCAGGCTGTTGGCCGCCACAAACGAAAGATCGACAAACAAGAACGGGGCGATCGCCATAACGGCAAGCCAGAGACGCCAGTGCCAGCAATGCCTGACGACGACAAATGCCAGCAGACTGTCCACTGCCATGGTCGACGCTACGGCAATGCCGTAGGCGGAGGCGAGGTTCGACGAGGAGCCGAAGAATACGGTAAGCATTACGACAGCGGAGAAGAGCAGCCAGTTGACGCGCGGCATGTAGATCTGCCCGGTCGTCGTTTCGGAAGTGAACAATACGCGCATTCGAGGCAGCAGCCCGAGCTGGATCGCCTGGCGGGTCACCGAATAGGCGCCGCTGATGACGGCTTGGCTGGCAATGATGGTTGCCGCCGTCGCCAACCCGATGACAGGGATCAACGCCCATTCGGGATAGAGGAGGAAGAATGGGCTCTCCCGCGTTGAAGGCTCGGTGAGGATCAGCGCCGTCTGTCCGGCATAGTTCAGCGAAAGCGCCGGGAAGACGACCGAGAACCAGCCGACCTGGATCGGTCGCCGCCCGAAGTGTCCGAGATCGGCATAGATCGCCTCGGAGCCGGTGACGGCGAGAAACACGGCGCCGAGCGTGATGAAGCCGACGAGCTTGTGCGAGATGAGAAAGCTGACTGCGTAATAAGGGTTGATTGCGAGGAGGACCGATGGCTCGCGCAAGATTCCAAACACACCCGCCACAGCCATGACCAGGAACCAAAGCGCCGTGATCGGGCCAAAGAGGGATGACACCCGCCCTGTGCCGGTGCGCTGCAATGCAAACAGCGCGACAAGGATGACGAGAGTGATTGGGACGACCAGGGTCTCAAGCCTTGGCGCAGAGACTGTCAGGCCCTCCACCGCCGCCAATACGGAAATAGCCGGCGTGATCGTCGCGTCGGCATAAAACAGCGCCGCCCCGACGATGCCGAGCACGACCACCCAATGGGACCGCCGGCCGCGCAATCCGCGCTGGGCCAGCGCCATCAGCGAAAGCGTCCCGCCCTCCCCGTTGTTGTCGGCCCGGAGCAGAAGCGTCACGTATTTCAGCGAAACGACGATCGTCAGCGCCCAGAGCATCAGCGACAGAATGCCCACCATCGTCGCCCAGTCAGGCGCAACATTCTCGCCGACCGCCGCCGCCGTCGCTTCGCGGATGGCGTAAAGCGGGCTTGTCCCGATGTCGCCGTAGATGACGCCGAACGAGCCAAGGACAAGCAGGGGGAGACCCGGGTGCTTGGCCTCGCGCGTGCCGTTCTGACCGTTGTCCGCCGCTTCGGTAGACGCGGTCATCCTGAAGCTGCCCGACGCATGGGGCGCGTGCTTTAGCAGAGCGCGTCCGGCGATGCACGCGCTTAAAATTCGTCCCGCCCCGCTCGCGCGGCAATGCCCGGAATCACCGGGCCGGAGCTAGCGCGCGTATGCCGGGCGCCCGACGGCGTGGGCCGCCGGCGCGGCGTGCAGGCGCCCGGCGAGCATCGCCGCTACGGCGAGCGAGAGCGCGATACCGCCGACACAGGCCGCCCAGCCGAGCCGGTCAAAGATTTGGCCGAGAATCGCGCTTCCGGCGAGCCCGCCGAGGAAATAGCAGGCGAGATAAATGCCGCTCGCGGCGCCGCGATCCGCGGTCGCCGCGCGGTTCACGAAGCCCGTCGCCGCGGCCTGCGCAAAGAACGTGCCGACGCCGACCAGCGCGAGCCCGACGATCACGGGAGCGATATGCGGCGTAAGCAGCAGCGGCAGGCCCGCGGCGGCGAGCGCAAGCGCCGCACGAAAAACCGGCTGCGTGCCGAACCGCGCGACCGCCCGGCCGGCGAGCGGCGTCGTCACAATCGACGGCAGGAAGACGAAGTAGACGAAGCCGAGGCCCATCATCCCGAGCGCGAGCGGCGGCCGGACGAGCACGAAGTTGACGTAGGTGAACGTGCCGATGAAGGCGAAAAGAATGCAGAACCCGATGGCGAAGCTCGCGCGCAGCGCGGGATTGCGGAAATGCGCCGCCAGCGCCGCAAAGGGCGAGGCTGCCGGGGCGGCGTCCGCCGCCGCCATCGGCGGCGTGCGGGCAAGCCAGAAATATACGAGCACCGCGCCCGACAGGTTGAGCGCCGCGAGCATCAGAAAACTCGCCGGCAGGCCGAGATGGTCGGCGACCGCGGCGGCCATCAAGCGGCCGAGCAGATTGCTGGCGACGTTGCCGGTGATGTAGGCGGCGGAGGCGGCCGCCCCGTCCTCGGCGCTGCATCGCTCGCCGAGATAGGCGAGGGTCAGGGCGAAGGCCGCGGACATGCACAGCCCCTGGGCGACTCGAAGGGCGGTGAAGCTCCCGAGGTCGGGCGCGACGGCGAGGAGCGAGGTCGGGATCGTGAGGAGCGCGAGACTGAGGAAGATGCCCTTCCGCCGGTCGATCCTGCGGCTGAGGAAGCCGACCGCCAGCGCACCGACCGCCATGCCGAACGTGCTTGCATTGACCGCCAGCCCCATCGCCGCCGGCGTCACGTCATAGGCCCGGGCAAGCGACGGCAGGATGGCCTGGGCGGCGAAGAGATCGATCACGGTCAGGAATGCGACGAGCCCAATGATGAGCGACCGGGCGGCGGTCCCGCCGGTAAGGGCATGCACGTGCATGGCGGGCTCCAAGGTTTTTGAAGGAGGGACCGGCGCCGGAGGGCGCGACGCGGGGGGGCAGGCGTCACGCGGCTGCCGGCGCCGGAAACGGCTCACATGTTCTGGTCGTCCTCGTCGTGAAGGATGTCGTACGACATCAGCGTCACCGGCGCGCCGCTCAGATTCTTCCACCAGTGCGATACGACGTGCGATTCCACCGCCACGTCGCCCGCCTTGTGCACGATCGGTCCGGCGCAGTTGCTGGCGTATTCGTGGATCTCGCCCTCGGCGATATAGATCAGCGCCGGCCGGTCGGCATGGCTGTGCCACGGAACCACGCCGTCCGCCTCGATCACCAGCTTGCGCACGCGCATCTGCCGGTCCGCAAGCATCGGCCCCTCCTCCGCGAGCGACAGCGCCGCCAGCACCGTGTCAGTGACGCCCGCCGCCTCGGCGGTGACGGCCTCGCGGGCGCCGTCCATCAGCTTGTCGGCCGGGCACTCGCCGGCGAAAGCGGGCCCGCCGAGAGCGCCGCCAATCAGCACGCCCGCAGCGAGCGCAGAGAGCCTCATTCCATTCAACATAATCTGTCTCCATTTGCTTCCGTGCCGCGACTCACTGTCCGGCATCGGGAGAAGAATCCCCGTTCGCCGCCACGAACTGAAATACCGAGTAAGACTTGATTTGATACGCTGACGCTATTGCGTGACGCTTTTCCGAATTGCACAGGAAAAATAGCCCGGACTTTCGATCCAGGCCAAGTTCCCAGGGAGACGGAGGGGAGAAGTACGGCGCTCAAAGATATTTGGCGCGGATGTCGATGGTCGATTGAACGCCGAGCCGGTCGAAAGCGTCGTCCAGCCACGCCTCGGCGCGCGCGCGGCCGATCGCATGCAGATGCATGAGGAATTCCCAGTCGGCATTCAGCTTCGACGCCACTCCGAGGCCGCGCATCACGTCGTCGGCTTCGATGGCGTGCAGCATCATGTGCTTCACGCCGCCGTCGCAGAGCTTGCCTTCTTCGATCAGCTTGGTGACGAAGGAAATCGCGCGCATCTCGCGCATCAGCGAGGAGTTGAAGCTGATCTCGTTGATGCGGTTCATGATGTCGCGCGCCGTCGTCGGCACGTCCGGCCGCTCGGCCGGATTGATGTGGACGATAACCACGTCGGCGCTGTCGCAGTGATAGATGAGCGGAAAGATGGCGGGGTTGCCCATGTAGCCGCCATCCCAATAGTGCTCGCCGCCGATCTCCACCGCCTGGAAGAGAAAGGGCAGGCAGGTCGAGGCGAGGACGGCGTCGATGCAGATCTCGGCGCCGGTGAAGACCTTCACCTTACAGGTCCTGACATTGGTGGCGGAGAGGAACAGCTTCACGGCGCAGTCGCGTTGCAGCTTCTCGAAATCGACGACCTCCTCGAGCACCGATCTCAGCGGGTTGATATTGAGCGGATTGAGCTCGTAGGGCGAGAAGACCCGACTCAGGATATCGAAGGCCAGATAGGCGGGCGAGTTTTCGAGCCCGTGATTGTGCGTCAGCCGGTCCCACGGCGAGGGCTGCAGCGGCGAGTACATGGCGGTCCTGGCGATCCGCCGCCAGAACGTCTTCAGCGCACGCTTCGCGCCCTCACGACCGCCGACGGTCAGCCCATAGGACAGCACCGCCGCGTTGGCGGCGCCGGCGCTCGTCGCGCTGATCCCCTCGAAGACGATGCGCTCGTCCTCCAAGAGCCGGTCGAGCACGCCCCAGGCAAACGCCCCGTGCGCGCCGCCGCCCTGCAGCGCCAGGTTGACCGTCTTCGTGCCGGCCGCGGGAGAAACGGCCCGCTCGGCGGCGATTTTTGAATGCATGTTCATGGCGAGCTCCCGTTCAGTGCGCGGTCCAGCCGCCGTCGACGGGGATCGCCGTTCCGGTGATAGAGGCGGCGCCGTCGCTGGCCAGGAACAGCGCCAGCGCGCTCATCTCCTCGATGGTGGCGAACCGCTTGGTCGGCTGGTTCTTCAAGAAGACGTCGCGGATCACCGCCTCGCGGGCGATGCCGTGCGCCTTCGCCTGGTCCTCGATCTGCGCCTCGACGAGCGGCGTCCAGACGTAGCCGGGGCAGATGGCGTTGCAGGTGATGCCGTCCTCGGCGGTCTCGAGCGCGGTGACCTTGGTCAGCCCGACGATTCCGTGCTTGGCGGCGACGTAGGCCGACTTGAAGGGGGACGCGATCAGCCCGTGCGCGGAAGCGACGTTGATGATGCGGCCCCATTTGTTGGCGCGCATAGACGGCAGGACCAGTCGCGTGGCGTGAAAGGCCGAGGAGAGGTCGATCGCGATCACTGCGTCCCATTTCTCGGGCGGGAAGGATTCGAGCGGCGCGACGTGCTGGATGCCAGCATTGTTGACGAGGATGTCGACGCGCTTCCACGCTTCGAGCGTGGCGGCCACCATCTCGGCGATGGAGTCGGCCTTCGACATGTCGGCAGCGGAATACATGGCCGGAACGCCATAGGCCGCCTTGAGGTCGCTGACGGTCGCGACGATCTCATCCGCCTTGCCAAAGCCGTTCAGGACCACGGACGCTCCGGCGGCCGCATAACCGCGCGCGATGCCGAGCCCGATGCCGCTGGTCGAGCCGGTCACGATCGCGACCTTGCCCTCCAAGGCCCTTGCGCCCGCTGGCTGTTGCAGCGCAACATTGACGTTCATGGCGTCCTCCCATCGGTCCGTTTGCCGATGCAAGGACTCTCCCAATTCCCGCGCTCCAGCGGAAATGCCGGGTAGCTGCCGTTTCTATAGGATGCCGCTATGGAGATGCATCAGGTCCGCTACTTCCTGGCCGTCTGCCGGGAACTGAACTTCACCCGCGCGGCGGAGAGCTGCAACGTCGCGCAGCCCTCGCTGACACGGGCGATCAAGCTGCTGGAGGCGGAGCTTGGCGGGCCGCTCTTCCACCGCGAGCGGGCGAACACGCACCTCTCGGAGCTGGGCAAAATCGTCAAACCGTATCTGGAGCAGGCCTTCGCCCAGGCGGAAGAGGTAAAGCGCCGCGCGACCGATTTCGCCAGCCGGAAAAGAATGGTGCTGAAGCTCGGCGTGATGTGCACCATCGCGCCAACCAACCTTCTCGCCCTCCTGTCCGCAGTGCAGGCGCGCCATCCCGCCATCGAACTGGAGATTTTGGACGCCGGCGCCGCCGTCCTGCAGGAGCGGCTGATCGGCGGCGATCTTGAGGTGGCGATCTACTGCCTGCCGCGGCTGGAACCCGATGAGCGGCTCCACTACCTGCCGCTTTATCGCGAGCAATTTGTGATCGTGACCAATGCCGAGCATGCCTTCGTCCGCAAGAACAGCGTCACCGTCGCCGATCTCGACGGCGAGCGCTATTGCGCGCGGGTCAATTGCGAGTGGAGCCACGGCGGCGATCCCGTCTTCCGCGAGCGCGGCTCTGTACTGACGCCAGTCTATCGCAGCGAGCGCGACGACTGGGTGCAGGCAATGGTGGCGGCGGGCCTCGGCATCGGCTTCATGCCGGAACTGTCGGTGAGCCATCCGGGAATCGTCGCGCGCCCGCTTTGCGAGCCGGAATTCTGGCGGGAGGTGTCGCTGGTGACGGTTCGCGGCCGGCCGCATTCCCCGGCTGTCGGCGCGCTCGTGCGGGAGGCGATGCGCGTCCCGTGGGCCGGCAAGCCGTCACTCTCGGCGCACGCCGCCAGTGGCGGGGGGGACGAGCGGCGCCGGAGCCGAGCCGGTCGCGACGGGCGCGGTGAAGCGTCTTGCGGAACACGATCAGCCGCTCGACCTCGTCAAAGCCGAGCGCCTTGTGGGCAAGCTCGCTCTGCCGGTTTTCGAGCAGCGCATCGGAGGCCATCTCGGCATGGCCGCGTTCTCTCGCCCAACCCTCCGCCGCACCGATCAAGGCGCGTCCCGCGCCCGCCCGCCGCGCCGCCGGATCGACGTACCAGCCCTCGATATAGGGCACCGGCGAGCTGCGGCAGCCTTCCGCATAGGTGCGAAGGCCAATCTCGACAAAGCCCAGCAGTTCGCCGCCCGTCCCTTCGGCCAAAAGAACGGCGGCGAGCCCTTCGCCCCGCTCGATGAAGGCGGACGCCTCTGCGTCCAGCTCGTCCGCGTTCTCGTCCGGCCACAGGTCGCGCCGCATGGCGCGCCAGGCGGCGAGGTCGTGCGGTTCGACCGGCCTGACGCGCACGCGATCAGGCGGCGTCGCGCGCGCGCACGGCGGGCGGCTCGGCCGGCGACGCCGCGGCGTGCCCGGCGCCGTCGGCTCCGGTGATCAGGCGCGAGCCCCGCTCGAAGGTGATGTAGCTCCAGGCCCAGCTCGCCGCCACAACGAGACGGCTTCTGAAACCGATCAGGAAATAGATGTGAACGAGCGACCACAGGAGCCATGCCACGAAGCCGGTCAGCTTCAGGCCCATGAACTCGGCGACGGCGCGCTTCCGGCCGATCGTGGCCATGGAGCCCGGATCGCGATAGCGGAAGGGAGGAAGCGTCTTGCCGCGCCCGCGCCATTCAAGGAGTTTCGCGACGTACCGGCCCTGCTGCTTGGCGACCGCCGCGACGCCCGGGAGAGGGTTTCCGTTTTCATCCTTCACCAACGCGGTGTCGCCGATCGCGAAGACGTTCGAATGGCCGGGCACGGAAAGATCGGTGTCGACGACCACGCGGCCGGCGCGATCGGTCTCGGCGCCGAGCCACTTGCCTGCCGGCGAGGCGCGCACGCCCGCCGCCCAGACGATGGTGCGGCTTTCGATCCGTTCCTCGCCAAGCGATACGCCCTCGCCATCGCACTCGGTGACCGCCTTTTCCGGCAGCACCTCAACGCCGAGACTTTCGAGAGCGCGGCGCGCGTAGGCGGAAAGTCTCGCGTCAAACGCCGGAAGGAGACGCGGGCCGGCCTCGACGAGCACGATGCGGGCATCGCGCGGGTCGATGCTGCGGAAGTCGGCGGCAAGCGCCTTCTTCGCCAGCTCGGCGATGGCGCCGGCCATCTCGACGCCGGTCGCGCCGCCGCCGATAATGACGAAGGTCAGGAGCCGGCGCCGCTCGCCGGCATCCGTTTCGGTCTCGGCGCGCTCGAAGGATATGAGGATGCGGCGGCGTAGCTCGGTGGCGTCGTCGATCTTCTTCAGCCCCGGCGCGTAGTCCTCCCATTCCTCATGCCCGAAATAGGCATGCCGGGCGCCGGTCGCGAGGATCAGGTAATCGTAGGGGATCGCACCGCGGTCGGTCATCACCACCTGCCCAGCGGCGTCGATGCCCGACACTTTCGCAAGATGCACGCTGCAATTCTCGGCCTCGCGCAGTATGCCGCGGATCGGCGCGGCGATATCGGCCGGCGACAGCCCTGCCGTCGCCACCTGGTAGAGCAGCGGCTGGAAGAGATGGTAGTTGTGGCGGTCGACGACCGTCACGCTGAAAGGCGCGCCGGCGAGAGCCTTGGCGGCGGAGAGCCCGCCGAATCCCGCCCCGACGATGACGATGCGCGGAAGCCACGGTTGCTCGGTCGATCGGGGCATCTGCCTCCTCCACCTGATCACGGTGGCCAGTGTCTTCGCAGCCGCGCCTGTTTGAGAGAAATATAGTTTGCGCATCGGGTCGATGCGAGCCGCCTATGATAACGCGGTCCGTCTCTACTTCATCCCGAGCATCGTGGTCCCCGCCCAGCCGACCGGCGGCGCCTCGCGGAGAAAGTCCTTGCAGCGCGTCGCAATGAGGCTGGAGGCCGCGTCTGCGCCGCGCATTGCGATTGCCGCGGTGAAGGTTTCGATGGCGCGGGAGAAGGCGCGCGCGCGGTACTCGCCGAGGCCCTTCTCGTAGAGCGCCGCCCATTCCGGTTTTGGACCGTCTTCGGCGAGGCCGATCAGCTCGAAGATGGCGATGCCTTCGGCGCGCCCGTAGACGGCGATGTGGTCGAGCTCGCGGACGACGATGCCGGCGCCGGCGAGACGCCGGGTTGCCTCGCCGACGATAATGGTCGTCCCGTAGATCTTGTTGGCGCCTTCCAGCCGGCTTGCGATGTTCACGGTGTCGCCGATGGCGGTGTAATTGAGGCGCGTGTCGGAGCCGATATTGCCGACCAGCGCGCTGCCCGAGTTGACGCCGATCCGCACTTTGAGCGGGCGTCCGTAATCGTCGATGAGCCGGGCGCGCTTCAGTTCGGCGTCGCAGGCAAGTGCGGCGCGACAGGCGGCGAGCGCGTGCTGCGGATTGTCGGCCGGCGCGCCCCAGAAGGCCATCACCGCGTCGCCGATGAACTTGTCGACGGTGCCGCCATGCGCGCCGATCGTGCGCGCGGAGAGATCGAGATACTCGCCGAGCAGCGGCACGATCCTGTCGCCAAGCCGCTCCGACAGCCCGGTGAAGCCGGCGATGTCGGCGAAGAAGACGGTGAGGTCACGCTGCGCGCCCCCCGGCTTCGCCTCGATCCCCTCCTCGACGAGCGTCCTGACGAGATCGGGCGGAAGGTATTTTCCGAAAGCCGCAAGGCCGGACGCCATGCGCGAGATCGCGTCCGACAGCGCGTTGATCTCGGACAGGCGGGAGGAATGGCGCCTGACCTCGCCCAGTTCGAAGCGCTCGACATGGCGAAGCTCGTCGGCGACGGTCGCCAGCGGCGCAGCGATCAGCTTGCGCGCGAGCCACACCGAGAGCGCCGCGAACACGAAGAGCGCCACGGCGACGCCGATCGCGAGGCGCTCGGTCGTCGCCTCAATCGGACCGAGGAACTCCGCCTCGGGGATGACCGTCGCCAGCACCCAATCCGAGAAGGCGAGCGGGGTCAGGGTCACGGCGTGGGCGGCGTCGCCGATGACGTGCCGCATGGAGGACGGCGAGCGCAGGCCCGGGCCATGCGCGGCGACGGCCGAGGCGAGCGCTCCCTCGGCGACGGCGAGGAGCGGCTCGCGGCGGAGATCGGCCGGCCGCGCCTCGTCGGCGCCCGCATCCGGCGCGGCGATCACGCCTTCCCGCTCGCTCAGGATGAAGGCCGAGCCGGTGCGGCCGACCGCCAAGCCCGCAAGGAACCGCGACAGGCGCTCGTGCTGGATCATGATCGCGAGCACGCCTACCTTGGTGACATACACCTCGACCGGCCCGGTGAAGGCGAGCGCCGGATACGCGCCGTCCGGATGCTCGGTGATGTAGGTCCAGTGCGGCAGGTCCTCTGCGAAGCCGATCTCGTACCAGGGCTGGTCGGTCGCCATGAAACCGGACGGCTCGAACGCGCGCTCCTCGAACTGGATGTCGCCGATGACGACCTGGTAGCGGTCCGTCCGCTGCTGGCGCTTGCCGTCCATGACGGCGATCTCGGTCATCTCGATCGTATCGTCGCCGAGCTTGCGCGCCGAAAAGAAATCGCCATTCGGCCAGCCGAAGACAATGCGGGAAAACGAGGTCTGCGCCTGCAGCTGGGACAGGAAGACGAACTCGCGCTTGTCGGCTTCGCGGCTGTCGAGGACATTCTGGTAAAACAGCGTGCGCAGCGCGCCATGCGCAGCGCGCGCATCGGCCGCGATCTCCTCGATCTCCTTCTGCACGGCGCCGACGATCTGCATGTTGATCGTCTCGACCAGGAGACGGCTGTTCGATTCCGCCGTGCGCGACCAGAGCGTGTGCACGGCGGCCGCGCTCACGGCAATGGAGCCGATCACGAAGAGTGAAAGAGCGAGGCGGATGCCGATGCGCAAAAAGCGTCTCCGGAAGCGGCACATCATCCCCAAGGGCGGCGACGATGGCCAGCGGAAACACCATAGCACTCCGCTATCGCTTCAATGGAACACAAGTATTTCAAAGAAAACGGCGCACGTGATGATCTGACCTCACGCCAAAGCTTGCGGCGGATGCCATTGTCATGAGGAGCCTGCCATGTCGCCCATCGCCTTCGCAGATACAGGCCGCGCGCTGGCCGAGCGCATCCCTCAGAGCCTGCTGTCGATCATCGCCCGCCTCGCGGCGGCGACGGTGTTCTGGCGCTCCGGCCAGACGAAGATCGACGGATTCCATATCCGCGAGGAGACCTTCTTCCTCTTCCGCGAGGAGTACAAGGTGCCGCTTCTGCCCCCGGATCTTGCCGCCTACCTCGCGACCGCGGCCGAGCTCTCCCTCCCCGTACTGCTGATCGCCGGTCTCGCCACGCGGCTCTCGGCCCTCGGCCTCCTCGCGATGACGCTGGTGATCCAGGTTTTCGTCTACCCGGGCGGCTGGCCGGAGCACATCCTGTGGGCCACCGCGCTGCTGGTCATCGTGGCGCGCGGGCCCGGCGCCGTGTCGATCGACCATCTGATCTGGCGGCGCGGCGCCGCCCTGCCGGTGTTCGCCCGCTGACGCGGGCGGCGCGGGCACTGCCGTCGACCTAGTCGATACCGTCGCGCGGCTCGACGGTGACGGCGAAGGCATAGAACCCGTGATCGGCGATCGCCGCAGTCGCGAGCTGAGGGTCAAAGCCGAGATGCAGGTGGCCGTCAGCCGGGATCCTCGTCAGCGGCACCAGATTCTGGCTGTCGCGCACACCCTGCGCATTCTCGCTGGAATCGGAGGTGAGCACCGCGACATAGTGCGTGGAATTGCGCAGCGACTGAAAAATCTCGAACTCCTCCACGGCGCCTCTCAACTATCCACGCAGAGCGCGATATGGCGGCTGCGACTGCGCTGCGAAACGACGGTCAATGCGGTCATACGGGGTCGTTATCACACTCCAGTCCGGCTGGAAAAGGCCGCGTGTCGGACGCAAATCCAAGAGCTCGTAACAAGTGTCTACTATGCATAGTATGGCAAGCGCATGATCCCCAGGCGCGAAGTCTCTGATATTCACCTGCGGCCCCTCGCCCTATAGCTCGAACCCCAATATCTTCCCCACTGTGAACACGTCCTTGTCGCCGCGACCGCACATGTTCATGACGATGATCTTCTCTTGCGCCATGGTGGGCGCGAGCTTCATCACATGGGCGAGCGCATGCGCCGGCTCCAGCGCCGGAATGATGCCCTCCAGCCTGGTGCAGAGCTGGAAGGCGTCGAGCGCCTCCCGGTCGGTGGCCGGAACGTAGGTGACGCGGCCGGTGTCCTTCAGCCAGGAATGCTCGGGCCCGACGCCCGGATAGTCGAGCCCGGCGGAGATGGAGTGGCCTTCCAGGATCTGTCCGTCGGCATCCTGCAGCAGATAGGTGCGGTTGCCGTGCAGGACGCCCGGCCTGCCGCCGGTCATCGAGGCGGCGTGGCCGTTTGCCACGTCGAGGCCGTGGCCGCCCGCCTCGACGCCGTAGATCGCCACGTCGCGATCGTCGAGGAAGGGATGGAAGAGGCCGATCGCGTTCGATCCGCCGCCGATCGCGGCGACCAGCGCATCGGGCAGCCGGCCCTCGGCTTCGACAATCTGCTCGCGCACTTCGTTGCCGATGACCGACTGGAAGTCGCGCACCATGGTCGGATAGGGGTGCGGGCCGGCGGCGGTGCCGATCAGGTAGTAGGTGGTGTCGACGTTGGCGACCCAGTCGCGCAGCGCCTCGTTCATCGCGTCCTTCAGCGTGCCCGCCCCGGAGGTGACCGGGCGGACCTCGGCGCCGAGGAGCCGCATGCGGACGACGTTCGGCTTTTGGCGCTCGATGTCGGTCGCGCCCATGTAGACCACGCAGGGCAGGCCGAAACGGGCGGAAACGGTGGCGGCGGCAACGCCGTGCTGACCGGCGCCCGTCTCCGCGATGATCCGCGTCTTCTTCATGCGGCGGGCGAGCAGGATCTGGCCGAGGCAGTTATTGATCTTGTGCGAGCCGGTGTGGTTCAGCTCGTCGCGCTTGAAGTAGACCTTCGCCCCGCCGAGATGCTCGGTCAGCCGCGCGGCGAAGTAGAGCGGGCTCGGCCGCCCGGTATAGTGCTTTCCGAGCTGCGTCAGCTCGGCGTGGAACGCTTGGTCGCCTTTCGCCGTCTCGTACGCCTGATCGAGGTCGAGGATGAGCGGCATCAGCGTCTCGGCGACGAAGCGGCCGCCGTAGAGGCCGAAATGGCCGCGGTCGTCCGGGCCGGAGCGAAAAGTGTTCGGTTGCGGTGCGTTCACGTCGGGCCT
>DASWJZ010000325.1:0-2718 GCA_036396875.1 Propylenella sp.
ATCGAGGCCCAGACGCGAAAGCTCTTCGAAGTCTGCCGGCTGCGCGACATCCCGATCGTCACCTTCATCAACAAGATCGACCGCGAGGGACGCCATCTTTTCGAGCTGCTCGACGAGATCGAGTCCAGCCTGGCGCTCGACGCGGCGCCGCTCGTGTGGCCGGTCGGCATGGGCACGGATTTTTTTGGCGCCTTCGATCTTCGGTCCAATACGCTGCTCGGCTCATCGCAGGGACGCGGCGGACCGTTCGACCGCCGGCTTTCCGTGCGCGGACCGGACGACCCGCGGCTCGCCGGGCATGCGAGCGAGGCGGTGCTTGCCGAGTTTCGCGACCAGGTGGCGCTGGCGCGCGACGGCTACCCGGAATTCGATGCGGCGACGTTCCGCGGCGGGCATTTGACGCCCGTCCTTTTCGGCAGCGCGCTCCGCGGCTACGCCATCGACGAGGTGCTGGGCGTGATCGCCGATTTTGCGCCGCCGCCGCGGCCGCAGCCGAGCGCCGACGGCGCGGTCGAGCCCGGCGAGGATGGCGTATCGGGCTTCGTCTTCAAGGTGCAGGCCAACATGGACCCGAACCATCGCGACCGGATCGCCTTTCTCCGGCTCTGCTCCGGCCGCCTCCGCCGCGGCATGAAGCTCAACCACGTACGCACCGGCAAGGCGATCACCGTCCACAGCCCCGTCCTCTTTTTCGGGCAGGAACGCGAGATCGCCGACAATGCGACTGCCGGCGACGTGATCGGCATCCCGAACCACGGCACCCTGCGGGTCGGCGACACGCTCGCCGAAAACGGCGGGGTTCGCTTCACCGGGCTGCCGGCCTTCGCGCCGGAAGTGCTACGCCGCGTGCTGCACGGCGAGGCGGGCAAGGTCAAACAGGTGCGGCAGGCGCTGCAGGATCTCTCCGAGGAAGGCCTCGTGCAGGTGTTCAAGCCGGTGACCGGCGGGCACTGGCTCGTCGGCGTGGTCGGCGTCCTGCAGCTCGACGTGCTGAAGTCGCGGGTCGCCGGCGAGTACGGCGCCTCGATCGAGCTGGAGCCGATCCCCTATCAGACCGCCCGCTGGGCCGTCGCCCCGAGCAGCGCGGCTCTCGATGCCTTCAAGGCGGCGAACCGCGGCAGCCTTGCCGAGGACCGCGACGGCCGTCTCGTCTTCCTGGCGCGCAACGCCTGGGAGCTCGACAACATCGCCAAGCGCTATCCCGAGATCGGCTTCCGCGACACCTGCGAGCTCGCCTGAGCGCCAGCGCGCACAAGCGCATGGGTGCGGCCTTGCGCCGCCTGTCGCTGACGCGGGGCGGGGGCGCTTGTTGCATTTGCCGGCCGTCATTAACGCTTGAAACACCGCTGCCCGCTAGCATCCGGGGTCGAAGACCGGAACGCCGATGCCCGAGACCCGAAACGCACAGCGCAGCGCCGCAAGACAAAGGTCGTTCGCCGTGCTCGGTGGACATGCGCGGGTCGAATGCACCATTCGCGACATCAGCGCGACCGGCGCCAGATTGAACTTCCGCAATCCGATCTTCCTGCCGCGGCGGTTCATGCTGCAGTTCAATTCGGAAACCCAACCCGTCGTCGTGATGTGGCAAAGCGGACTGTTTGCCGGCGTCCGGTTTCAGACGCCGATCAGGCTGGCGTCGCCGCCCCGGGCGAAGCCCTCGATCTGGCGGCGGCGACGAAGCTAGAGCGACCCGGCCAAGGCCATATCGAAAATCCGCAGGGCGCCCTCCCGCGTCAGCGGCACCGGGTTGCCACCGGCCGTCGGATCCATGATCGCCATGTCGGCGATCTCGTCGCGCCGGCTCGCATCAATCTTCAAATCCTTCAGCGCATGCGGGATGCCGATCGCCCGCCGCAGGTCGAGCACCGCCTGGAGAAACCCGTCGAATCCACCGCCGATGCCGAGATAGGCGGCAATGCGGTCGATCTTCGGCTCGATCGCCGGCCGGTTGAAGACAAGCACATAGGGCATGAAGACGCCGTTCGTCGTGCCGTGATGCGTGTCGTAGAGGGCGCCCACCGGATGCGAGAGCGAGTGGATGGCCCCGAGCCCCTTCTGGAACGCGGTGGCGCCCATTGCCGCGGCGCTCATCATATGCGCCCGCGCTTCCAGATCCCCGCCGTTCGCCACCGCCCTGGCGAGATTCCCGAACACCAGCCGCAGGCCTTCGAGCGCGATGCCGTCCGCCATCGGATGATAGAAATCGGCGCAATAGGCCTCCAGACAATGCGCGAGCGCGTCCATCCCGGTGCCGGCGGTGATTGCGGGCGGCATGCCGACGGTCAGGGCCGGATCGCAGATCACCACCTTGGGCAGCATCCTCGGGTGGAAGATGACCTTCTTGGTGTGGGTCTTCTCATCGGTCACGACGCCGGCGCGGCCGACCTCCGAGCCGGTTCCGGCCGTCGTCGGCACCGCGACGATCGGCGCGATTCCTTCGGCGTCGGCGCGCGTCCACCAGTCCCCGACATCCTCGAAATCCCAGACCGGCCGCGTCTGGCCCGCCATGAATGCGACGAGCTTGCCGATGTCGAGGCCGCTGCCGCCGCCGAAGGCAACGACGCCGTCATGGCCGCCGGAGCGGAAGGCGGATACGCCCGCATCAAGGTTCGATTCCACCGGATTGGGCTTGATGTCGGAGAACAGCCCCGGCGTCAGCCCGCCTTTCTCCAGGATGGATAGCGCCCGCTGCGTGATGTCGAGTTTCGCGAGGCCGGC
>DASWJZ010000326.1:0-31883 GCA_036396875.1 Propylenella sp.
TTCGGCGAGCAGTCCCGGCTCCACGAACTGCCGCATCCTGTTCCCGGAGAACCAGAGGACGACGTCCGGAGGCGACGCCACAAGCCAGTTGCGGATCGCCGTCTTGTAGCTTTCGTGATCGTAGTAGTTGACCGTCACCTCGAGGTCCGGGTTCTCCTTGCGGAACTGCTCGACGATGGCGGCGAAGGCGGCCTTCGGCACCGGGTCCGATGTATTGGAATTGATGACGACGGGAGCGGCAATGGCCGCGGCGTGGGCAAGAAAAAGCGCACCGGCTGCAAGACCGGCGGACCTGCCGCGGCAAGTCACCGCCCATCCTCCCTTCTGACCGCTACGGATTGTCCGTCCTCCGTTCCCGGTAAATCTTACCCCGCCATGCGAAATCTTGCGATTCCGATTTGCGCTGCAAGCGGAGCCCCCGACAAGCAGGAGCGGCAACGGCCGCTCCATTCACTGTCAGCGCATCATCCGCCCGACGGTCCAAGGCCGGGCTCCTTTATGGTTACCGGAAGACTTCAGACCCGCTCATACGACGGCGAGCCGGAGCTTGCGGCGCCGGGCGGTCACCGGGGGAGGCACGCCTCGCGGGGCGCGCTCAATGTTTGCGGTACCGCGCAAGGGCGCCGGCCTTCATGACTTTGCCGACAAGGGGGCGCCCGACCAGTTCCTCGGCGAGCGAGGCCGCTTCGACCAGCCTCTCGAGGTTCACTCCGGTCTCGATGCCCATCTCCTCGCACATGAAGGCGAGGTCCTCGGTCGCGACATTCCCCGCCGCACCCTTCAGCGCCGCGAAGGGGCATCCGCCGAGACCGCCCACGGCGGCGTCGAACTCGCGCACGCCACGCTGCATGGCGGCGAAGGCATTGGCGACCGCAAGGCCGCGCGTGTCATGGAGGTGCAGCCGTATCCCCATCTCCGGCCAGCGGCTCCACACCATGTCGACAAGCCGCGTGACCTGGGCGGGGTTGGCCCAGCCCATCGTGTCGGCGAGGCGCACATGGGCGAGGTCGGAGCCGTTGTCGTTCATCACCGATTTGACCCTGGCGATCAGGCCGAGAACCTTCTCCGGCGGCACCTCGCCCTCAAAGTTGCATCCGAAGGCGGCCATCAGCCCGAGCGCATGCGGCGTCACGCCGGCGGCGCGGTAGAGGCCGATCCAGACCGGCATCTGGCCAATCGTCTCCTCGATCGAGCGATTGGTGTTGCGCTTGCTGAAGGTGTCGCTCGCGGTCAGGGTCAGCTTGCCGTCCATGGCGACGCGGCCGGTGGCGATGGCCTGTTCGAGACCCTTCGGGTTGAGCCACAGGGCCCGGTAGTTCACGCCGGGAACGTCGGGCAGCCGCGCGACCACCTCCGCGGTGCCGGCCATCTGCGGCACGGCCTTCGGGTTGACGAACGATCCGACCTCGATCTCGCGGAGGCCGGCGGCGACAAGCGCGTTGATCAGCGCGACCTTCTGGTCGGTTGTAAGCACGCGCGCTTCGCTTTGCAGGCCGTCGCGCGGCCCCACCTCCTGGATCGTCACGGCGTTCGGCAAATCTGTCATCGCTCGTTCCCGCGGAAATTGACTTCTAGCCGATAGTGCGTTCGATCCGCACGCGCTGGAATGCCATATTCGGTCTGCACCGCTGCCGTTCGCGCAGCAAGCGGTGATCGGCACCGGCCGGACGACCGGGGCCGCACGCTGAAAGGAGCGGTCGCATGAGAGACGACCCGATCGTCATCGCCGGCTCGGCCCGGACGCCAATCGGCGGCTTTCAGGGCGAACTCAAGGCCATATCCGCCACCGCGCTCGGCGCGACGGCGATCAGGGCGGCGGTCGCGCGCACCGGCATCGCGGCGGATCAGGTGGACGAGGTTCTGATGGGCTGCGTGCTGCCGGCGGGCCTTGGACAGGCGCCGGCGCGGCAGGCGGCGCTCGGCGCCGGCCTGCCGGCAAGCGTTCCCTGCACGACGGTCAACAAGGTATGCGGATCCGGCATGAAGGCGGTCATGCTCGCGCATGACGCGATCGCGGCCGGCAGCGCAACAATCGCGGTGGCCGGCGGCATGGAGAGCATGTCGAACGCGCCGTACCTCTTGGAGAAGGCGCGGAGCGGCTATCGCCTCGGGCACGGCCGCGTGCTCGACCACATGTTTCTGGACGGCCTCGAAGACGCCTACGACAGAGGCCGCTCCATGGGCACCTACGCGGAGGACACCGCGGACCGCTATCAGTTCACCCGAACCGAGCAGGACGCTTATGCGCTTGCGTCGCTCGAGCGGGCGAAGAAGGCGATCGAGAGCGGCCGCTTCGCCGTGGAGACCGTTCCGGTGACAACGCCGGCGGGCGAGGTCAAAACCGACGAGCAGCCGCGCAGAGCGCGGCCCGAAAAGGTGCCGCATTTGAAGCCCGCCTTTCGCGAGGGCGGAACCGTCACGGCGGCCAATTCCTCGTCGATCTCGGACGGTGCGGCCGCCCTCGTCGTCATGCGCCGGTCGCAAGCCGACCGCCGGCAGGTCGAAGCCCGCGCCGCGATACGGGGGCACGCCGTCTTCGCGCAGGAGCCGGCCTGGTTCACCACGGCGCCGGTCGGCGCGGTCGAACGGCTCATCGGGAAGCTCGGCTGGCGGATCGGCGACGTCGATCTGTTCGAGGTCAACGAGGCCTTCGCGGTGGTCGCGATGGCGACGATGCGCGAGCTGGGCATCCCGCATGAGCGCCTGAACGTGCACGGCGGCGCCTGCGCGCTCGGCCATCCGATCGGCGCGTCGGGCGCGCGCATCGTGGTGACGCTGCTTGCAGCGCTCGAAGCCTACGATCTGAAGCGGGGAATCGCCGCGCTCTGCATCGGCGGCGGCGAAGCGACCGCGATCGCGATCGAGCGGAGCTGAGGGGCGCGGGTCAAGACGCGCGGCAGCGACGCCGGAGCATCGCCTTCACGCGGCGCCGACCTTGCCGTTCGCATGTTCCAGCAACGCGATCAGCCCGCTCAGAATCGCGGTCGGCGACGGCGGGCAGCCGCGGATGTGAAGGTCGACCGGCAGCACCGCCGAAACGCCGCCGACCACGGCGTAGGAACCGGCGAAGATGCCCCCGTCCATCGCGCAATTCCCGACGGCGACCACCCATTTCGGATCGGGCGTGGCGGCGTAGGTGCGGATGAGCGCCTCCCGCATGTTCTTCGTCACCGGGCCGGTGACGAGCAAAACATCAGCGTGCCGGGGCGAGGCGACAAAGCGGAGGCCGAACCGCTCCAGGTCGTAGAATGCGTTGTTCAAGGCATGGATCTCAAGCTCGCAACCGTTGCACGAGCCCGCGTCGACCTCGCGGATCGAAAGGCTGCGGCCGAGCCGGCGGCGGGCGGTCCGGTCGAGCGTCTTCGCCAGCTCCGCGGCCGCCGCATCGTCGGGCTTCGGCGGCGGCTCCGTCAGCGGGCCGCGGACGATGCTTTCCAGAAGTGTCCTGCGCATGAACGCCTCAGAGGTCGTGCCCGGAATACGAGCAGTTGAAGGATTTGTTGCAGAGCGGGAAGTCGGCGACGATGTTGCCCTCGATCGCCGCTTCAAGCAGCGGCCACTGGAACCAGGACGGATCGCGGAGGTGGCAGCGCGCGATCCGTCCCTCCGCGTCGAGGCGCAGCCAGACCAGGATGTCGCCGCGGAAGCCCTCGACCAGGGCCGCGCCTTCCCGCCAATTCCCGCTCGATCCCGGCTCGATCGCGACGGCGGCGGGCCCGTCCGGCAGCCGATCGAGGATCTGCTCGACGAGCGACAGGCTCTGCTCGATCTCGCGGATGCGCACCCAGACGCGCCCGTTCACGTCGCCGTCCGGATGCACCGCCACGTCGAATCTCAGCGCCTCGTACGGCGGATAGCCGGGGGTGATCCGCGCGTCGAAGGTCCGCCCCGAGGCACGGCCCACATAGCCGCCGGCGCCGAATTGATGCGCGAGCGCCGGCGCGAGCGTCCCGGTCGCGACCGTGCGGTCCTGCAGGGAGGCCGTGTTGTCGTAGAGTTCAACCAGCTTCGGAAACACCCGGCGGATCTCGCCGAGCAGCGTGCGCAAGAGGCCGGCACTGTCCCGCAAAAGATCGACCGCGACGCCTCCCGGAAGAACCCGGTCCATCATCAGGCGATGCCCGAAGCAGGCATCGGCGGCCCGCAGCACCCGCTCGCGCAGGATGCCGCACTGGGCGTGCATCAGCGGGAACGTCGCGTCGTTGCAGATCGCGCCGATGTCGCCGAAATGGTTGGCGAGGCGCTCGAGCTCCGCCATCAGCGCGCGAAGGAAGTGCGCGCGCGGCGGCGCTTCGACGCCGAGCGCCGCCTCGACGGCGCGTGAAAAAGCGAGCGCGCATGCCACTGTGCTGTCGCCGGAGGTGCGTCCGGCAAGCCGCCGCGCCTGGTCGAGGCCGGCGCCGCGCATGAGCGCTTCGATGCCCTTATGCACATAGCCGAGCCGCTCCTCCAGCCGCACGACAGCCTCGCCGTTCGCGGTGAAGCGGAAATGCGCCGGCTCGATGATCCCCGCATGCACCGGCCCGACCGGGATCTGGTGCAGGCTTTCGCCTTCAACGGGGAGGAACTCGTACGCTGCGCCGTCAGAATTTGCGGGAGCCGCAGCACCGAGCGGATGAGCGACGCCCCAGCGACCGTGGTCGAGCCAGGGGCGCGGATCGGGGGCGCCCTCCGCTTCAAGGCCGTAGAGGTCCCGGATCGCCCGCTCCAGCCGGATAGCGGGTGGGTGAACCGCGCCGATCGAGGGGTAGCGGCCGTTCGATGCCGCGTGGCTGACGATCGCAAAGTCGGCGGCCTTCTCATCGAAGAGCGCCATGTGGACCATGGCGTCGTCGCCCCACAGGCCGACGAGGGTCAACGTCCCATCCGACAGGAGCGCCGCCGCGGCAGACCACGTCTGCGCGCCGACCTCAACGCGCGGCCACGGCCGGTGGAACTGCGCCGCCGCGCCGTGGGCGATCAGATTGCGAAGGGCTGCCATCCTGCTCTCCGGGCTCATCCGAGCAGATTGGCGACGTGCTGGAACCAGGCGACCAGCGGCGCCGGAAGGAAGATACCGGCGCCGAGCACCAGCCCCAGATGCACGAACATCGGCACATAGGAGGCTTTCGCCGGCGCGATCGGCCCGCGCGGCTCGCCGAAGGCGATTGTGTTCAACCGCAGGAACAGCGCGCCGAGTGCGATGAGCAGCCCCCCGACAAGCGGGATCGCGAGCAGCGGCTCGCGGGCGAAGGTCGACGTCACGATCAGGAACTCGCTCATGAAGATGCCGAGCGGCGGCATGCCGGCGATCGCCGCCACGCCGATGACGAGCCCCCAGCCGAGCCAGGGATGCGTCTCGGTAAGCCCGCCCATGTCGGCGATCCGCTGCGTGCCCTTCACCTGCGCGATATGGCCGACGGAGAAGAAGATCGCGGATTTCGTCAGCGAGTGCATTGTCATGTGCAGGAGGCCGGCGAAATTCGCAAGCGGTCCGCCCATGCCGAAGGCGAACACGATGATCCCCATGTGCTCGATCGACGAGTAGGCGAACAAGCGCTTGATGTCGCGCCGCCGGTAGAGCATCAGCGCAGCGAAGATCAGCGACATGAGCCCCAGGATGATCATGAGCGGTCCCGGCGCCAATGCCTCGGGATTGACGGCGAGCAGGATCTTGAAGCGGAGCACGGCGTAGAGCGCGACGTTGAGAAGGAGCCCTGACAGCACCGCCGAGATCGGCGTCGGACCCTCGGCATGGGCGTCCGGCAGCCAGGCATGCAGCGGCGCGAGGCCGACCTTGGTGCCGTAGCCGAGAAGCAGGAAGACGAAGGCAAGGTTGAGAAGCGCCGGGTCGAAGGCGACGGCCCGCTCCACCAGCACCGTCCATACCATGGCGTCGACGCCCTCGCCGACGACCGGCCGCGCGGCCATGTAGACGAGGATCGTCCCGAAGAGCGCAAGCGCGATGCCGACGCTGCCGAGGATGAAGTATTTCCACGCCGCCTCCAGCGCCTCGTGCGTGCGGTAGATGCCGACCATCAGCACGGTGGTGAGCGTCGCGATCTCGATCGCCACCCACATCAGCCCGATGTTGTTGGCGACCAGCGCCAGGTTCATCGCGAACATCAGCGTCTGGTACATCGCGTGGTAGAAGCGGAGGTAGGTCGGCGTCAGCCGGCCGATCTCGATCTCGTGGGCGATGTAGCTGGCGCTGAAGATCGAGGTGGTGAAGCCGACGAAGGTCGAGAGCACGACGAAGACGATATTGAGGTCGTCGACGAGGAAGTAGCTGCCCGATTGCGGTCGGGCGACCAGCAGCGACAGGGCGCTCAGCAGGGTCGCCAAGGCGGCGGCGGTGTTCACTCGGGCCGCCAGCCGGAAGTCGGGCAGCAGCGCCAGGATCGCTGCCGCCGCCATCGGGATCAAGAGGATCGCGGCGACCGGGCTGAAGGGGAGGCCGCTCACCGGAGCTCTCCCCGGAAGCGGTCGAGCGCCTCGATGTCGACCGTGTCGAAACGCTCGCGGATGCGGAAGAGGAAGATGCCGATGACGATGAAGGCGATCAGGATCGAGAAGGCGACGCTGATCTCGACGACAAACGGCATGCCCTTGGCGCCGGTCGCCGCGAGCACGAGACCGTTCTCGAGCGACATGAAGCCGATCACCTGGCTGACGGCGTTGCGGCGGGTCACCATCATCAGGAGGCCGAGGAGGATCACCGACAGCGCAAAGGCGAGATCCTCGCGCACCAGCGGATCGGCCTCGGCGGTCACTTCCAGCATAACGACGGTCGACAGCGCCACCAGCCCCATGCCGACAAGCATGGTCGGCCCGACCCCGACAACCGTCTCGATCTCGCGGTGGATGTTGAGGCGGACGATCATCCGGTGCAGCGCGACGGGGATCACGATCGCCTTGAAGACGAGGGCTATCGCCGCGGTGATGTAAAGGTGCGGCGCCGTCTGGATGAACGCCTGCCAGGCGACCGACAGTGCAAGCACGAGGGCGTGCAGGGCGAAGACGTTAAGGAGCGCATACAGGCGTCGCTGATAGAGCATCATCAGGCTGACCAGGACGAGCAGGCCGGCGAGCAGATGCGCGACGTCGAGGGCGAATCCGTCCATCATTGGCTCCGCACGACGAAGAGAAGGAGGGTGGCGAGGAGCCCGAGCATGAACGCGCCGCCCAGGAACTCCGGGACACGGAACACGCGCATCTTGGCGATCGCCGTCTCGAAGACGCCGAGCAGCAGCGCGCCGGCGACGAGCTTGCCGAGATAGGCCAGGACGCCGACCGCCAGAATAAGGGGGCCGGCGCCGACGCCGGCAAGCCCCCAGGGGACGAAGATGCAGCCGATGAGCGAGACGTAGAGGAGCAGCTTCAGCGCGGCGGCGAGTTCAATCATCGCCAGATGGCGGCCGGAATATTCGAGCACCATCGCCTCGTGCACCATGGTGAGCTCGAGATGCGTTGCCGGGTTGTCCACGGGCACGCGCGCATTCTCGGCGATCGAAACGATGATGAGCGCCACCAGCGCAAGCCCGAGCGAGACGCTGAGACCCGCTTCCGGCGACAGCATGAAGGCGGCGATGTTGGAAAGCTGCGTCGATCCGGCGATCAGCGCGATCGTGAAGGTGATCATGATCATCGCCGGCTCGGCAAGCGAGGCAATCATCACCTCACGGCTCGCCCCGATGCCGCCGAAGCTGGTCCCCACGTCCATCCCGGCGAGCGCCAGGAAAAAGCGGGCGCTGCCGATAAGGGCGGTGATCGCGATCAGGTCGGCCGACCAGCTGAAGTGAAGGTCGGTCGCGAATGTCGGAATGAGGGCCGCGGCGACCCAGGTTGCCGCGAAGATCAGGTAGGGGCTCACGCGGAAGAGCCAGGAGGCATTGTGCGCGAGAACGACCTCCTTTCGCAGCAGCCGACCGAGATCGCGATAGGGCTGCAGGACGGAGGGGCCCTGGCGGCGCAGAAGCCGCGCCTTCACCTTGCGGACGAGCCCGGTCAGCAGCGGCGCCAGCAGCAGCACCAGCGCCATCTGCGCGCCCTGAATCGCAAGGTCGAAGATCAGGGCCACAGCGCCAGCACCAGGAGAAGCGTGACGAGCGAGATGAAGACCAGCGTGAGATAGCGCCGGACAGTCAGGAACTGGAATCGATTGAGGCGGCCTGCTGCGAAATCGATGCCGCCGGCGATCGGCGCGTAGAGGCCGTCCCAGACAAGGTCGCGCAGGGTCGCCTCGAAACGCGCGGGCAGCATCGAGCCGGGCGGCGGCATCTCCACATGCTCGCGCGCGCGGAAGACCATGGTCCCGAACACGCGACGGATCGGCTGGGCGAAACTGCCGGCGGTGTATTGGGTGGCGGGGCTCGGGTCCGGAAAGCCGCAATCCCAAGGGTCGGAGCGGCGGAGCCTGTGTGAGGCAAACCGGTGGACCGCCAATGCGGCGACCGACGCCGAGGCGGCGATGAAGAAGAAAACAAGCAGCCCGTTATAGGAGCTGCGGCTCTCGGCGATCGGCACGATCGAGAGCCATGGCACCGTCGCCTGGGTGGGCATCCGCTCGCCCACGAGGCTTTGGACGGCGGCCCCAAGGCCGTCGATCACGAAGCCGGGGAAAACGCCTGCAAGAACGCAGAGCCCGGCAAGGCCGAACATCGCGGCAAGCGAGAAACGGTCGACCTCCGTCGCCGACTCGGCGGCGTTGCTCCGCGGCCGCCCGAGAAAGGTGATGCCGAAGGCCTTCACAAAGCAAGCTGCCGCAAGCGTCGCCGAAAGCGCGAGCAGCGCACCGACCGCCGGAATCATCAGCTTCATCGCCCATTGCGGCAGCGCCGGGCTGATCAGGATCGCCTGGAACGTCAGCCATTCCGAAACGAAGCCGTTGAGCGGCGGCAGCGCCGAGATCGCCACACAGCCGGTCAAGAAAGTGACGCTTGTCAGCGGCATGCGGCGGATGAGACCGCCGAGGCGCTCCATGTCGCGCTCTCCGGTCGCCGTCAGGACGGCGCCCGCGCCGAAAAAAAGCAGGCTCTTGAAAAGCGAATGATTGAGCACGTGGAAGAGCGCGGCCGTCAGCGCCAGCGCCGCGGCGGCCGGCATTGCGTTTGCCTGGAAAGCGAGCGCCAGCCCCAGGCCGATAAAGATAATGCCGATGTTTTCGACCGTGTGGTAGGCGAGCAGCCGCTTCAGGTCGTGCTGCATGAGCGCGTAAAGGACGCCGAGCGCGGCCGTCACACCGCCGATGATGAGCACCACGAGGCCGGCCCACCAGCTCGCCGTGCCGGTCAGGTCGAAAATGATGCGCACGAAGCCGTAGACGGCGACTTTGGTCATGACGCCGCTCATCAGGGCCGAGACGTGGCTCGGCGCCGCCGGATGCGCGAGCGGCAGCCAGGCATGCAGCGGGACGATGCCGGCCTTCGATCCGGCGCCGGCCAGCACGAGCGCGAGCACGAAGGCGGCGATTTGGGGCGTCGCGCCGTCCGCCCGCATGGCGGAGAAGGCGTAGTTGCCCTGCGGCCCGGCGAGAAGCCCGAACGCGAGCAGCAGGCAGAACGTGCCGAAGCCCGCCATGATCAGATAGACGTAGCCCGCCGCGGCATTGCCGCGCTCGCGGTGGTGCGCCAGCACGAGCGCCCAGGAGGTGAGCGACATAAATTCCCAGGAGAGGAGGAAGGTGAAGGCATCGTCGGCTAGCACCACGAGGTTCATTCCGGCAACGAAGGCCGGAAAGAACGGCAACACCCGCCCGGGCGAGGCTTCGTGCCGGCCGTATCCGAGCCCGTAGAGGCTGGCGGCGCCGACGCCGAGATTGACGACGGCGAGAAAGAAAGCGGAGAGCGCGTCGAGGCGGAAGTGCGCCCCTATCCACGGCAGACCGAGCGGCAGCCTCTGCATCGCCGGAGGGGCGGCGGAGAGAAGGTGCGCGAGCGCGTAGGCGAACAGGCAAAGCGAAGCGGCGCCCGTCGCCAGATAGAGCGCGGTCGAAGCTTGACGCGATCGGCTGAACCCGATCGCCGTGAGGCTGAAGATCAGCAGCGCCGCGACAGACAGGAGGGGGACGCTCATTCCTTCAGGCGAACTCCGCGCCCGCCGGTCTCGCTGACCGCGCCTTCCCCGATCAGCGCGATGCCTGCCGCATCAAGCGCCGCGATCAGCTTCATCAGGGAATCCACGTTGCCGCGGATGACCCCGTCGCTGGCCTCCATGCGCTGGATCGTCGGCGCCGACAGTCCCGCCAGTTCGGCGATCTTGCGCTGATCGAGCCTGAGGAGCGCGCGCGCCGCTCGCAGCTGAGCCGCAGTTATCATATCTCAGGCATTATTCTTGTGACTTGAGTCGTGACAACTCCAACTTACGATATGGAATGAGCGGGATGCAATGCCGTTTGAATAACGGCGAACCTTTCCTCGCGCGAACCGGGACGACGCCCAAACGGCCGGAAAACCATCAAGAGTATCGCCGCTCTGAAATCCTCCCGGAGCCTGCATTTGCCATCCCGGCCGCGGCGTGTATGAACGCCGCAAAACCCGAAGAGGCGCGGCATGGCCGAGACATTCGAGGGCGTCACCGTCATCGACCACCCGCTGGTGCAGCACAAGCTCACCATCATGCGCGACAAGGAGACGTCGACCCGCGGCTTCCGGCAGCTTCTCAGGGAGACGGCGGCGCTCATCTGCTACGAGGCGACGCGCGACCTGCCGCTCGAAAGCGTGACGATCGAAACGCCGCTCGCCCCGATGGAGGCGAAGAAGATTGCGGGGAAGAAGCTGGTCTTCGCATCCATCCTGCGGGCGGGTAACGGGCTGCTGGAAGGGATGCTCGATCTGGTGCCCTCCGCCCGCGTCGCCCATATCGGCATCTACCGCGACCCGGAAACACTGCAGCCGGTCGAATATTACTTCAAGGCGCCGGAGGACCTGTCGGAGCGCACCGTCATCTGCGTCGACCCGATGCTCGCCACCGCCAATTCCTCGGTCGCCGCGGTCGCCAGGCTGAAGGGGCGGGGCGCGCGCGACATCCGCTTCGTCTGTCTGCTCGCCGCGCCGGAAGGCATCCGCCGCTTCCGCTCGGCGCACCCCGACGTGCCGGTTTTCACCGCCGCCATCGACAGCCACCTGAACGAGCACGGCTATATCGTGCCCGGTCTCGGCGACGCCGGCGACCGGATGTACGGGACGAAATGACGGCGCTCAGCGGCGCCTGAGCGCAAGCACCTTTGCAAGGAAGGCGTTGGCGCCGCTTTCGACCGCAAACCCGGCCTCCTCGAAGAGAGCCTCCATGTCGTCGGCGAGATAGCCGGTGAAATACGGTTCGTGGAATAGCGACGGGAACAGTTCCAAGAGCCCGTCATAGTCGGGCTCGTCGCCGGTCTGCAGCGAGTCGACCAGCACGAACAGCCCGCCCGGCTTCACGACGCGCGCGATCTCATCGGCGACGAAGCGGCGGACATCCGGCGGCAGCTCGTGGAAGAGGAAGATCGACGTGGCCATGTCGAGGCTCGCGTCGGCGAGCGGCAGCGCCTCGGCCTTCGCCACGACATGCTGAAGCTTCGGCAGCCGGCCGAGACGGCGTCTCCCCTCGCGGAGATAGGGTTCCGACAGGTCGATCGCCACGGCGGGAAGCCGCGGGAAGGCGCGCCGGACCTGACCGAGAAAGGTGCCGGGGCCGCTGGCGATGTCGGCATAAATCACGTTTCGCTGGTCGCGCCCCTTCAGCGCCTCGGCCATCGGCACCAGCGCCTGCCGGCGCATCGCATTGCCGGCGCCGAAGAAAAGGACCTCCACCTGCATGTCGTAGAGGCGCGCGGAATCCTCCGTCATCCAGCCGCCCGACTGGAAGTGGAAGTTCTGCAGGTAATAATCGGGCCGCGGCGTCTCCGGCGCCGCCGCGACCTCGTCGGCGACATTGGCCCGCCGGCGTCGCACGACTTCAGGCACATCGAGGAAGAAGGCGCGGCTCCGCGCAATCAGCTCCGGCAGCGCGCCGTCGCCGTCCTGCGGCAGCGGATAAAACCCGGCCTCCGCATTGGCGAGGTCGCAGGCAAGCAGCGCGGCGACGTCGGCGAGCAATCGGCGCATGCCCGGAACCGGGCGCGAGGGCCGTGGGATGACGCGTCGCGGCACATCGGACTCGGCCTCAAGCCGGTTGACCATTCGGCGCATGACCGCGCCATGGCCGGCATACCAGGCCACGCGCCCGCTCTGGCCGAGGGCGAAGGCGGCGCGGGCGGTCCAGCGTTCAAGCGGCGTCATGCCGGATAGCTTGGCGCGGCGGGGCGCGATGTCCAGAGGCGTTCGGCCGCGGCGGGCGGCGTGGCAGGCTCAGCCCTTGCGCGCGCCAAGCTAAAATTCGCGGTTGCCGGCGCCGCCGACGATGGGCGAGGGGAGGATGCCCGTCACCGACCAGCCATGTTCGTTCCGAAGCCAGGCTGCGATATCCTCGGCCGCGCGTCGCGCCGCCGCCGCATCGCGCACGACGCCGTCCTTGCCGAGCGCGGCGCGGCCGACCTCGAACTGCGGCTTGACGAGGAATACCCCCCACGCGCCGGACGCCGCCAGCGAGAGCGCCGGCGGCAGGGCGAGTCGGAGCGAGATGAAGCTCACATCCGCAACAACCGCCTCTATCCGGCGGCCGCCGAGATGCTCCGCCCGAAGGTCTCGCGCATTCAGCTTCTCGAGCAGGGTCACGCGCGGATCGTCGGCAAGCGCCCGGTCAAGCTCGCCGTGTCCCACGTCGACCGCGACGACGTGCGCAGCGCCGCGCTCAAGGAGCACCTGCGTGAAGCCGCCGGTCGAGGCGCCGAGGTCCAGCGCGACGAGGCCGGCCGGATCGAAGCGGAAGGCGTCGAGCCCGGCGATGAGCTTCAGCGCGGCGCGAGATACGTAACGGGAAGCGGGATCGCTGACGGCGATCGGCTGCTCGGGGTCGATCCTGCGCGCCGGCTTCATCTCGGCGCGGTCGCCGACCGATACGGCGCCGCGAAGAATCATGTCGCGGGCGCGGCTGCGACTTGGCGCAAGACCGCGCGCGACCATCGCCTCGTCGAGGCGCAGACGGTCGGCTCCGCTCATCGCAGGCCCGCTCGGCTCAGAAGCAGTAGGCGAGGCCCGCCATGATCGCACTGACGAACAGATCCGTGCCCCAATAGGCCCAGCCCGCTCCAGCAAGCATGAACAGGAGCCCGGCGCCGAGGAGCGCCGATTTGGTGATCCGGTCGAGCGGCGGGGCGCGCATGACCTATCCTGCCACGAGGCGGCGGAGCTTTTCCACCGCCGTATCGGAGGATTCGCCGCGCGCGATGGTGCCGACGAAATCGCCCTCCGCGTCCTGCAGGATCATCGAGGCGGTATGATCCATGGTGTAGTCGCCGTTCTCCAGCGGCACCTTGCGGCTGTAGATCTTGTAGTCCTTGACCATGGCGTGCACGGCGTCCGGCTCGCCGCTGATGCCGACGATCCGGTCGGAAAACGCCGTGACGTAATCCTTCAGCGCGGCCGGAGTGTCACGCTCCGGATCGACGGTGACGAAGATGAAGCTGAGCTTGCCGGCGTCATCGCCGAGCGCCTCCGACCAGCGGCTCATCTCCATCAGCCCGGTCGGGCAGACGTCGGGACAGTGGGTGAAGCCGAACAGGGTCACCGACGGCTTGCCGCGAAAGATCGCTTCGGTGACGGGCGCGCCGCGATGGTCGACCAGCGCGAACGGACCGCCGAGCGGCGCGCCGGGGCGCAGGTCGGTCCCCGCCGTGACCAGTCCCCCGTCGCGCGGGGGGAAGGTTGCGACGGCGATGACGCCGAGCAGAAAGAGAGCCGCCGCGACCGCGATCCATAGAGCGAGGCGGATACCGCGCATGCGCCGCTATCCCGGGCGCGGTCAGTTGCCGCCGGCGGCAGGCGACATCGCGCCGAGCGGGGCGATATCCACATCGAGCGTGACCTCGCCCGCCCGCTCGAAGACGAGCGTCAGCGGCAGGAGCGCGCCTTCCCTCAGAGGTGCCGAGAGCTGCATGAGCATGAGATGGGCGCCGCCCGGCGCCATCGCCATACTTGCGCCCGCCGGTACGACAAATTTTTCGACGCGCCGCATGCCGGCGACCGCGCCTTCCGTGACCGTCGCGTGGATTTCGATCGTTCCGGCGAGGGGGCTTTTGGCTGCAACCAGCGCGTCATCGGCGCCGCCGCGATTCTCGATGGTCACGTAGGCGGCGCCGACGGTGGTCCCCGGCGGCGTGGCGCGCGCCCAAGCCTCCGTGATGGCGAGGTCGCCCGTCGTGACAGGCTCTCCGCGGGCGATGGTGAATGCCGCAACGAGGGTCAGCGCGACGGCGACAATTGCAGGCAGGACCAGGCGCTTTCTCATGCGCCGCCTTATCGCGCCCCCGGCCTCCATATTGGATGGGGCACATAGCCACGCGGGCTGCGCCCTATCGTCACGGAAAAATCAGCCGTAAGAGTCTGGCGCGCGTCCGTAGCGCTCCAGGGTCGAGAAGACCTGCCGCCGCGGCCTTCCCGGCCGCCGTTCAACGCGCGGGTAGTGTCTCAGTTTGAAATCCGCGACCCTTGACGCGGGTATCGCGATCCGCCCTCGGCTCCTATATGCTTAGCGGAAAGCATGAGTGGCTCAATGCCGTTTCGGATTGAATTGCATGATGAGCAAGGCAACTGCGTTGAGGCAGTTCATGTTGATGGTCCCGAATCCGATGCTCGGCAGGCCGTAGTCGAGCATGCCGAGGCCAAGAATCCGGCTGAGGTTTGCCTAATCGACGACGCCTCCGGAAGGATAGTCTACAAGCTCAAGAGGCGTGCCTGATGCCCCGAGGCCCTAAAGGCGAGAAGCGCCCCGCCGACGTGATCGGCAATGCCGTCCGCGTCATGAAGATCGCGACGGGCGAAATCGGAGAGACGACGGTGGAGAAGCAATCCGCCGCCGCCGAGCTTGGGAGCAAGGGCGGTAAGGCGCGAGCTGAGAAGATGTCTCCGGCGCGGCGGGCGGAGATTGCTCGGAAGGCCGCCGAAAAACGTTGGAAAACCAAACTCTGACTCTCGCGCGGGAATAATTTCAGGAATATTTTTCTTGATTTCTGGCGGAGAGTATGGGATGCGATCTGCTCCCTATGGAGCCAGAAATCCATGCCAGATCGTTCCATGTCCGATACCCTCGACGCATTCGGCGTTCTCCTGGAGGAGTTCGACGAAATCACGCGACAGGCCCACGAACGTTATCGCGGCTACACCCCTGCCGATCTTGTCGAACTCGATAGTCGGGCGCAGGCGGCATGCACTTATTGCCATATGGGCGCTGAGGCAGACCGCCGCTTCATTGACCGCAGCGGCGTTCGCACATTCGACATTCGAGGGCAGCGCCTTTGGCTGTTTGATGACGTCAACGCGGTAGTTCGTCTGAAGAAGATGGACGAGGACGGCACCACTCGAAACTACCCGACAAAGCAGGCGAGGGATTTCGACCGCGGCTACGACTTGCCGGGGCTTCCCATGCCGCCAGTCCGGATCACAGCAGGCTACCTTCTCGACAAGACGGGCTCGACTTTTGTCCGCACTCAGATCGCCAGGCCTATCGGCCAGAAGAAGACATTATGGTGCGCCGCCGTCATTCCGCCGGAAGAGCGCAAGGCAGGTGAGCGCATCTGGAAGGATGTAACTCGACAAGGAAGCTTGTGAACTGAGAGCGTGCGTTCCATGGGAGCCTTCAACCATCACATGCTAACCTTGGCCCGCGAAGCTCGCGGGTTGACCCAGGCCGAGTTGGCTACCCGCCTAAACCTCGGACAAGGAACTCTTTCCAAGTACGAAACCGGCTTCAATGAGCCGCCGGATGAATTTGTCGAGCACAACCTTGCGACCGAACTCGGCTTTCCTCCAGCGTTTTTCTATGAGCCAGGGCGGCCCTACGGGTTGCCACCGTTCCATTACCGCCGCCGCAAGAAGCTATCTGCCAAGGCGCTCGCGCGGATCGTGGCAGAAATGAATATTCGGCGGATGCACCTCACGAAATTACTCGTCTCCTTTGCGAGGCGGACGAATGCCTTCATCCCTGAGATAGATCGCGATGAATATCGCGGGCGAGGCAAGGCTGCGCTCACGACTGAGGATGCAGCTCGCCTAGTCAGAGAAACATGGATGTTGCCGAGCGGCCCGATCCCTAACATGGTTGATCTGCTCGAAAGCAACGGCGGCGTGGTCATCCCCTGCGACTTCGGGACGGACTTGTTGGATGCTCTGAGTCAGCGGATAGACGGTATGCCGGTCATGTTCTTTGTGAACGTGGATGCGCCAGCCGATCGGGTCCGCCATACCTTGGCGCATGAATTGGGCCACATGGTGCTACATACCGTCACCCTCAAAAGCGATGAGGAGATGGAGGACGAAGCCGACGCTTTTGCTGGAGCATTCCTGCTCCCGGCTGATCAGATTCGACCGCAATTACGCAGGTTTGATCTCCGACAACTTGCAAATCTAAAGGGGTATTGGAAAGTATCCATGGCTGCGCTCGCTGATAGAGCACAACGGCTCAACCTTATAACTCCGTATCAGAGTAAGATGTTCTGGATCGAGATGAGCCGGCTTGGCTATCGTAAACGGGAACCGAATGAGCCGCCGAAAGAATACCCGAGATTACTCAGGCAGATGGTTTCTTTTCATACAAAAAAGCTTGGATATAGCTTCGACGATATGGCCAAGTTACTCCATCTCCAGGCGTCTGAGTTCCAACAAATGTACCGGGCCGATGTGCTCGGAGAGCCAGATGGAGGGCGGCCGCAGCTGCGCATAGTGAAATAACGTGCGTAACGCTAAGCACGAAAGTTCATATATTAGGGCATGAACAAATTGCCCCTCGCCAAGCGCGTCCAAATCCTCAGCCTTCTCTGCGAAGGCATGTCCATGCAGGCGATCTCCCGCATTTCCGACGTGAGCATCAACACCGTCTCGAAACTGCTCGTGGACGCCGGCAAGGCGTGCGCAACCTTCCACGATGAGAAGGTCCGGGACGTGAAGGCCCGGCGGGTCCAGGTGGATGAGATTTGGAGCCTCACCTACGCGAAGGCCAAGAACGTTCCGAACGCGAAGAAAGCCCCGGATATTGCTGGCGACACATGGACGTGGACCGCCATCGAGGCCGACACGAAGCTGATCCTTTCTTGGCTGGTCGGCGGTCGCGATGGCGAATACGCGCTTGCCTTCATGGACGATCTTCGGGCGCGGCTGGCGAACCGGGTCCAGCTAACCAGCGACGGCCACCGCGCCTATCTTGAGGCCGTGGAAGGCGCGTTCGGCGCGGACGTGGACTATGCGCAGCTTGTAAAGCTGTATGGCACCGCTCCTTGAGAGTGCTAAGGGCCGCTACAGCCCCGCAGAATGCATCGGCGCTCGCAAAGAGATCATCGAAGGCGATCCCGATTGGAACCATGTGAGCACGTCCTATGCCGAGCGGCGGAACCTTTCCATGCGGATGCACATGCGACGCTTCACAAGGCTGACCAATGCGTTCTCAAAAAAGGTCGAGAACCACATGCACATGGTGGCGCTCTACACCGTGTTCTATAACTGGACGCGCATCCACAAGACGACGCGGGTCACGCCGGCCATGGAAGCCAGTCTCACCGATCGGCTCTGGACGATGAAAGACGTTGCGGAGATGATCGACGCGACGTTGCCGAAGCCGGGCCGGCCGGCGACTTATAAGAAGCGAGTGGCATAACCTTGAGCACGGCTTTCAACATCCTCGTCTTCGCCGGGGGAGTCGCCGGATGGCACGCACGAATTGCTGCGGTGGCTGGGCTGAAATTTCAAACTGAGACACTACCGACGCGCGCAGTCCCTTGACTTCCGACCCTCCATACACTTTATCCAGCCGATTGGCGCGAACCGCTCCGGTCCGCGCCGCAATCGTTTTGTGGGGCCGGCTCTGCCGGGCCGACTGAGGCGACTGGAAGAAGACCGCCCGCCGGAGGCGATGCCGCGGCGAGGCGCGTCCGAACGCGAGGACAGAATGTTCGCAGTCATCAGAACCGGCGGCAAGCAGTACCGCGTCGCCGCCAACGACACGCTCGAGGTCGAGAGGCTCGCCGGGGAAGCCGGCGCGCAAATCGTCTTTTCGGATGTGCTGGTTATCGGCGGGGACGAACCGCAGCTTGGCGCGCCGCTGATCGGAGGCGCCTCCGTCGTCGCCGAGATCGTCGAGCACAAGCGCGGGCCGAAGATCATCGTCTTCAAGAAGCGGCGGCGCCAGAATTCGCGGCGGAAGAGGGGGCACCGGCAGGATTTCACGCTGGTGCGCATCGCGGAAATTCTGACCGACGACAGGAAGCCGTCGGCGAAGAAGGCCGCAGCGCCGAAGCCGGAGGCGAAACGCCCGGCCGAGGCGGAGGAGGCGACGAAGCTCTTCGAGATGCCCGGCGAGACGCCGGACGATCTGAAGAAGATCACCGGGATCGGCCCGGCGCTGGAGAAGAAGCTGAACGCGCTCGGCGTCACGCGCTATGCGCAGATCGCAGGCTTCTCGCCGGACGACATGCAGCGCGTCGACGAAGCGCTCAGCATCAAGGGACGCGTCGAGCGCGACGACTGGATCGGCCAAGCGAAGGCGCTGGCCGAAGGGACGAAGGAGTAAGGGACGATGGCTCACAAGAAAGCGGGCGGCTCGTCGCGCAACGGGCGCGACACGGCCGGCCGGCGGCTCGGGGTCAAGAAGTTCGGCGGCGAGGCGGTGGTTCCCGGCAACATCATCGTCCGTCAGCGCGGGACGAAATGGCGCGCCGGCACGAATGTCGGCGTCGGGCGCGACCATACGATTTTCGCCCTTGTCGACGGCCGCGTCTCCTTCAAGACAAAGGACGGTGGCCGCAGCTACGTCTCCGTCGAGCCGGCGGAGCCGCGGAGCTAGCCCGCCGCTTGCGGGCGGCGTCCCGCCGACCCTGCGCCGTGACATCGAGAGGGGAAGCGGGCAACCGCTTCCCCTTTTCGTTTGAGGTTAGGCTGCAATGCTCTCTGCGCCCTCCACGGATGACGGCCTCAGGACCGCGCGGCTCATGCTCGTTCCGCTGAAGCCGGCACATGCGGAGCCGCTCTTCGCGCTTCTCGACGATTGGGAGGTCGTGCGCATGCTCGCCGAAGTGCCCTGGCCGCTGACCGTCGGCGACGTCGTGTCGTACGCCGGTCTGCGGCAGCAATCCCCGGCGCGGGCGGATTTCGTCATCACGGCCCGGACCGGGCCGGTCGGGGTATGCAGCGTGAAGGGGCCCGGCACGGGCAATCCGCCGCGGGTGATGCCGCGGCTCGGCTACTGGATCGGCCGCCGGCATTGGGGGCAGGGCTACGCGACCGAGGCGATCGAAGCGCTCGCCGGCTACGCATTCCGCAGCTTCGGAGGCAATCGGATCGGCGCCGGCGTCTTCGCGGACAATCCCGCATCGCGTCGGGTGCTCGAAAAGCTCGGCTTCGAACGGGCGGGCGCCTACGGCCTCGCCTGCCGTTCGCGCGGGGAGACCGTCACGGTCGAGGATTTCCGGATCACGCGGGCGCGCTGGAACGAGCGGGCGGATCGCCGATGAAGTTCCTCGACCAGGCAAAGGTGTACATCAGGTCCGGCGACGGCGGCGCCGGAGCCGTATCTTTTCGGCGCGAGAAGTTCATCGAGTTCGGCGGCCCCGACGGCGGCGACGGTGGTCGCGGGGGCGACGTCTGGGCCGAGGCGGTCGACGGGCTCAATACGCTGATCGACTATCGCTACCGGCAGCATTTCAAGGCAAAGACCGGCGGCCATGGAATGGGCCGCAACCGAGCCGGCGCGAAGGGCGCCGACGTAGTGCTCAGAGTGCCGGCCGGGACGCAGATCCTTGAAGCCGACAACGAGACGCTGATCGCCGACCTGACGAAATCCGGCGATCGCGTTCTCCTCGCCGAGGGCGGCAACGGCGGGTTCGGCAACGCCCACTTCAAGTCGTCGACAAACCAGGCGCCGCGCCGCGCCAATCCGGGTCAGGAAGGCCGCGAGAAGTGGATCTGGCTGCGGCTGAAGCTGATTGCCGACATCGGCATCATCGGCCTTCCGAACGCGGGCAAATCCACGCTGCTCGCCCGCGTCAGCGCGGCAAGGCCCAAGATCGCCGACTATCCGTTCACCACGCTGCATCCCAATCTCGGCGTTGTCCGCCACAAGGGCGGCGAGCTCGTGCTGGCCGACATCCCGGGCCTGATCGAGGGCGCGCATGAAGGCGCCGGCATCGGCGACCGGTTTCTCGGCCATGTCGAGCGCTGCGGCGCGCTGCTCCATCTGGTCGACGCGGCTGGCGACAATCCGGCCGGCGCCTATCGCACGGTGCGGCGCGAGCTCGCAGCCTACGGTCATGGCCTTGAGGAAAAGCCTGAGATCGTCATCCTCTCACGCGCCGACCTCGTGAGCGACGCCCGGCTGAAATCCGCCGCCTCTTCGCTGCGCAAGCCAACCGGCACGAAGCCGCTTCTTGTGTCGGCGGCGACCGGGCAGGGGCTCGAAGACCTTCTCGATCGCTGCCTCGAAATCGCGCGAAGCGCGGACAAGGGCGAGGCCGCGGCGGACACGCGCTGGAGGCCGGCGTGACGGCGCGGCGGCTGACCGGCTATCGGCGCATCGTCGTCAAGGTCGGCTCGTCGCTCCTGGTGGACGGCGCGACCGGGAGGCTCGACCGAGACTGGCTCGCGGCGCTGGCCGACGATATCGCCGGCCTTGCCGGAAAGCACCGGCAGCTGCTTGTCGTATCGTCGGGCGCGATCGCGCTCGGCCGCCACGCGCTGCGGCTCAACCGCGGCGCGCTGAAGCTCGAAGAGGCGCAGGCCGCCGCCGCGGCCGGGCAGATCGCGCTGGCGAGCGCCTGGGCCGAATGCCTCGGGGCGCGTGGCCTGGCCGCTGCGCAGATCCTGCTCACGCTCGGCGACACGGAGGAGCGCCGTCGCTATCTTAACGCACGCGCAACGCTGGCCACCCTGCTCGGCCTCGGCGCCATTCCGGTCATCAACGAGAACGACACCGTGGCGACCGCCGAAATCCGCTACGGCGACAATGACAGGCTGGCGGCGCGCGTTACAGCGATGGTGGGGGCGGACTGCCTCGTGCTGCTTTCCGATGTCGAGGGACTTTTCACCGCTCCGCCCAAGTTGGAGCCGGACGCCGCATTCGTCGACCTCGTTCCGGCCATCACCCCCGCGATCGAGGCGATGGCCGGCTCAGCCGGCTCCGACCTCTCCCGCGGCGGGATGAAGACCAAGGTGGAAGCGGGCCGGATCGCCACCGCGGCGGGCGCCGCCATGGTGATCGCCAGCGGGCGGCGCAGGAATCCTCTGGCGGCGATCGACGCCGGCGCGCGCTGCACCTGGTTTCAGCCGCAGGCGACGCCGGCGAGCGCGCGAAAAGCGTGGATCGCCGGCCATCTGGAGCCGCGCGGCACCGTGACTGTGGATGCCGGCGCCGTCGCGGCGCTGAAAGCCGGCAAGAGCCTTCTCCCGGCCGGCGTCACGGCGGTGGCGGGCGCCTTTGCCCGCGGCGATGCGGTGCTCATTCTGGACGGCGACAATGGTGAGGTCGGCCGCGGCCTCGTCGCCTTCGATGTGGAGGACGCCCGCAAGATCGTCGGGCGACGCTCCGGCGAGCTTGAGGCCGTGCTCGGCTATCGCGGCCGCGCCGAGATGATCCACCGCGACGACATGGTGCTGCGGGAGGTCTGACGGCTCTAGATTGCCGCGAGCGGAATTTCGAGCGACTGCGCCGCGTCCGCGAGGCGCTCGTCGTAAGTCGCCAGGTCAACCTTCAGCCCCCGGGTGCGCAGGAACAGCATGCTCGCAAGATGCAGAGCATCAAGCGTTCGCACCGGCCTCGGAAATGGCTCGAGCGCCCGCTCCAGCACCGGCGGTGCGAGTTCGATCAGGGCAACGCGGCTGATGAGGGCGTGCGCCTCATCGCCATGCGAAGGTCCAAGCCGCCTCGCGTGGATGCGGTTCCAGATTTCGTATTCGAGTAAGCGGCTTGCGATCAAATTCTCCTGCCAAAGCACCTCCGGCGCACGCGATCCTCCGCAAGGAGTTGCGCCAATGCGACAGAACTATCGAGATAGATCGCCGATCGTCCCGGTCGCGTCTCATCTCTCGCATGCTGTCCCGGAAGGTTGCGACCGGCTTGCGCGGGACGGCACCTCCAGCCTGTATCACCGCCGGCGTGACCCAGCCGCGGCGCACTGCGTCGGCGAGCACGGCGTCCGCAAGCAGCGGGCTGCGTCCAGGGCGCGGCGGAACCAGTTCCGCGACTACGCGGTCACGATCGGTGACGAGCACGGTTTCGCCTCCCGCTGCGAGCCGAACGTACTCGCTGAGCCTACTTTTCAGAAGCTTCAGGCCAACCGATCGCATGGCCTGCAGGTAGCCACCAGAGGTCACCTCGTCAAGCCGTTGGCCATGCGGGACGACGCCGGCCTGGATAGGCTTCTGCGGCGCCGGAGGGGATGGCGCCGTCGGAAGCGTGGCAGGACACCGATAAGGGACCCGGCGCGGGCGCAGCATGGGCGCCGCGGATTGAGCCATCTGGGCTGGCCGGCGGGCGCGGAGTTGTCAGCGGGCGGTCGCCGGGATAGAGCGATGCGCGAGCGAGACACATGAACGCCAGGCGCAACGAATTGGCAGAAGGCGAGACGGCAGAGGTCGGCGTGCTGATGCTCGGCCTCGGCTCAAGGGCGCGGGCCGCCGCGGCGGCGCTCGCCATCGCCTCGACGGAAGCCAAGAACACGGCGCTCAGGGCGGCGGCCGGCGCGCTCAGGCGGCGCGCGGACAACATCCTCGCGGCCAATGCCGAGGACGTCGCCGCCATGCGGGCGGGCGGCACGACCGCTGCGATGCTGGACCGGGGGACGCTTGACGCAAAGCGCGTCGCCGCGATGGCGCAGTCGCTCGAGGAGATCGCCGGCCTCGCCGACCCGGTCGGGTCGGTCATCGCCGAATGGGAACGTCCGAACGGCCTGCGCATCCAGCGCGTTCGCACGCCGCTCGGGGTGATCGGCGTCATCTTCGAGAGCCGGCCGAACGTGACCGCCGACGCCGGAGGGCTCTGTCTGAAGGCAGGCAACGCCGTGATTTTGCGCGGCGGGTCCGACACGCACCGGAGCTCGGCGGCGATCCATGCGTGCCTGGTCGAGGGGCTGTCCGCGGCAGGCCTGCCGGCCGATTCAGTGCAGATCGTGCCGACCACCGACCGGGCCGCGGTCGGCGCAATGCTTGCTGGGCTTGGCGGGGCGATCGATGTCATCGTGCCGCGCGGCGGGAAGAACCTCGTGGCGCGCGTCCAGGAGGAGGCGCGCGTGCCCGTCTTCGCCCATCTGGAGGGCGTCTGCCACGTCTATGTGCACGCGCCGGCCGACCTCGACATGGCGCGGCGCATCGTCGTCAACGCCAAGATGCGGCGCACCGGAGTCTGTGGGGCGGCGGAGACGCTTCTGGTGGATAAGGCACTGACCGGCAGCCACTTGCGCCCGCTTGTGGAAGCTCTGCGAGAGGCGGGATGCGAGATTCGCGGCGACGCGACGACTGCCGCCGCAGTTGCAGGCGTCAAACCGACGAGCGAGGACGACTGGTACGCCGAGTATCTCGACGCAATCATCGCGGTCGGCGTCGTCGACGGGCTCGACGACGCGATCCGCCACATCTCGACCTACGGCTCCCGCCACACCGACGCGATCGTGACGGACGACGCCGGCGCGGCCGAACGCTTCATGCAGGAGGTCGATTCGGCCATCGTGCTCCACAACGCCTCGACCCAGTTCGCCGACGGCGGCGAGTTCGGAATGGGCGCGGAGATCGGCATCGCAACCGGCCGCATGCACGCTCGCGGCCCGGTCGGCGTCGAGCAGCTCACGAGCTTCAAATATCGGGTGCTCGGCTCGGGCCAGACGCGGCCTTGACCGCCACGCCGGCACCGAGCCGCCTCTTTCGCGGCCTCCCGCCCTACGGCCGCGGAGAACGGATCGGCCTTTTCGGCGGCACGTTCAATCCTGCCCACCCCGGTCACCGCGTGGCGAGCCTGCTGGCGCTCAACCGGCTCAAGCTCGACCGCATCTGGTGGCTTGTCACGCCGGGAAACCCGCTGAAGGAAGCCGCCGGCGTCCCTTCGCTCGACCGGCGCATGCGCAAGGCGGCCGAAATGGCCGCACATCCGCGGATCGTGATCTCCGGCGTGGAGGAAACTTTCAGAACGCGTTACACAGCGGACCTCATTCGGATTCTCAGAGAGAGGGTGCCGGGAATCCGCTTTGTCTGGATCATGGGGAGCGACAATCTCGCCCAGTTCCATCGCTGGGAGAACTGGCGCCGGATCGCCGCCGAGGTTCCGATTGCTGTCGTCAATCGTCCCGGATCGCTCTCCGCGGCGCTCTCCGCGCCCGCCGCGCAGGCGCTGCGGCGCTACCGGGTGGACGAACAGGACGCCGGAACCCTTGCCGAGCGCTCGCCGCCGGCATGGGTCTTTCTGACCGGGCCACGCAGCCCGGCATCCTCCACGGCGCTGAGGGGCCGCGGATGTGTCTTGAAACTTTAACCGACCACCTCCTAATTTAAGGGGGTAGCGGTCTTGCGCCGCTGATTGACGGAAAGGGGACCCGACACTGTCTCATGTAACCCGTACGGGGGAAGGCGCATCGTCGCAGATGCCTTCCACGGCCTCCCTCATGGCTGCCAATGCCAAGGGGAAGCCTCTGAAGCTTGTCCTCGCCAGCCTCGAAGACGCGAAGGCGGAGGACACCATCACCATCGACATCCACAACAAATCCGCTCTCGGCGACTTCATGGTCGTGACCTCCGGCCGCTCGCACCGGCACGTCGGCGCGATCGCGGATCGGCTCGTGACGGACCTGAAGGCGGACGGCATCGTGCCCCGCGTCGAAGGCCTGCCGCATTGCGACTGGGTGCTGATCGACGCCGGGGATCTGATCGTTCACATCTTCAGGCCGGAAGTTCGCGAGTTCTATAATCTGGAGAAGATGTGGATGGCGGAGCCCTACTCGGAGCGGCGCTCGCACGCCTGACAGGCGATGGAGATCGCGATCGCCGCGGTCGGCCGGCTGAAGGCCGGCCCCGAGCGGGAATTGTGCGTCCGCTACCTCGAGAGGGCGGCGAAGGCGGGGAAGCCGCTCGGGTTCCGGGGCTTCATAGTGCATGAAATCGCGGAATCGCGCGCCGTCCGCGCGGCGGGGCGGGTCGCCCAGGAGGACGCCGCGCTGGAAGCGCTCGCCGAGCGCAGCAAGGGTCGCATCGTCTGCCTGCACGCGGGCGGCGAACTGATCGGAAGCGAGACCTTTGCCGCAATCCTCGCCCGCGACGCGGCCGGCTCGATCCCGGCCGTTACCTTCGCGATCGGCGGCCCGGACGGGCTGGGGGAGGGCATCCTTGGCCGCGCCGACCGCCGCATTTCCTTCGGGCGGATGACGTGGCCGCATCAGCTTGTGCGCGTCCTCCTCGCCGAGCAGCTCTACCGGGCGATGACAATCCTTTCCGGCCACCCGTATCATCGGGCATAATGGTGAATCGCGATGGCACCCCGATCCGAATGACGATTCGAACACGCGCTCTCGCCGCGCTCCTCGCCGCCGCAGGCGTAGGCCTGCTTGCACCGTGTCCGGCCGGCGCGACGGAGGCCGTGCCGCTCGACGAGGCGTCCGGTAGCGAGCCGGGCGTGGAGGCGCGCAAGCTTGGCCGGGAGGCCGAGCTTGAATCGATTCGCCGCTCGATCGTCGTTTCGGAGCGCCGCCAGTCGGCGCTGCGGCAGGAAATCGACGGTCTGGAACAGGACCGGGCCAACCTCAACAGCGAACTGATCGCGACGGCGCACCGCATGCGGGCGACGGAGGAGGAGATCGCGCGGATCGAAGCGCGGATCGATCGACTGCACGGCAACGAAGACGGGCTCCGCGCGTCGCTGGGCGAGCGCCGAGCCGTGATGGCCGAGGTGCTGATGGCGCTGCAGCGAATGGGCCGCACGCCGCCGCCCGCCATCCTGTCGCGACCGGAAGACGCTCTCGCCGCCATTCGCGGCTCCATCCTCGCGGGCGCGGTGCTTCCCGACATCCGGGTCGAGGCGGAAGCGCTCGCCGCCGACCTGGCGGAACTTCACGAGCTCACGGCCCGCATCGTTTCGGAGCGCGACGGGCTAAAGGCCCGCTACGCCACGCTGGGCGAGGATCAGGCGCGCATCGGGCTGCTGGTGGAGGCCAAGCGGGCAGAGCGCCAGCAGACCGCGGCGGCGCTTGGCGCTGAACGGGACAGGGCGGCGGAACTGGCTGGCCGCGCGAAGAGCCTCCAGTCGCTGATCAGCACGCTTGAGAGCGAGGTGGCCACTGCCGCCCGGGCGGCGCAGGAAGCGAAGGAGGCGGCGCGGAAGACGGCCCGTGCGGACCGCGAAGAAGCGGCGCGGCGGTTCGCCGATACCAGCCGTATCGCGCCGGCCGTGCATTTCGGCGACGCCAAGGGCCTGCTCGGCCGGCCGGTCGCCGGCGAGCGGCTCGCCGGTTTCGGCGACCCCGACGGCATCGGCGGCACGTCGCAAGGATTGTCGCTCGCCGCCCGGCCGGGGGCGCCCGTTCTGGCGCCGACCGACGGATGGGTGGTCTATGCCGGCCCGTTCCGCTCGTACGGACAGGTCTTGATCCTGAACGCCGGCGACGGCTATCACATTGTCATGGCCGGTATGGATCGGATCGACGTGGCGCTCGGCCAGTTCGTGCTTTCCGGCGAGCCGGTCGCGGCGATGGGCGCCACGCGGCTCGCCAGCATCGGCGACATCGAACACACTTCTGCCCAGCCGGTTCTGTATGTAGAATTCCGCAAGGACGGCAATGCCATCGATTCCGCGCCCTGGTGGGCGCCGACGGACAGCGAGGTCAACGGATGATGCGTAGGTGCGCTCTACTGGCGGCGGGTGCCGTCTTTGGTGCCTTGGCGGCAGGCGGCGTCGCTCAGTTCGGGGGCGCCGACGGGGCGACCGCGGCGGCCAGCGATACCTATCGGCAGCTCAATCTCTTCGGCGATGTGTTCGAGCGGATCCGGGCCGACTACGTCGAGGAGCCCGACGACGCAAAGCTGGTCGAAGCGGCCGTCAACGGCATGCTTTCGTCGCTCGACCCGCATTCCAGCTACCTGAACTCCAAAGACTACCAGGACATGCAGGTCCAGACCCGCGGCGAATTCTTCGGGCTCGGCATCGAAGTCACGATGGAGAACGAACTGATCAAGGTGATCTCGCCGATCGACGACACGCCCGCCTTCAAGGCCGGCGTCCTTGCGGGCGACGTCATCACCCACCTCGACGGCGAGCAGGTGCAGGGACTGACGCTGCGGGAGGCGGTGGAAAAGATGCGCGGTCCCGCCAATTCCTCGATCATGTTGACGATCATCCGCGAGGGCGTGGACGAGCCGCTCAAGATCAAGGTCGTCCGCGATGTCATCCGCGTGCAGTCGGTCAAGCACCGCGTGGAGGGTGACGTGGGCTACATCCGCATCGCTTCTTTCAGCGAGCAGACGATGGAGGGGCTCGAGAAGGCGATCGACGATATCGAAGCGAAGCTTCCGGACGACACGCTGAAGGGCTTCGTGCTCGATCTGCGCGGCAACCCGGGCGGCCTGCTCGATCAGGCGGTGCTCGTCTCCGACGCCTTCCTCGACCGCGGCGAGATCGTCTCCACGCGCGGCCGCCACAGCGACGAGGTGCAGCGTTTCAGCGCGCGCGCCGGCGATCTGGTGGACAACAAGCCGGTCATCGTGCTGCTGAATGGCGGCTCTGCCTCGGCGTCGGAAATCGTGGCCGGCGCGCTGCAGGACCATCGCCGCGCGACGCTGCTCGGCACGCGCTCGTTTGGCAAGGGGTCGGTCCAGACCATCATTCCGATCGGCCGCAACGGGGCCATCCGCCTGACCACGGCGCGCTACTACACGCCGTCCGGCCGCTCCATCCAGGCGAAGGGCATCGAGCCGGACATCGAGGTGCTGCCGGACGTGCCCGAAGAACTGCGCGACATGGCGGCCGTCAGCGAGGCCGAGCTGCGCGGCCACCTGCTGGGCGACGGGGAGCGGGAAGACGGCGATGCGGCCGGCGCCCCGGCCGGCGAGGCGGCGGCGCCGGACGCGGCGGCCGACGAGGCCGGGGAGACGGAGGAGGAAGCCCCGCAGGGCGCTCTCGCTTCCTATGTGCCTGAAGATCCGAAGCTCGATAAGCAGCTGAACTACGCCTACGACCTCCTGCGCGGAGCCCAGGTGAACGCGCGGTTCCCCGCCACCGCCGAGCAAGGTATACCTAACTGACGAATCAACCGGCGCGGCTACGTCCCGCGCCGATCCTGCCCGGCGGGGGCTGATGGCGAAGAACGAGGACCTCAACCGGCCTCTTTACCGTAATGTTCGTGAGTGGTCGCTGCCGTGGCGGTCGTTCGCCGCGTCGGCGGTCATTTCCGCGGCGCTGCTGCTTGCCGTGATTGCCGCGCTGTGGGTGGCGGTCGTCGACGATCCGGACGGCGGACGGGCGGAGGCCGTGGCCGCGATCGAAGACGCTGCGCCGGCCGCGACAGGCAGCGTGGCGGCAGCCGGCGGGCTCGTTCCCGACGAGCCGATGCCGCAGGCGACGGATGACGGGCCGGCGCTCGCGACGCTTCCTTTCTCCGCAGCGGCGATAGGCGGCGATCCCGGCCTCGTCCAGCAATCCGCCTACGGACCGCTGCCGCGCGTCTCCCCCGACGGGCGCCGGCCGCGGGACGTCTATGCCCGCCGGACGGACAGCCTGCCGAGCGGCGCGGCGCGGGTCGTCCTCATAGTCGGAGGGCTCGGCCTCAGCCAGACCGGCACGCAGAACGCCATCAGCCGGCTGCCGGAGGAGGTGACGCTCGCCTTCGCCCCCTACGGCGCCAGCCTGCAGCGCTGGGCCTCGAAGGCGCGCGAGGAGGGCCACGAAATCATCCTGCAGGTCCCGATGGAGCCGGTCGGCTATCCAGAGCAGAATCCCGGCGAGCACACGCTTCTTGCATCTGCCGGCGGGCGCAATCGCGACGACCTGCACTGGATCCTGGGCCGCATGACCGGTTATGCGGGCGTCATGAACCACATGGGGGGCCGGTTCACGGCCGAGGAGCAGGCGATGGTGCCGTTCCTCGGCGAGATCGGTGAGCGCGGCCTCTATTACCTCGACGACGGGACGTCCCCGCAAAGCCGGGCAAAGCTGGTGGCGGAGGCGCTGAGGGTGCCGTTCCTTACCGCCGACCGGATTGTCGATCGGTCACGGGCGCAGGGCGAGATCGAGAGGGAACTCGCCGCGCTCGAGGCGGTGGCGCGGGCTCGCGGACTGGCGGTGGGCGTGGCCTCCGCATTTCCGGCCTCGGTGGAGACGATCGCGCGGTGGGCGCGGGAAGCCCAGAGCCGCGGGGTCTTCGTGGTACCGGCGAGCGCGGCGTTTGAGCTTTGAGGCGGCGGTGACGGGGGAACCGGAGGGCGTCTACCGGCGCTGCGTCGGTCTTACCATCTTCAGCCAGACAGGGCTCGTTTTCATCGGACGCCGCCGGGTCGGGTCGGGCGCGGTCAAGCTCAGGCACTCCTGGCAGATGCCGCAGGGCGGCATCGACGAGGGCGAGACCCCGCTCCAGGCGGCGCTGAGAGAGCTCTACGAAGAGACGAACATCCGCTCCGTGTCCCCCCTCGGCGAAACGGATGAATGGTTTTCCTACGATATCCCGACGCCGCTCGCCGGGCTTGCCTGGAAGGGGCGGTATCGCGGCCAGACGCAGAAGTGGTTCGCCTTCCGCTTCCGCGGCGAGGAAAGCGAAATCGACGTCGAGAATCCGGCCGGCGGGGCGCACAGGCCGGAGTTCGGAGAGTGGCGGTGGGAGCGGCTCGACCGCGTGCCAGGCCTTGTCGTGCCGTTCAAGCGCGACGTCTATCGCAAGGTGGCCGCGTCGTTCGCGCCGTTCGCCACCGAGGCGACGTCAAGCCCGGGATAGCTGAGCCCCGTCGGGCGCTCAGTCGTCGATGAGCTTCACCAGCTGGCCCGGCGTCAGGGCATCCGCCGGTCCGATGCCGTTCAGGAGCCGGAACAGTTCGAGCTTGCGCTCGACCCCGCTCATCCGGGCGGCGAGACTGTCGGGAGTATCGCCGGGCCGCACCGCGACAAGGTCGATCCGCAGCGGCCGCAGCCGCGCCACCTCGGTCGGGCTCAGCCGCTTGAACGTCGCCAGCGTTTCATGCAGCGCCCGCTCGATCAGCGCGCCGTCGCCGCGATCGGCGAAAATAAGCCGGTACATGCTGCCGCCGACCCGCACCGCGCCGATGCGGAACACCCATTCGCCCGCGGCGGCGTGCGCCGTCGCGGCCGGCAGGTCGCCCGCACTGGCGCCGCGGACCGACCCCTCGACCAGACCGTTGATCCAGCCCGAGGCCAGATAATCGGTCGGGGCGACATCGGCGTCCACCGCTATCCCGTCGAAGCGCATGGCGGTGTTCTCGCCGGCGGCCGCCAGAACCGCTTCCTTGGTGTTCTCCAGCCGGAAGCCCTCGGGGACGCGGAAGCCGATCGCAAGCCGCGGGTGCAAAAACTCCCGGCCGCGGACGAAGCCTTCCGAGGGGTCGTCGCCGAACACAACGCCGTCGAGCGCCTTCAGGTAGCCGGCCTGCGACCGCTCCCCGATCCCCGGCGCGCCGAACTGGCGGGCGACCACCACCGCCTGCTCGCGGCGGTCGAGCGCCGCCGGGTGCGAGGCGAGAAAGCCCTCCGCGTCGTCGCGGCGGCCGACCGCCGAGCGGAACGCCCCGTAAGCCTCGAGCTTCTCAAGGACGCGCGATGCGGCGAAGGGATCGAAGCCGGCGCGCCCGGCGATCGTGATGCCGATCCGGTCGGCCTCGACCTCCTGGTTGCGCGAAAAGGTCGCGAGGGTCAGGCGCGAACCGGTCCGCGCCGACTGGCTGGCGCCGGGGTCGGTCAGGACGTCGGTGGCGACCTGCTCGACCAGATCCGCCTGCTCGACGACCCTGGCGCGCTCCAGCGCATGGTTGAGCAGGACATGCGCGATCTCGTGCGAAAGCACGGCCGCCAGCTCGGACGAATCGTTGGTGAGCGCGATCAGCCCGCGCGTGACGTAAAGATAGCCGCCGGGCAGTGCGAAGGCGTTCGCGACCGGCGAGTTCAGGATGGTGATCTTGTAGCGCCGCGACGGGTCGTCGGAGGCGCCGACCAGCCGGGACACGACGCTCGCGATCGCCTCCTCGACATCCGCGTCGGAATAGACCCCGCCATATTCGGCGACGACGCGCGGGTTCTCGCGCGCGCCGATCGCCTCCTCCGCGGCGCTCGGCATGCGCGAGGCAATAACGGCCACCGGCTCCACCCGCTCGGGAGCCGTTCCGGCGAACTGGCATCCGGCGAGCAGGGCGCTCGCCAGCAAGGCTAGGCTAAATCGGCGCATTACGCTGCAATTGCGCGCCTTCTGGGTCAAAATCAAGGTGCGTCGCCCTCCAATCCGTCACCCCTGCCGATCACCTCGATCTGCATCGGCGAGCGCACGGCGACCATCGGGCCGCCCTTCTCCTCGACGAAGCCGCGGACGCGGACGCGACGGCCGGCCAGCTCGGCGAGCGCCGCCTCGCCGCCAAAGCGCTCGCGGTCCCGGGCATCGATCTCGACGGTCACGTCCTCTTTCCACCATCCGCCGAAGTTCAGATAGGTGCGCCAGCGACGATTTCCCACCGAGACGACAACGCCCTCGAAGATGGCGAAACGGCCGATATGGCCGCCGAGCTGGTCCGGGTCCGCCGCCGGCACCCGCGCCTTCGCCCAGAACCCGCGCCGTTCCCGCCGCGCCGCCGCCTCCGCCGCCAGGATGCGGTCGAAGCAGGGCA
>DASWJZ010000327.1:0-9619 GCA_036396875.1 Propylenella sp.
CTATGCCGACTACGTGCAGCCGCTCTGCGAGCAGGCGTTCCAGCAGGGTTACAAGGGGCAGATCATTTCCTGCACGATGGACTTCTATCAGCGGATCGTTGAGCGCACCTCCAAGGAATTCATGGAGGGCGTGATCTTCCAGTTCCCGGATTTCGACGATCCGGCGCTGAACGACCCGATGGTGAATTTCCAGCGGCCGAACGACTTCTACGCCGAATACGTCGAGCGCTTCGGCGCCAACGAATGGTCGGCGGTGTCGTGGGAATACGCCTCCATCATGGATCTCTGGGCCGACGCGGCGACCCGCGCCGGCAGCGCCGAACCGGCCGACGTACTAACGGCGATGAAAGAGGGCGGCACCGGCAAGCACATTTTCGGCGACGCCAAATGGTGGGGGACGGAGCTTTTCGGCATCGACAACGCGCTCGTCGGCAACTGGCCGGTGGTCGTCATCCGCGACGGAAAAGCGAAGATCGAGGGATTCCGGTCGATTCCCGATTGGTGGGACAAGCACGGCGAGCTGATGATCAAGCACATGACCGCGCTCGGCCAGATGTGGGATCAGCGGACGTAAGCCGACGAGCAGGCGGCTTGCCAGGCGACCATAGGGATCCGACAAATGTCGTCATGCCCGGGCTTTGACCCGGGCATCCATTCCGTGGCAGCCGTGGGGTCGATAACCTTGCGGAATGAATCGCCGGATCAAGTCCGGCGATGACGACAATTCTGCAATGCCGGGGCTGAATGTCCGCGCTTCTGATCCAGACCGTCTTCAACGCCGCCTACGCCGCGAGCTACATGGCGCTGATCGCGGTCGGGCTGGTGCTGATATTCGGCGTCATGGGCGTCATCAACTTCGCCCATGGCGAGCTCTACATGATGGGCGCCTATGCCGTGGTCGCGCTCTATGGCGCGCTCGATGTGCCGTTTCCGCTCGCCGTCCTTGCCGGACTCGTCTTCGTCGGGTGTCTGGGCCTTCTGATGGAGGTGGGCCTGTTCAGACCGTTGAGGGAGAATCCGCTTGGCGGCCTGATCGCGTCGATCGGCTTTCTGCTGATCCTGCAGAGCCTTGCCGTGCTCGGCTTCGGCCTTCGCATGCAGAACGTCTTGCCCGTGACGAAGGAGCGCCTCGTCCTCGGCGGCGCCGTCCTCACCTACGAGCGGCTGATCGTGATCGCTGCCGCGGTGATTGTGCTGACGCTCCTCTGGCTCTTCCTGCGCAAGACCAGGCTCGGCTGGGCGCTCCGCGCGGTGGCGCAGGACCGCGAGGCGGCGGCGCTGCAGGGCATATCGGTCGACCGGACGGCCCGCTATGCGATGTTCATCGGCGCCGCGCTCGCCGGAATCGCCGGCGCGCTCACCGCGCCGCTCGTGGCGCCGACGCCCTATATGGGGCACCCGGTCATCGTTACTGCCTTCATCATCATCATTGTCGGCGGCATCGGCAGCCTCGAGGGCGCGGTCATCGCGGCCATCCTCTACGCCCTGGTCGATACGGTGGTGACCACGCTCTACGACGGCGTCATCGCCAACATCATCGGATTGCTGCTGATGCTCGGCGTTTTGATCGTCTTGCCGAACGGCCTCTTCGGAGCGAGGGAACGTGCCTGAAGGCCGGACCGGAACGCGGCGCGCGCTCCGTCTTCTCGGCGCCGCCGTTCTCGCCGCCATCCTGCTCGCGCTGCCGCACTTCTTGAGTTTTTCGCAGCAGGAGCTGCTCGTCTTCCTGTCCATCAACGTGCTGATCGTGGCGAGCTACAGGCTCCTGACGCTGACCGGCGAATGGTCGCTCGCCCATGTCGTGCTGATGGGCGTCGGCGGCTATGCGAGCGCGCTCTACACGAAGTCGTTCGGCGTGCCGGTGCCGCTTTCGGTCCTCTCAGGCGCGGCGACCGCCGGCTTCGTCGCCTTCCTGCTGAGCTTCCCGCTGTTCCGCATGAAGGGGTTCTATTTTCTCATCGGCTCCTTCGCCGCCGGCGAGGTCATCCGGCTGATCTGGAAGCGGTTCACGGATCCGTTCGGCGGCGCCACCGGCATCAAGCGCATCCCGGGCTTCCCGGAGGTTGATCTCGGCTTCGTCGCCTTCGACCCCTATTCGCCGGTCCATTATTATTACCTCGTGCTCGCCGTGGTCGCGCTGTCGCTCGTCGTCCTCCATCTCGTCGAGCGGTCGCGGATCGGGCTGACCTTTCACGCCATCCACTGGCAGGACAAGCTCGCCGAATCGGTCGGCATCGACGCCTTCCGCTACCGCATGCTGGCCTTCGTCATCGCCTCGGTCTTCGCCGGCCTCGGCGGCGGGCTCTATGCCCACTATCTCAGCACGGTCAATCCCGGCCAGTTCGACGTCGACCAGATGATCTATGTGGTGATCTGGACGATCGTCGGCGGCACGTCGCGGCTCTACGGCCCGATCCTCGGTGTCGTGACCCTGACGATCGTCGATGAGATCGTGCTCCGCGCGATCGGCATCGACCAGATGCGGCCGCTCTTCTACGGCGTCATCCTGATCGCCACCATTCTCTTCCTGCCGAAGGGACTGGAGAGCCTCGTCATCCGCATCGTGGACCGGCGGGCGCGACCGCGAAGCGCGATCGGGGCGAGGCAAGTGTCGGGGAAAGCCGGATAGCCGGCACTACGGAGGTTCGGCCGGATTCGGACCGGGTCAGTGGCCCATGCCCCCGATTTCAGTTGGCAGATAGTTGTGCAAGATACCAGGCATGACCATGAGCCAGGGCCATCGACATGTCGGGCGCGCCGTCTAGCCTCGGAGTCGGCGGAGCGAGGCTGATACCGCTGCCCGAGTATCGCGACCTGCGCGGAACGCTGGTTGTCGGCGAGTTTGCCAATCAGGTTCCCTTTGCGCCCGTGCGCTTCTTCGTTGTTCACGGCGTTCCTCCGGGCGTTTCGCGCGGTTATCATGCGGCGGTCAATTGTGACCAATTGCTCGTAGCTGTCGCAGGCTCGGTACATATCGGCATCGACGACGGTATCGAAGAACATTCCTGTCTGTTGGATTCGCGCAGAACCGCCCTTTGTCTCCCGCGCAATACCTTTTGCTGGCAGCATGACTTCAGCCCGGACGCGGTGCTCCTGGTGCTCGCGTCGGAGATCTACGAGTTGACCGAATACGTATCCGATCGGGCCGAGTATAGGCGCCGCAAGATCAAAGCCGAGACGCCCTGAGGTTGCTGTCCATGATCCCGCAGGCATTACCGGGCGCTCGTTTCTCCGTCAATCGAGGACGGGTCGACGCGGCGGTTCGGCGAGTCTTTGCCTCAGGGAGCTTCGTGCTTGCGAGTGAGGTGGAGCACTTCGAGCAAGCTTTCGCCGAATACCTTGGCGTTCGCTTCTGCATTGGCGTCGGAAACGGGACAGACGCAATCACACTTGCCCTGAAGGGCCTCGGTATTGGCGACGGCGATGAGGTCGTCACGGTTGGGCTGACCGCGGCTGCAACCGGAGTTGCGATACAGCGGGCGTCCGCTGCGATCCGCTTCGTCGATGTCGCCCCTGTCACTCGCTGCATGGACCTGACCGCCCTTCGCGCAGCGATTACGGGAAGAACGGCGGCCGTCGTCGTCGTGCACCTGCACGGCTATCCATGTCCGATGCACGAGATAATTGCGCTCACACGCCAGAGCGGAGCGGTCGTCGTTGAGGACTGCGCCCATGCGCATGGCGCCACGCTCAATGGAAGGCGTCTGGGGAGCCTTGGAGACGCGGCAGCATTCAGCTTCTATCCGACCAAGAATCTTGGAGCGCCCGGGGACGGTGGAGCGGTGGTCACGAACGACGCCGGCGTTGCCGCGAGAATCCGCACTGCGCGGCAGTATGGGTGGAGAGATGGACAGGCAGGCGTTAGCTGCGGCTTCGGGATGAACAGCCGGCTCGACGAATTGCACGCGGCAGTCCTCGCCGAGCTGCTTCCGGATCTTGACGTGCAGAACGAGCGAAGAAAGGCGATTGCCGGCCGGTACCGGGAAGCACTTGACGGTCTCGGCTATCGGCTTCCGGCGGACAGCGCAGGGCATGTCTACCATCAGTTTGCAATCGAGGTCGACCTGGATGACCGTGACCGTCTGCGGAAGTTCCTCGAGAGCGAGGGAATCGGCACCGGCGTTCACTATCCGGTCGGCCTGCAACATCATCCCGCCTTTGCCGCTGCGGCCTGCAACCTTCCCGTCACCGATCGCCTGGCGCAAAGCATGTTGAGTCTGCCGGTGCAGCCCGAAGTGGCTGAGCCGCACTTGGATGAGATCGTTGCTGCCCTTCGCAAATATCGGAGGCGGCGTTGACGGAGGCCGTCCTGTTCGGCGTGGGAAGTCCCTTTGTAGTGGACATAAAGGCGACGTGCCGGCGGCTTGGCATGGCGGTGCGCGCATGTATCGCCAATCGTGAAGGAGCGGTCTGTGTGACGGTGAGCGACAGGATCGTATTGCCGTCGGAATTGCTGCTTTGGCCGGCGGAAGAACGCGCGACCGTTTCCACCTTCATCGTTCCGTTGACCCCCGGCTATCGCTTGTCCATCGTCGCAGAGCTCAATGCGCTCGGTCTGATGCGCCGGCCATCTCTCCTCGACCCGACTGCGATCGCCGCCGAATCCGCGACGGTAGGCGAAGGCGCATATGTGAACGCCGGTGCCATTCTGGCGGGCGCGGTAGAAGTCGGTTCGTATGCGACCGTGAACAGGGGAGCAAGTGTGGGCCATCACGGACGCATCCGGCCTTACGCCGCGATCGGACCCGGAGCCGTGCTTGCCGGCTCGGTGATGGTTGGCGAAGGGGCCTTCATCGGCGCGGGCGCGGTCATCTTGCCCGGCTGCGCGATCGGATCGAATGCCGTTGTCGCCGCCGGTGCGGTGGTGACGCGCGACGTCGCCGCAAATTCGGTCGTTACGGGAAATCCCGCGAAGACCGTGCGCACCGGCATCGCGGGCTACAACAACGTAGGCGTCTGATGGCCGACCCCCGCACCGTCGCAATCGTGACCATACATGGAAACTCGCGACGCTATGGCGGCGCCTATGCCTCTCGCTATGCGTGGCCCCGCCTCCAGATCAGCCAGCTGCGCCGCTACACACCAAAAGGCTTTTCGGTGCTCGCCTACGGCCACCGCCTTTCGGAAGAGCACGCCGATCTCCTGCGGTCCTGCCCGGAGGTAGCTTATTTGACGGACGCGGCCGTCGAGTGCCCGCAGGGTCACGTCTGGCCTTTGCGCAACTGGATCGTTGCGAGGGCATGCGAAAACTTCCGCCACATCGTCATGCTCGATTCGGATGCTTTTCCCGTAGCCTACGGCTGGCTCGACCGCTACGTCGACGCACTCTCGGATGAACGGCCGCTTGCGGCGGTGCAGCGGCTGGAGAACACCGACACCCATTCCGATCGCTGCTTCGTCGTGTTCTCGCGGGATACTTGGCGCGAGCACGAGCTTAACTTCACATCGGAAGGCGTTGTGGACGCCGGCGCAAGGATCAGCGAAATGCTCGAACGGAAGGGACTGGACTGGCACCGCCTAAATCGGACCAACCTCTGGAACCCGCATCCCCTGATTGCTGGAGTCTACGATGGTTCCATTTACCACCACTCGGCCGGAACGCGGGCGCCATTCTTTCGCATGAATCAGTCGCTGCGGCCGGAGGGAAGGGACACCGTCGAATTCCGGCGCGAAAGGATTATGCACGTTGCCTTGACGCATGAGATCCACGCGGACACCGATCGCTTCATCGATCGCCTCATCGGGCGAAAGCCGCCCCTCCAGAGGCGTCGACTGATGAACAATGGGCGCGCTCTCATGGCGGAGTTCGGCCTCGACTAGGGGGCAACAGCCGACGAGGCCCCACCTCGCCGGCCAGCCAGCAAAATCACCGCCGCCATCAGCTTGCGGGTGTCGTTAAGCAGGGCCGGGCGTTCGCGCTCCCACCGCTCCGCCCGTTCCTGCGCCTCGGCCGCGGATATGAGGATGATCGGACCTTCCGGCCCGATGCAGCCTCGCGCCTCCGCCGCGAGCGCGGCCCATTTGACGCGCCAGCGCGCTTCATAAGCGGGCCTATGCCGCAGCTCCATGCGGAGGTGGAAGAGCGACGACCGTGCGACGCGCGGCGCGGTCATCCGGGCGATCCAGCGGTCGCATCCGTTCCAAACCGCTGCCGCATCCCTCAACGTGCGTCCGCTGAGATGCGCCTCGCCCGCCGCGACCAATGCCGCGCCGTGGTTGGCGAGGCTGGTTCCGAGCCGCGGATCGTCCGTTGCGAACTCAGCCGTCGCGATCCGCACCAGGCGCGCGAAGCGCTCTTGCGCCGCCTCCGCCTCGCTGGCTGCGAGTCGCGCCATGGCCTCGGCGGCTGTCGTCTCCCAATCGAGGTCGGCCTCCGCCCACCCGGCGCCGGCGAGCTCCTCGAGCGTCCAGGAGTCACCCACCGAGATACGCCCGGCGGACGTGCTCGTTGTCGTGCAGGTCGGCCGCCGATCCGTGCAGTGCAACGCTCCCCGTCTCGAACACATAGGCGTATTGCGCCAGCCGCAGCGCCAGCTCCGCATTCTGCTCCACCAGCACCACCGGCACGCCGCGCGCGACGATGCCGACGACGATGCGGGCGATCTCCTGCACCATGATGGGGGCGAGGCCCATCGACGGCTCGTCGAGCAGCAGCAGCTTCGGTCGCGACATCAGCGCCCGGCCGATCGCCAGCATCTGCTGCTCCCCGCCCGACAATGTCCGCGCCCATTGCCTCCTCCGCTCACGCAGGCGGGGAAAATGCGCATAGACCGCGTCGAGGTCGGCTTCGACGCCGCTCGCGTCCCGGCGCAGGAAGGCGCCGGTCCTGAGGTTCTCCTCGACCGTCAGACCGGGAAAGACGCGGCGGCCTTCCGGCACGTGCGCGATGCCGCGCGCTACGATCTTCTCCGGCGGCAGGGCATCGATTCGCTCGCCGTCGAAGCGGACTTCGCCGGAAGAAGGCCGCGTGAGGCCGGAAATCGTCCGCAGCGCCGTGCTCTTTCCGGCCCCGTTCGCGCCGATGATGGTGACGATGCCGCCGGACGGCACCGCGATGCTCACGCCCCTCAGCGCCTCGACCTTGTGGTAGTGGACAGTGAGGTCGCTGATCTCAAGCAGCATGTTCGGCGCGGCCCAGATAGGCTTCGATCACGCGCGGGTCGGCGCGCACCTCCTGCGGCGTGCCTTCGGCGAGCGCCCTGCCGAAGTTCATGACGGTGATCGCGTCGCAGAGCCCCATCACCGCCTGCATGTCGTGCTCCACCAGCATGACGGTCAGGCCGCGCTCGTCGCGGAGCTGCCGGACATGCCCCATCATGCGGCGTGTCTCGTGCGCGTTCATGCCGGTGAACGGCTCGTCGAGAAGCATGACGGCCGGATCGGCGGCGAGCGCCACGGCCATGCCGAGCGCACGCTGGTAGCCATGCGGCAGATTGGCGGTCGGCTCGCCGGCGAGGTCGGCGAGGTCGAAGAACTCGAGCGCCTCCCATGCCTTGCGGTCGGCGGCGCTCTCCAGGTCGCGGTCATTTCCCAGGACCCGGCGCAGAAACCCCGCCTGCGCACTACGGTGGCAGCCGACCCGCACGTTGTCGAGCACGCAGAGTTCATGGAACAGCGTGGTTCCCTGGAACGTGCGGATCAACCCCGCCTGCGCCAGCGCGCTGGTCCGCATCCCGGTGACGTCGCGACCCTTGTAGAGGATGCGTCCGCTGGTCGGCGCGAAGAAGCCGCTGATGAGATTGAACGTCGTCGTCTTGCCGGCGCCGTTCGGACCGATCAGCCCATGAATTGTGCCGGCAGCGATGCTGAAGCACAGATCGTCGACGGCCTTCAGCCCGCCGAAGCGCCGCGTCAGGTTGCGCACTTCCAGGATCGGCGCTTCGGAAGTCCGGCCGGCCATCTGCTCCTGTCCAGACGCGAAGCTTGGCGGAGTCCGTCCCGGACGGTCAAGTCCGGCCACTTCGAGGAATTTCCAGCACGCGGAATCGCTGATAGTCTCCCGCTTGCGCTTCAGGCAATCGAAAAGGCGCTTCAATGGGCGGAAAATTCAAGGCTGCCTGCATCCAGCTCACCGCGGCGCCCGGCGTCGACGCGAGCCTGGAGAAAAGCCTGCGGCTGACGCGCGAGGCCGCCGCCGCCGGCGCCGATCTTATTGCGCTGCCGGAGTTCTTCTGCGGTCTCGCCACGCAGGGATCGCGCATCGTCCCGGCGGCCCTTCCGGAAGAGAAGCATCCGGCCCTTGCGGCCTTCGCGGCGCTCTCGCGCGAGTTCGGGCTTTCGATCCTGCTCGGCTCGCTCGGCGTCGTGCGGCCCGACGGACGGATCGCCAACCGCAGCTATGTCGTCGACCCGGAGGGGCGCGTCACCGCCCGCTACGACAAGATCCACCTCTTCGATGTCAATCTCGGCGAAGGAAAAAACTACCGCGAGTCGGAGACGATCGCGCCGGGCGCGGCGGCCGTCGTGGCGGCGACCCCCTGGGGCGGACTCGGCCTCACCGTCTGCTACGACCTTCGCTTTCCGCAGCTTTACCGCGCGCTCGCCCAGGCGGGCGCGACGATGCTCGCGGTGCCGGCGGCCTTCACCCGCCTGACCGGCGAGGCGCATTGGCACGTGCTGGTGCGCGCCCGGGCGATCGAGAACGGCGCCTTTGTCATCGCGCCCTGCCAGACCGGCACCCTGTCCGGCGGCGGCGAGTGCTTTGGCCATTCGCTGATCGTCGATCCGTGGGGCAGGGTGCTTGCCGATGGCGGCGAGGCGGAGGGCGTCGTCCTTGCCGAGATCGACCCGCCGGCGGTTGCGCTCGCGCGGAGCCGCATACCGTCGCTCAGCCACGACCGCGCATTTACCGTCGATCCGCCGCGCATCGCGCTTCACGCCCGCCGCGCCTAACGTCTGACGAGTTCGCGCAGCATGGCCTTGCGCAGGATTCCGTTGAGCTTCGTCTGATAGCCGCGCCCCTCCGAACGCAGCCATGCCAGGACATCGGCGTCCAGGCGAACCGTGAGCTGCTGCTTGACCGGACGATAGAAAGGATTGCGCACGGCGTTCCTCCAAAAGTTCTCCGAAGTCGGTGGAATGTCTGACGTATCGATATGATCCTCTGGAAGGGCCGCAAGCGTCGCAAGCTCGGCCATCTGCTTCTTCGTCAGCGGCTTCGGCGCCGCGGGATCGAACTCAAAGTTGACGCGCCCTTTCCTCCTCATAGCGCTGCCTTTCCGGCCGCTTGGCGCGCCGCGCCGAGATGATGTGGATTGTTTGCGTTTCGTCATCGAGACCTCTCACCGTATGAGCGACGAGCACAACCACGCCTTCGATCGATCCGATCGTTTGCCAGCGATATTCGCCATCTTCGATCCGGTCCTGATCGGTCAGGGCGAACGGATCTGCAAAGACTCGGGCCGCTGTCTCGAACGTGATGCGATGCTTTCTCCAATTGCCGACGGCCTTGGCGGCATCCCAAGTGAAGAGCAGGGCCATATTGTAGTTACTCTCTAGTAGCTACACAAGGCACAGTTCAAGCCCCCGCCAGGGTCATCACGCCGGCGAAGATGAGCGCGATTCCGAGGAGCTGCAGCGGCGCGATCCGCTCCTTCAGGAAGAGGCGCGCCAGGATCAC
>DASWJZ010000328.1:0-2713 GCA_036396875.1 Propylenella sp.
AGTGGTTGGGTAAGACGCTGATGCTGTCGCCCTTTCGGGCCCGCGTCTCGTCGGCCGGTACGTCGACTTCGACGCGCCGTGGGCCGGCGTCTATTTCGACTTCCACGCGCCTGACGGCGCCGTGGCGGCGTTCCGAGATCACCCGTCCGGCAATCCCGCCCGGCTTGTCGCCGAGCACATCGACGTGGTGTGGGCGAAAGACGAGGATGCGCGATCCGGCCGGACCGGAGAGCGAGGGCAGGTCGAGGGCGCGATCGTCGAGAAACAGCTTGCCGTCCCGGCTGACCACCGGAAGGGCATTGCTCTCGCCGATGAAGCCGGCAACGAAAGGCGAGGCCGGCGCGTCGTAGATTTCGTCGGGCGTCCCCACCTGCTCGATACAGCCGTTGTTGAGGACGACGATGCGATCGGCGAGCTCGATCGCCTCCTCCTGATCGTGGGTGACAAACACGGTGGTATGGCCGGTCTGGTCGTGGATTTCGCGGAGCCAGCGGCGAAGCTCGCGCCGTACCTTGGCGTCGAGTGCGCCGAACGGTTCGTCGAGGAGCAGGATGCGCGGCTCGATGGCGAGCGCGCGGGCGAGCGCGACGCGCTGGCGCTGGCCGCCGGAGAGCTGCGCGGGGAAGCGCCGGTCGAGGCCGTCGAGCTGAACGAGTTTCAGAAGTTCCATGACGCGGGCGCCGATATCCGCCTTGACCGGACGACGGCCGCGGGGGCGCACGTCGAGGCCGAACGCGATGTTGTCGAACACCCGCATGTGCCGGAACAGCGCATAATTCTGGAAGACGAAGCCGACGTTGCGCTGCTGCACCGTGAGGGATAGAGCGTCTTCACCGCCAAATATGACGCGTCCGGCTGTCGGAAAATCGAGGCCGGCCAGAATCCGGAGCAGAGTCGTCTTGCCTGAGCCGGACGGGCCGAGAAGCGCGACCAGTTCGCCCGCCTTGATGTCGAGGGAAACGCCATGGAGCGCCGGCGTCTCGCCGAATGCCTTCACGACGTTCTCGATCGACACGTCCACCGGCTTACCGCACGCAGTCGCGGGCAGCCCCTCGCCCCGGGCGGCGTAGTTCACATCATTTCCAACCCGCGCGTCCATATGCATTTCTCCTAGTGACGGCGCTTTGCGGCGATCTCGCCGGCGAAGCGCCACTCGAGAAGCGTCTTCACGGAGAGGGTCAAGAGGGCGAGGATGGCGAGGAGCGACGCCATCGCGAAGGCCGCGCCCTGCATATACTCGTTGTAGAGAATCTCGATCTGGAGCGGCATGGTGTTGGTGAGCCCGCGGATCTTGCCGGAGACGACCGAGACGGCGCCAAACTCGCCCATCGCCCGCGCGTTGCACAGAAGCACGCCGTAGAGCAACGCCCATTTCACGTTGGGCAGCGTCACCCGCCAGAAGATCGTGAAGCCGCCGGCGCCGAGCGAGACGGCGGCCTCCTCTTCGCGAGTCCCCTGTTCCTGCATGATCGGGATCAGCTCGCGAGCGACGAAGGGAACCGTGACGAAGACGGTCGCCAACACGATGCCGGGCACGGCGAAGATGACCTGGATGTCGTGCGACTGAAGCCACGGCCCGAAAAAGCCGTGCGCTCCGAACAGGAGCACGTAGATCAGACCGGAGGTCACCGGCGACACGGAAAACGGCAAGTCGATCAGGGTGATCAGGAAGCTCTTGCCCTTGAACTCGAACTTGGCGATCGCCCACGCCGCGGCCACGCCGAAGACAAGATTGGCGGGGACCGAGATCGCCGCCACCATCAGGGTGAGGCGGATCGCGGCGAGTGCATCCTTGTCCGAGAGGGCGCCGAGGTAAGGACCGAGCCCGGCCCGGAAGGCCTCCACGAAGACGCTGGCGAGCGGCAGCAGGAGGCAAACGCAAAGAAAGACGACGGCGATGGCGATCAGGAGGACGCGCACCGCGCGGCCTTCGGTGGTGGCGCCGTTCCCGGCGGGCACCGGCGGGGCGACGATGACGGCGTCAGTCATGACCGAGCCTCCGCCGCGTCCAGGCCTGCAACAGGTTGATGAAGAGCAGCAGCAGGAACGAGATCGCCAGCATGATCGTGGCGATCGCCATGGCGCCCGGATAGTCGAATTCGTTCAAGCGGATCACGATGAGCAGGGGTGCGATTTCCGAGACGTAGGGAATATTGCCGGCGATGAAGATGACCGAGCCGTACTCACCGACGGCACGCGCGAAGGCGAGCGCGAAACCGGTGATGAGCGGCGGCAGCAAAACCGGCATCACCACGCGAAGAATCGTCTTCCCGCGCCCCGCGCCGAGCGTGGCGGCGGCCTCCTCAACCTCGCGATCGAGGTCCTCCAGCACCGGCTGGACGGTCCGCACGATGAACGGCAAACCGATGAATATAAGCGCGATCAGGATACCGAGGGGCGTGTAGGCAATCTTGACGCCGGCCATCTTGGCGAACTGGCCGATCCAGCCGTTCGGCGCGTAAATCGCCGTCAGCGCGATGCCGGCGACTGCCGTCGGCAAGGCGAACGGCAGATCGATGAAGGCGTCGAGAAGTTTGCGGCCCGGGAACTGGTAGCGGACCAGCACCCAGGCGACGATCAGGCCGAAGAACGCGTTGATTGCCGCCGCCAGCAGCGACAGCCCGAAGGAGACGCGGAGTGCGGCGACCGTGCGCGGGTCGGAAGCGATTCGCCAGATTTCCGGCAGGCCGAGAGCCGCCGTCCTCAACACCAA
>DASWJZ010000329.1:0-12409 GCA_036396875.1 Propylenella sp.
GGCCAGGCCGCATCGCCAAGGCACGCCACGCTAACGCCGGCTTAAGCAGGTCATGGGAGATTCCCGCGCGTTCCGGGACAAGGATCTCGATTTTATGAATCGGTCTCACGGCACCATCGCGGCCGCGTCGACGACGCGGGAAGGAGAGCGAAGCCTGCTCGAACGGCCGGCGGCGATGAACGCACTTGCGATCTTCGGCGTCGTCTTCTTCCTGCTGGCGCAATGGACTGAGATCGCCGCGGCGCTCAATCTCGTCTTCCCGGATCCGGATGACGGTCTTCGCCTCCTCGGAATCCGCGACCTGATCGCAGGACAGGGCTGGTTCGATACGCATCAATACCGCTACCTGCCGCCGGAAGGCGTGCTTCTTCACTGGTCGCGCCTGGTCGACGCGCCGATCGCGGCGCTGATTTTGATGCTCGAGCCGCTCATCGGGGCGGATCGCGCCGAGGCGGTCGTCACGGCCGGGTGGCCGCTGGCGCTTTTCGTCGTCTATGTCGGCGTCATACGCTGGGCCGCGCTGCGGCTCCTCGGGGCCGGGGCGATGGCTTTCGCCGTGCTCGCCGCCTGCCAGATGGTGGTCTTCACCGATCTCTTCAGCGCCGGGCGGCTCGATCATCACAATGTGCAATGCATCCTCCTGCTCGGCGCGACGGCCTGCTTCGCGCTCGCGGAAGAGGAGAGGCGGCTGGCCGCCGTGAGCGGCGCGCTTGCCGCCCTGTCGCTGGCCGTCGGCCTGGAGGCGCTTCCATTCGTCGCCGGGATCGGCGTTGCATATGTCTTCGCCTGGGTCTTCGGCGGAAGCCGGCAAGCGCCCGCTCTGTCGCGCTTCTCGATAACGCTGGCGCTGGTTTCGGTCGCGGCATTCGCGGCGCAGACGGCGCCCGCCTTGTGGCTCACGCCGGCGTGCGATGCGTTGTCGGCGCCGTGGCTTCTCCTCACCTGCGGCGCCGGGCTTCTGGGCGGCGGGCTTGCCGCGGCGACGCCGTGGCTCGATGCCTGGCGGCCTCGCCTTGTCGCCGCCGCGGCGGGCGGCGGGTTGCTGATCGCCGTGCTGGCGCTCGGCTATCCCGACTGCCTCGGAGGCCCGTACTACGCCGTACCCGAGCCGTTCCGCGCGATCTGGCTGAACGACATTGCCGAAGCCTTTCCGTTCCGCCGCATGCTCGTGGAGAATCCGATGCCGGCGCTGCAGGCGGTCGGCCCGCTTGTCGTCGCGGCACTCGCAGCCACGGTCGCCGCGGCGCGGACTGAGGCGCGCCTGCGCAGGCTGATGGCGCTCTCGGCGCTGTTGTTGTGGACCGGCGCTCTCCTTGCGCAGCTCCAGATTCGCGGCGTCTATCTGAGTTCCACCGCGATTCCGCTGGTGGCCGGCTGGCTGATCGACGGCGCCGTGCGTTCGCTGCTCCAACCGGAAGCCGCCCGGCGGCGGAGCATGGCGCTCTTGCCAGCGGCGGTGCTTGTCCTCACGCCGGCATGGACGGTTGCCGGCGGCCTTGCGGCGCGGGCCGACAATTCACCCAAGGCGAGAGTAGAATCCTCCGCCTGCCTCAGCTCCGGGAACGTCGGCGCGCTTGCTGCCCTGCCGCCGGGAATCATCCTCTCGCAGCTCCATCTCAGCCCGCAGATCCTGTTCCGCACCGACCACGCGATCATCACCGGCGGCTATCATCGCGCCGTCGACGGCATCGTCGCAGCGATCGAAGCGTTCGATGGAACGGAGGCGGACATGCGGCGGATCGCGGAGCGCTACGGCGCCGACTACCTCGTCATCTGCCCGGTCTGGGCGTTCGACGCGCGGCGGTCGCCGTCATTCGCACAGCGTTTGCTGAAGGGAGGCACAGCCGGCTGGCTGCAACCGGTCGCACTCGACGCCGGCCCGCTCAGGGTCTGGAGGGTGACGGCGAACTGAGGATTCCGAGGAGCGCGATCTCAATGCGCGCGATCGGTCGACAGGCGCAGTTCGCCGCCGCCCGCGCTCCCGGCCGCGGCCACCCGATCGATCTCCGGCCATACGAATTGACGCGGCGCGAAGTCGCCTCCGGCGCCCGTCCGCACCAGCACCGCACCTGATCCGGCCGGCCTGCTCCTTCCGCCGAGAAAGGTCTCGGCAAAGACCCGCTGCAGGACCGCCGGCTCCGGGCGGAGGCCGGGAGCGATGTTCGGGCCCTTGACGGCGAGCAGCGTGGAGAAATGGTCGAGGAGGTCGCGATCACTGAGCATCTCGGCAGGCAGATAGCGGAACGGGCGCTCGGCGATCCGGGAGCCATGGTCGCCATGCACGATGATCGTCGCGGAATCATAGACGCCGAGCCGCTTCAAGCGCTCGAAAAGGGCGGCAAGGCGGGTTTGGGTGCAGAGGAGCTGCGGAAGGTAAAGCCGGTATCTTTCGGCGCGCTCATCGGGAGTGCTCAAGACTTCGACGTCGATCGGCTCAAGCGTCCCCCATTCCTTCGGATCGGCGAGCGAGCAGTCGCCCCGGAACATATAGCCGAAATGCGGCATCAGAAGATGCACGATGTAGGCCACGCCGCGCGGGGCGCGGTCAACATCCGCTTCGAATTGAGCGAGAGCTTCGCTGCTACCGAGCGGGCTGAGCTGCGGCACATTGGCATCGTCGAGAAGCTTGGCTGTCAGCACGCGCAGCTTCGCCAGCGTCGGAAGCGGCGCGCGCTGGATCGGGTTCGGCGAGTAGAGCTGGTAGGTGTAGCAGCGATCCACGGCGGCGGCGGCGTCGCAGAGATCGAACCAGGCGCTCTGATAGACGCTGATCGCGTAGCCCTTCGCCTTCAGCCGCTCGAACCAGGCGTTCCGCTTGAGGCCGTGGCGGGCCGGCGTCTCCTCCAGGAGGGCCGACGCCTCCTCGCCGAGGTCGCCGTTCAGCAGCGACGAGAGCGAGTACTGCGTCTCGGCGAAGCGGCTGTAGGCGCGGGTGTAGAGCGCGAAGTCGCGGTAGGTCGTCTCGATCGCACGCGCGGCGGCGGAACGGTCGTCGAACTCGGACGGCAGGCCTGCAAGGCCGATATGCTCGTCAAGCACGATGTGAATGACGGGCGGCAGATCCCCGAGGTCCGCCGGCAGCGCACCGACCGTCAGCGGTTCGCCGCCTCGTTCCGCCGGCAGCAGCAGCGAGCTAAGGACGATGGTGCCGAAAACAGCGGCCACGATGGTGTAAATGCGCTGCTGCAGCAGCCAGCAAAGCAGGCCGACGGCAAGGAAGAACGCCGCGGCGAACGCCGCCAGCACGACCGCTCCATGGCCTGTCAGGCCCGCGAGACGGTCCGCAAGCCTGACGATCGGGTCGGTGATCTCGGGACGATAAAGGAAGATGTAGACGCTGAGCGTGACGGCCATGAGGGCTGCGCCGATTGTTGCGGGCCGCAGGCTTGCGGCCAGTCCCACACCGGCTCCGATCGCGCACGCGCCCGACATGAGCAGCAGGCTCTCCGGCAGAACAAGCGAATATTCGTGGAACCGCAGGAAAGGCACGACGGCGGCAAGCAGCACGAGCGCCGGCGCCGCGACTTGCAGGAGCCGACCGCCGGAGGCGGTCCCTTCCACCGGCGCGGCTTCCTCGGCCATTCCCGGCGCTCAGCTGCGCCTGCGGCGGGCCACCATGCGCAGAAATTCCTTGGCGCGATTGAGGTAGAGCTTCCCCGCCACGAGGGCGCCGGCGACGCCGCCCAGCATCAGCTGCAGGAGCATGCTGCCGGTGCCTGGATCGAGGTAGGCCCAGGCGGGAGAGGCCGCGGCGGACGCAAGCACGAAGGCTGTGCCGAAAGCGAGCGTTTCGCAGAGCCGGGCGGTGTGGATAGGTTTGCTCACGGGTTGCCTCATGCGGTTGCATCCGATGCCCCGGACGCTCCAGGGATGGGGCCTGGATGGACGTGCGGATCCGGCAGGTTCGGTCGCACAGCTTTCTTAAGAATGTCTGCGAACCGGCAGTTCTTACGAGTTCAGCTTAAGGGAGGCTTAATCCGGCCGCGGGTGTGGACGCTCGCAATCAGCCGGCCCGCGCGAGACGATGCGGCGCAGCCGAGGCGAAGGCAGCCACGCAATCGGGAACCCTTTCGGCGAGCATCGGGCGGCCGTAGTAGTAACCTTGGCCGCGGTCGCAGCCCATCAGCTTCAGCATGGAGTGGATCTCGGGTCCCTCGACGCCCTCGGCTACCGTTGCGAGCCCAAGTGCGTGCGCCATGTCGATGACAGTCTTCACGATCGTCGTGTTTGCGCCGCCGGAAGGAAGAGAGGATACGAACGAAGCGTCGATTTTGAGCACATCGATCGGAAGCTGGCGGAGATGTGTGAGGGAAGCGTAGCCCGTTCCGAAATCGTCGAGCGCCAGCCGGACGCCCATTTCGTGCAAAGCGAGGATGCGCTGAAGGATGCTTTCCGTTCCGCGTCCGAGCAGCACGCTTTCCGTGATCTCCGCCGTCACAAGAGTCGGTTCGAGCCCGGCGCTCGACAGGTGCTCCGAAAGCCGTTCGATGAAGTCGAAATCCCGCAATTGCCCTGCGGTGAGATTCAGACCGAGCCGCCCGACCCGGAAGCCGTCTCTGCGCCAGGCACCGTACTGGGCGATGGCGATTCTCATCGCCTCGTAGGAGAGAAGCCGCCCTAAGTTCGGCTCTTCAAGCGCTTCAAGGAATGCTCCGGCGGGGAGCAGCCCCCGCTCGGGATGGTTCCAGCGAATCAGTGCCTCCATGCCGAGGATCGTATCGTCGCGCAGATTGACGACCGGCTGATAGGCGACGGTGAACAGGCCTAGGTCGAGCCCCCGCCGCGCCTCCTGCAGCAAGGATGCCCGACGCGCGACGGCCTCGCCGAGGCCGTCGTCGTAATAGAGGTAGCAATCGCCGCTGACGTGCTTGGCCGAATAGAGCGCGATGTCGGCGCGCTTCAATAGCGATTCGGCATCCGCCCCGTGTCGCGGGAATATCGCGACGCCGATCGACGCGCCGACGCGCATCGAGTGGCTGAGGTGGGTGATGGGCGCCCCGGCGGCCTCGAGCATCATCTGAGCGATTCCCGGGATGTCGCCGAGGCTCTTGGGCGACCGCAGGAAAACGCCGAACTCGTCGCCCCCCAACCGGCCGATGGCGTCTCCCTGGTGAAGACAGTTCGACAGCCGGCGGCCGAGGACCGAAAGCAGGTGGTCCCCGGCGTCGTGCCCGAGCATGTCGTTCACATCCTTGAAGTCGTCCAGATCGAGCAGCAACAGCGCGGCCGCGCCCGGCGGTGCGTCGCCGGCAAGGGTGGCGTTGATTGTCTTGGTGAGGGCGTAGCGGTTGGGCAGCCCGGTCAACGGATCGGTCGTGCCGAGCCGCAGCAACTCGGCTTCCGTCGCGTGTCTAGCGGTGACGTCCTGGACCGTGCCGAACAGCCGCCTCGCGTTCCCGTGCGGCTCCCTTTCGCCGAGAACCCTGAGCCAGCGCACGCTGCCCGATCGGGTCAGCATGGCGATCTCCGCCTCAAAACCCTGGCCGGTCTCCACAGCTGTCTTCAAAAGATCGGCGAAAAGCTGGCGATCCTTCTCGAAAATCATCGACAGGCCGGAATTGAGATCGATGGGGAGGCCGGTCTCGACCTCCAGCATGGAATAGATCTCGTCGCTCCAGGTCACCGCGCCCGCATCGAAGTCGAGCGTCCAGCCGCCGATCTTCGCGAGCCGCGACACTTGGCGGAGGACCTTCGAGTCGCGGCTGAGCTGGTCGCGCTCCCCGAGCAGCAAGCGGGTCCATTGACGCCCTTGGTTCACTTCGGAGTCCTGGCAAGCTGCCTGGTCGTGCAGTCTCAAGTGCTCACAAACCGCTTCGGCCAGCAGCCGCAATATGTCGGCCTCGCGGCTGCTGAAGCGCCGCGGCCGGTCGTCCATCACGCAAAGCGCACCGACGCGGATGCCGGGGGCGATATTGAGCGGCGCTCCGGCATAGAACCGAGCGAAGGGCGGGCCGCTGACAAGCAGGCTCTTCGCGAACCCCGCGTCGCGCTGCGCATCCTCAATGACGTAAACGTCGTCGGAACAGATCGTCCGATCGCAGAAGGCGGCTTCGCGGGAGGTCTCACCGAAAGGCAGCCCGCAACGCGCCTTGAACCATTGGCGACGAGAGTCGACGAACGAGACCGCAGCGATGGGAACCTCGAAAACCTTCCGAGCGAGCTCCACGAATCTATCGAACGGCGGTTCCGCCTCAGTATCGAGAATCCGAAGGCGGGCAAGAAACTCGAGCCGCTCCGCTTCCCTGTTCCTATCCTGCATCGCATCCAACCCCTCAATCGAGGCTAGAGGGAATGCGTCAACACAATCTTACCGGGGATTGCGCCGTTCGAAGGAGAGGCCTGGCGCCCGGCTAAGAGCGCGCCACCGCCTCCTCGACCTCCCAGCCGCCTTCCCAGATCATCTGCAGGGCGACGTAGAGGATGATCGCAAGGCCGACATAAGCGATCCAGCGGTAGCGCTGCAGCAGCCGCGCGATGAACGCGGCGGCAATGCCCATCAAGGCGATCGAGAGGGCAAGACCGAAGATCAGGACGGCCGGATGCTCGCGCGCTGCCCCGGCGACGGCGAGCACGTTGTCGAGCGACATCGAAACGTCAGCGATGACGATCTGCCAGGCCGCCTGCGCGAATGTCTTGCGCCGGACGCCTCCCGCGATCGTCCCGTCGGCGTTCAGGTCCTGCCCGGCGAGCGCTTCCTCGGCGGCGTGCGTCTCGGCCGCGGTCGTGCGCAGCTCGCGCCACATCTTCCAGCAGACCCAGAGGAGCAGGAGGCCGCCGGCGAGAAGCAGGCCGACGATAGCGAGGAGCCAGGCCGTGATGCTTGCAAACACGATGCGCAGGATGGTGGCGGCGGCAATGCCGACGAGGATCGCTCGGTTGCGCTGCTCGCGCGGGAGCCCCGAAGCGGCGAGTCCGATGACGATCGCGTTGTCGCCGGCAAGCACCAGGTCGATCATGATCACCTGGAGGAAGGCGGACAGCGCTTCGGGGGACAGGAGTTCGTTCATTCGGCACCCTTGCATCGCATGGTGAGCGCCGACGTTCTCCGGACGAATGCTTGAAGGAACGGTCGGGCCACACAGTGGTCGTCCAGTCCGACATCGCAGCCAAAAGCGGCTGCCAGAGGGGCCCGGCCTGGCATCTGGTCCTTAGCTCAACTTTCCCTCGCTCTCAACTGACTTCCTCGCGGGGAGAGGAGCGGCATTGTGGGGCGCGTCAGCCCGCCATGCGCGAGGCCATCGCTGCGTAAGCGATGGGCACGGCGTCGCCTCCGAGGGGTGCCGCAAGTGCGCGGTGCCAGCGCCAGGCGTCCTCCACCATCGCGTTGAGGGTCCGGCCGGCGCGCCACGACAAAAGCTGCTCGGCGTGCCGCGGATCGGCGACGAGCACCGGCGGATCGCCGGCGCGGCGCGGCGCCTCGCGGACGGCCACCGGTCGGCCCGTCACGCCCTCCACTGCGCGGACGACCTCCCGCACTGATGCGCCCTCGCCGGTGCCGAGGTTGAGAGCCGCGGAATCGCCCCCGTCGAGGAGGTGGCGAAGCGCCGCGACATGCGCCTCCGCCAGGTCGGTCACATGGATGTAGTCGCGGATCGCAGTTCCGTCGGGCGTCGGATAATCGGCGCCGAAGATCGAGAGCCAAGGCCTTCTGCCAATCGCCACATCGAGCACAAGCGGAATGAGATGCGTCTCCGGCTCGTGCCACTCGCCGATGGCGGCGTCGGGATCGGCCCCCGCGGCATTGAAGTAGCGCAGCCGCACGGAGCGGAGGCCGAAGGCCGCGTCGAAATCCTGCATCATCCGCTCGCACGCGCGCTTGGTCGCCCCATAGACATTGACCGGACGCTGTGCGGCAGTCTCCGCGATCGGCACGGCGTCGGGTTCGCCGTAGACCGCCGCGGTGGACGAGAAGACAAGCGCGCGAACCGCCCCGGCCGTCATGGCTTCCAGCAGGCGCAGGGTTCCGACGACGTTCACGTCGTAATAGAGGTCCGGGCGCCGTTCGGACTCGCCGACGATCGAGAGCGCCGCGAGGTGCACCACCGCCTGCGGCTGTGCCTGCCGAAACGCCTCGCGCAGCGCCCCGGCGTCGCGCATGTCGCCTTCGATCAGCGGACCCCAGAGCACGGCGCTCCGGTGCCCGGTGGACAGATTGTCGAAGGCGACGGGCTCAAACCCGGCCGCTGCCAGCGCCTTGCAGCAGTGGCTTCCGATATAGCCGGCGCCCCCGGTGACCAGAACTCGCGACATCCATGCCTCCAGGCGGCTCTCCTAACCGGGAAAAACCATCCCGGTCGAGTGCAATCCGCCACTGCGGTGAATCGGCGTCCAGGCAGTCCTAGCCCGGCGACGTCTGCAGGAAGCGGCGGCTTGCGCCCTCGAGCACGAGGCAGGTCAGGCGGCCGGTGAATACCGCTCCGGTATCGATGTTGATCCGGTTTGGCCGGATCTCCGGCCATTCCGTCGGCGTGTGTCCGTGGACGACGATGCGGCCGAAGTCGGCATCGGAACTGAGAAAGGGTTCGCGTATCCAGACCAGATCCTGCGGATCCTGGTCCTGAAGCTGCCTTCCCGGTCGGAGGCCGGCATGCACGAAGACATAGCCACCGAGGGTGAAGATGCGGGGGAGGGCTTCGAGGAAGGCGCGATGGCTTGCCGGCAGCGCCGCGAGAAAACGACGGCGCAGTTCAGCGTGCGCCGCCGCCCCAGCGGTGCGCGGCGCGGCAATACCGTAGGAGGATAGCGTCGAATCGGCGCCGTTCATGCGCCAGCCGGCCATGCCGTCGGGAGTGCGAAGCACGTCGAGCAGCATCTCCTCATGATTGCCCATCAGGCAGATGCGTTCGTCGGTCGGCGGGGTTCCGGCGATCAGCCAGTCGATCACCTCGCGTGACTGCGGGCCGCGGTCGACGTAGTCGCCGAGAAAGACTTCGATCGCGCGTGCAGGCGGGGATTTTCGCAGGTCCTCGGCGATCGCATCGGCGAGCGGGTGCACGAGGTCAAAGCAGCCGTGGATATCGCCGATCGCATAGACGCGGAACCCCTCCGGCAAAGCGGAAGGGGATGCGGCCTGCTGGCGGTCCGGGCGGTCGGCGCTCACGGCATGGGAATGTCGTGCACGAATTTCGGCACGTGATAGCCCCTCTGAACAGCGGGCCGCGCCGCAACGTCCAGATACCAGCGCTTCACGTTCGGAAACTCGTCGAGTTCGATCTCCTGCCATTCGAAGCGGGAGATCCAGGGCCAGGTCGCAACGTCGGCGATCGAATAGTCGTCCACGATGAAGGCGCGGCCGTCGAGGCGACGGTCGAGCACCCCATAAAGGCGGCGGGCCTCGTTGCGGAAGCGCTCCTCGGCATAGGGCGCCTTCCCCTTGTTGAAACGAAGAAAGTGATGCGCCTGGCCGAGGAAGGGCCCGATGCCGCCCATCTGCCACATCAGCCACTCGATCACGCGATAACGCGGCTCGCCCTCGCCGGGAAAGTAACGGCCCGTCTTGTCGGCGAGGTAGATGAGGATCGCTCCCGATTCCATCAGCGTGACCCCCGCGTCCCGGTCGACAATGGCGGGGATCTTATTGTTCGGGCTGATCCTCAGAAACTCGGGATGGAACTGCTCGTCCTTGCCGATGTCGATCGCATGGACCTCGTAAGGCAGGCCGAGCTCCTCCAGGAAAATGGAGACCTTGCGGCCGTTCGGGGTGGTCCAGGAGTAGAGATCGATCATGTCGTCGCGCGTCCGATGTTCGACCGCCCTCGCCGGCCGCCCGACGGCATGCCGTCCGTATCCTCGCAAGGCAAGCCCAACCTGCCAAGCGGGTCACGGGGTCGACCCCGGACATACTGATCGTGTTGCGCGGCGCAAGCAGGAACTTGGCGGGGACCGGCCTTGTCATTGACACCGGCTCTTCGCCTTATAATGTCGCGATCGTATCACCGCAGTCGCGCAATCACCTTGGCGAAACGCCTCAAGAATGCTGCGCGTCGAGAGCGCGCCCGGCGCTCGGTTGCGATGTATCTGATCAGCGCGACTCTGCTCCTGATCCTCTTGGCCCCGCTCTGGATTCTCTTCCTGATCTGGCGATGGTGATCGAACGCCAACGGGAGTCCAAAGCCGGATCAGCGGCTACCGAATATGGTCGCGGATGGTGAGGACCCCGAGGGCCCCGACGGCCCAGAGCACGATCGACAGGACCAGGACGACGAGGATGGCGGTTCCGCGGCGCGGATAAAGGGCCTCCTCGGCCACGCTCGGATGCGCGAAGATCGCCAGGTAGGACTGGTTGCGGCTGGCTTCGGTGCGCGCCCGCTCAAGCGAACCCATCGCGGCCGTATAGGCGGTTTCGGCGAATTCCTGGTTGAGCAGGAGCTCCTGATACTTCGCCACCACATTGGCGAGCGCCTCGGACTGTTCGGCATCGGCCCCGCCGGCGCCCGTCCCTGATTCCGTCGTTCCCCTGATCGCCGGCGCCGCCGCCGACACCTGCCCCTGGATGCGGGCGATCTCGCCGTCGAGCGCCGCGATGCGCGACTTCAGCATCTGCACGGAAGGCGCTTCGGCGGCCAGATAGCCGGACAGCGAGGCGAGCTGCGACGAGAGCCGCGAGCGCTCGCCCTCGAGCTGCGCCGCTATTCCCATCGTCGCGGTCGCCGACTGCGTCGGGTCGAGATCGTTGTGGGCGACGCGGAAAACGCGCATCTCCTCGCGCGCCCCGCGCACCCGGAGTTCCGCCCGCGCCACCTCGGTCGCGGCGAACTGCACCGCGTCGCGGCGGGCCTGCGCCGACAGGTCGTTCACCAGGAGCCGCACGATGTCGACGATCTCGCGCGCAATGCGCTCCGAATCGCCCGGCGTGAAGGCCTGGACTTCCACCGCAAGCGTATTCTTGGTGGAATCGTAATAGACGTCGACCCGGCTCTGCCAATAGGCGATCAATTCCTCCAGCGAGGCCTCCGGGTCGAGCCGGTTGAAATAATCCGCACTGGAGTCCGAATAGATGGTCCTGAGCGGAAGCCGCCGCTCCAGCTCCACCACCATGTCGCGGCTCGCGACATAATCGGCCACGATGTAGGAATCCGAGACAATCGCGGAACTCGGCAGTCCCGTCATCATGCCCAGCGCGTCGGCCGCCTGCGGCTCGTTGCTGCGCACCGCGAAGCGCGCCTCCGACACATAGCGGTCGGCCGCCACGAACAGGAAGAAAAGCGCCGCCATAAAGGTCGGCAGCACGATCCCGGCCAGAACGGACAGAAGAAGCAACGGATGCCCTTTTGCCGCCCGTTGCGCGCTCTGCTCCTCCTCCAGCCGTCGCACAATGCGGACGACCTTGTTCTTCTCGGAATCGGGCACCGCCGGCAGCTCCGAACCTGCCGTCGCGATCAATTGAGGTCCTGCCGCCTCGGCGCGCAGCCGCTTCAGAGCCTGCCGCTTGCGCCGCCCCGATAGAGCCTCGGTCTCGCTTGTCATTCCCCCGCCCGCCTTAACAGTACGCGGCGATGCTTCCTCAGCCATCCCACCACCTTAGTTATGCCCGGGTGGCCAGGCTCGCGCATCATTTATCGCACCGCCTAAATTCCCGTAAAGGGTTGCTACGCCTTGAACCCGCCCGAAAACATGGCGGCGCATGCTTTTCGACGCTCTGTGGGTAAGTGTTGCTGTGGGGCCACATGGTTTTTGGGGGAAGGGGTTGGTTGGCAAAGGCGTTCCGGCGGGTGCGGCGAGGTGGTATGGGACGGGCACGGGGTTCTGAGGTGGGCATGCGTTTTCCTGTGTTTTTGGCGTTGCTGCCGCTTGTGGGGGGGTGCATGCCGGCCTCCGGCCCTGGGGCGTCGGCGATCGTTGCGGGGGGCGGGGAGGCGGCCTCGCCGTACCGGGTGATCGCGCTCGACGCGGCGGTTGCGGAGGCGGTGTCGTCGGGGGCGGCGACGGGTCTTGCGGGAACGTTTGCGGAGGGGGGCGGGGCGCCGACGCTGACGATCGGGGTCGGCGACGTGGTGGTGGTGACGATTTACGAGGCGGCGGCGGGGGGCCTGTTCTCGGGCGAGGCGGGTTCGCTGGGGGCGGGGACGAAGAGCGTCAGCCTGCCGCCGCAGCCGGTGTCGCGGGCGGGGACGATCAGCGTGCCCTATGTGGGGCAGGTGCAGGCGGCGGGGCTGACGCCGGCGGCGGTGCAGGAGCGGATCGCGGCGTCGCTCAAGGACAAGGCGATCGAGCCGCAGGTGATCGTGACGCTGTCGGGCAGCGCCTCGACCTTCGTGACGGTGGCGGGGGATGTCGGCAGCCCGGGGCGCATCCCGCTCAACCTGGACGGCGACCGGGTGCTCGACGCGATCGCCACGGCGGGGGGCGCGCGGGGGCCCGCCTATGACAGCTTCGTCACGCTGACGCGCGGCGGCGAGAGCGCGACGGT
>DASWJZ010000330.1:0-5673 GCA_036396875.1 Propylenella sp.
GCCGGCCTACCGGAATGAACCCGAGGAAGGCAGCATTGTAAGGATGGGCCGGGGGGAGCGTCACTGCCGCTCCGCCACCCCCGGGAAGCAGCCGCAAAGCGGCAGCCCCCGCCCCTCTTTTCCCGTCAAACCAAGTGTCGCCCTGTGCTATACTTGATATGGCGGGGGGCAAAGCCGGCCATCTGTGAGCGGGCAGTCCTCAGCCGCGCGTGCAAAGCCGCGCCTGACGCGCGGCAACAGCGGAGGGAACCATGAGCAATTTGTGCAAGGCTGCAGCCGCGGCCTCCCGGTCCTCGTGCGCCGTTCTCGGCGCGCTCGCCCTCGTCGCGGCATCCGCCTCGGTCGCCGCGGCCGGTTTCGGGCCGCAGACCATCCTTGGCGACTTCTATCACCAGACATCGGATGTCACCTCTCCCGACGGCCTCGCCAACGGTGCCTGCACCGGCGTCACGAGCTGCTTCATCGTCTTCCAGCCGGCACCCAACAACCGCAAGATCTTCGCGGACCGCGTGTCGTGCCAAATCACCCACGCCGCAGCGTTCACCGTCTTAGCGAACGCCAGGGTCCGCACCGCCAACAACAAGCTCCCCTTAAGACTCTGGGACGTCGCGTTCTTTGGCGGCCCCGGGACCACCTTCGTGAATGCCAATGTCAGGCTACCGCTCAAAGCCGGAGAACGCTTGGTCTTCTCTGTTACGGTCCACCAGGCCGCGAATATAGCGGGACGTTGCAGCCTGAGCGGCGAGATCGTCCCTTAGGACCCGTCGATTAACGCACCCGGCTCCGGCCTCAGATGCCGGAGCCGCCGATTTCGTCGTCGGCTGCGGGCGGCTGCGGCCAGCCGGCGCCGCCGCGCCTTGACCCAGTGCGCAGCGCCGGCGAGGGCATCGGCATCCACGCGATGAGCTCCGGCTCGGCGTAGGCGACGACCGCGCCGGGGTCGGAATCGGCGGCGATCCAGCAGGGCTCGGCGGCGCGCTCCGGCCGCGTCCAGCGCGCCACGTCGACCTCGGCCGCCCCCTGCTCGCTGGCGCGGACGGCGACCAACACGCGGCTCCCGTCCTTCGGCGCGCTTGCCATCGGTCGCCACTCGCCGAAACCATCCATTGCCGGCTCCTCCGACCTCCCGGCGCCACGATGGAACGCGGCGCGGCGAAGAGCAAGCCGCCGAAGCGCTCGCGCCACCTAGCCGGCAAAGCTTGCGCACATTCTCGCAACGCTCTGCGCGGGTTGCCTTTTCTTTGGGCGTGCAATCGGGGCCCATCCAAGGTTAGCGTAAGGGCAAGAACAACCATGGGGAGGATCGAAGGCCGCATGGGCCCGGACACCATTCTGGAGACGCGCGACCTCACCAAGGATTTTCGCGGCTTCACCGCGGTCGACGGCGTGGCGCTTGCGGTGCGCCGCGGCAGCATCCACGCCCTGATCGGGCCGAACGGGGCCGGCAAGACGACCTGCTTCAATCTCCTCACGAAATTCCTCACGCCGACGCGCGGGCGGATCTTCTACAACGGCCGCGACATCACGCCCATGAAGCCGGCGTGACCGGACCCTCTACTGGCTGGTCGCCGCCATCTTCTTCGTCGGCGTGCTCTTCATCTATCGCATCATCCATTCGCCCTTCGGCCAAGTCCTGAAATCGATTCGCGAGCACGAGCCGCGCGCCAGTTCGCTCGGTTATCGAGTCAACCAGTACAAGCTGCTCGTGTTCGTCCTTTCGGCAGCGCTCGCGGGACTGGCCGGAGCGACCAAGGCCATCGTCTTCCAGCTCGCCTCGCTGACCGACGTCTACTGGACAATGTCCGGAGAGGTGGTGCTGATGACGCTGCTCGGCGGCATGGGGACCGTGTTTGGGCCGATGGCGGGCGCAGCGATCGTCGTCACGATGCAGAACTATCTGGCGCATCTCGGCGCCTGGGTCACCGTCATCCAGGGCGCGATCTTCGTGATCTGCGTGCTGCTCTTCCGCGAGGGCATCGTCGGCGTTCTCGGCCGCTGGCTGAAGCGCCCGCTCTGAAGAGAGCGTAAATCCTCAGCCGCGCGCCTCGAAAGCCGCCAGCAGCGCCCTCACCTCGCCGGCCTTCGCCCCCTTGCGCGTCGGGACGGGCGCGCGGGTCCAACGCGACAGATCCTCCTCCCGGTCCCTCATCAGGCGAACCAGCGCTGCGGCCATCATCGCTTCGGCGGCGCGTGCGGAGCCGTCGTCGCATTTCAGCGCCACGCCGAGGCCGAGATGGGCAAGACCCGCGCAGAAGACGCCCTCGGCTCCCGTTTTCACCAGCGCCGCATCCTTGAGCAGCGTCATTACATCGGTGCAGAAGCGGCCGGTGCCGGCCACGAAGAACGGCGCCGCGACAGCCGCCTCATAGATGCGCCGCGCCGCCGCGGCCCGCTCGCGCGACAGCTCGACCCCCGTCGCAAAGCGCGCGAGGCCGTGCGCAAGGCTGGTGAGCGAGACGGCGTAGGTCGGAATCGAGCATCCGTCGGTGGCGCGGTTCTCGCCTGCGTGCGGCGCGCCGGTCAGCCCCTCCATCGCCTCGCGAACGGCCTCCTGCACGGGATGGCCGGGCGCAACGTAGCCGTGATGATCACATCCGAGATGTCGCGCCACAGCGAGGAAGCCGGCGTGCTTGCCGGAGCAGTTGTTGTGCAGCTGGGTCGGCGCCTTGCCGCGGCGGGTCATGTCGGCCGCCGTAGCGCCGTGGGAGGGCGGGTGCGAGCCGCATTCGAGCGCCGTCTCGTCGAGGCCGATGGCGGCGAGCATCGAGGCAACGCCGTCCACATGCGCCGGCTCGCCGCCATGCGAGGCCTGCGCCAGTGCGAGCTCGCGCGTCTGATAGCCGAAGGCGTCGGCGGCGCCCGATTCCAGGAGCGGCAGCGCTTGGATCGCCTTGACGGCGGAGCGGGGGAAGACGGGCGCCTCCACGTCGCCCAGCATGAGCACGGGCTTGCCGTGCGCGTCGACGACCGCAACGGCGCCGCGGTGGCGGCTCTCCACCCGGTCGCCGCGCGTCACCTCGACGAGCACAGGATTAGCCATTTCATTTCCCGATCGTGCATGGCAGCTTTCCGGCACTATGTCCGCAGCCATCCCGATGACAAGTGGGCCCTTGCCGAAGACGCTGAAATGTATCGCCGCTGCCGTGCTCCTTCTGTTCATCGCGCCGGTGCTGCTGCACGCGGCGCTTTGGCTCGCGGAGGAGCGGCCACGCACCTGGCGGACCGCGGATTGGTCGAGCGCCGGCACGTTGCCCGATCCCCGCGAAGAGCGCGAGGCGTCGATACGCGTCATGGCGGCGCGCACCGGCGGCCTGAAGGGCATCGTATCGGTGCACAGCTGGCTCGTGCTGAAGGACGAAGGCGCGGCGGCCTACCAGCGCTACGAAGTCGTCGGCTGGGGAAATCCGGTGCGGCGGAACGGCAGGCCGGCTGACGGTCGCTGGTATTCCAACGAACCCGTCGTTATTCATGCGCTCACCGGCGCCGAGGCAGCGCGGCTCATACCGAAGATCGAGGCGGCGATCCGCGCCTATCCGTGGTCCAGGCAGGGCAGCTACCGCACCTGGCCAGGGCCGAACTCCAACACCTTCGTGGCGCATGTGCTTGCCGCGGTTCCCGAGATCGGGGCGGGCATGCCGCCGACCGCGATCGGCCGCGACTATCCGACCGGCGCTTGGGTCCGCCGCGTGCCTGCCGGCGGGGTTTCCGTCTCGCTCGCCGGCTTCGCCGGCGTGACCGTCGGTCTTCGCGAAGGGATCGAGGTCAATTTCCTCGGCCTCGTCGCGGGCGTGCGTTTCGCGGATTTTGCGATCCTGCTGCCGGGCTTCGGGGCGATCGGAGACTCGCTCTAGCGCGGGAACCGCGCCGCGCCGCGCGGCTTTTCCCGCCGGGCCCGATCCTCTTCAGATCCGCGGGGTGGACGGGCGATGCTGGACAGGAGGGCGACATGGCGACCGACGGAATCGAGCCGATCCGCTGTGCGATCGGCGTCAGCGCGCCGCCGGAGCGCGCCTTCGAGATTTTTGTAACCGAGATCGGGCGCTGGTGGCCGCTCGCCTATACATGGGGCGAGGATCAGTTCGAGACCGCGGCGATCGAGGGGCGCGCCGGCGGGCGCTGGTTCGAGACGGACCTGGACGGCGGCGAGAGCGACTGGGGCAATGTCCGCGCCTTTGAGCCGGGACGCTGCCTCATCCTCTCCTTCAACGTGAGCCCCGAGCGGCAACCCGAGCCGCCGGAAAGGCAAAGCGAAGTGGCCGTCCGCTTCATTCCGGCGAGCGGCGGGACGCGGGTCGAGCTGGAGCATCGGGACCTCGCCCGGCACGGCAAGGGCGCCGTACGCCTGCGCGATGGAATGGCGTCGCGCCGGGGCTGGCCGCTCATCCTCGCCTCTTTCGCCCGCCAGGCCCGGCTCGCCGGCTGAGGAAAGTGGGGACAGCCTTGCCGCGCGCGCAGATTCATCCCCGCCGCGCGCCCTGACGGGATGCGGCGGCGCGCCGAATCCGGCAAGCTCGCGGGCAGACCACCGTTGGTGTCATCGATGCTGGATCAGCCGGCCTCCGAGGCCACGAGCGCGTTTCCGCGCGGCGATGCCGCAAGTCGCAGCATCGAGGTTGGCAATCAGACAATCATCGTCGGCGACTGCGCAGCGGCGCTTGCGACGCTGCCGGCGCAATCGGTCGACGTCGTCGTCACCTCGCCGCCCTACAATATCGGCCTCCGCTACAAATCCTACGACGACGGCGGCGACCGTTTCGAATATCTGGCTTGGCTGGGGCGGATTGGCACGCTGCTCAATCGTGTGCTTCGGGACGAAGGCTCCTTCTTCCTCAATATCGCCGGGACGAATTCCGATCCGTGGATCGCCGCCGACGCGGCAAACGCGATGCGCAAGATCTTCCGCCTGCAGAACGCCATCATCTGGGTGAAGTCGGTGTCGATCGGCGAGGAGAGTCACGGCCATTTCAAGCCGGTGAACAGCCGGCGATTTCTGAACCACACGCACGAACACGTGTTCCATTTCACCAAGACCGGCGAGGTGCCACTCGATCGGCTGGCCGTCGGGGTGCCGTTCAAGGACAAGTCGAACATCGCCCGCTGGGGCCACGCGGTGGACCGCCGGTGCGCGGGCGACGTCTGGTTCATCCCCTACGAAACGATCCGCTCGAAGGCGCAGCGCAGCCACCACCCGAGCCCCTTCCCGCCGGCCCTGCCGGAGCGCTGCATCAGGCTGCACGGCAAGCCAGACGCCACGGTGCTCGACCCGTTCCTCGGCATCGGCTCGACGCTCGTCGCCGCACAGGCGCTCGGCTGCCGCGGCATCGGCATCGAGATTGATCCGGCCTACGCCGAATCGGCGGCATGGCGGCTCAGGGAGCGGCTGATCTGATCAGACATCACGCCGCATCGTCCTGCCGCATCGCGAGCGGCAGCGGCTGCGGTTCGCCATCCGCGGCGAGCGCGACGAAGGTGAACTCTGCCTCCGTTACCTTGACGCGAGGGCCCTTGCCGGCGCGAAGCACCCAGACCTCGATGTGGAAGGCGAGCGAGGTGCGGCCGACGCGGATGAGATCGGCGTAGCAGCACACCGCATCGCCCGTCCTGACCGGCTGCAGGAAGGTCATGTCGGTGACAGCCACGGTTGCCACGCGGCACTCCGCATGTTTCAGCGCC
>DASWJZ010000331.1:0-6537 GCA_036396875.1 Propylenella sp.
CGGCATGAGAGGCGTGGCACTGCCACGGGGTGAGGTAGCGCGAGGCGATGGTCCCGCCGTTTCTCGGCGGGGCGACCAAGGCGACCTTCGGCGTGACGGAGTGCGAGACGTCGCCGAGTCCCATACGCTCGCCCGCGACAAGCCGCATCCGCTCCACTGCGTGGAAGAGGTCGCGGTTGGCGTCAAGCTCGGCCGGCGTCTCGTGGCCGCTCAGCCCAAAACTCTCGGCCCCGGCGATCATCACCGGAATCGAGTAGTCGACGAGCGACACGACGACGCCGGCGATCTCCTCCTCCGCCCGCCCGGTCGGCAGGAGTTTGTCGGTCAGCGAGCCGGCGGCGTTCTCAAACGAGAGATGCACCGGCGACGCGGGCACGGCGAGGCCGGACATGCGCTGGTCGCCGTCATAGCGCAGCCGGCCACCCGGCGTGTTGACCGTGGCGCGCGTGACCATGCCGGTGTTGACGTTCCGAATGCGAATCGTGGTGGATGGCGAGCGCGCCGCGACGAGGCCGGTCTCCAGTGCGAAAGGCGCGACGCCGGCAAGGATGTTGCCGCAATTGGCCTTGGTGTCGACCACCGCCTCGTTGATGCCAACCTGTGCGAAGAGGTAGTCGACATCGGCGCGCGGGTCGGGCGACGGCCCGACGATCGCGATCTTGCAGGTCAGCGGGTTACCACCTCCCACGCCGTCGATCTGCAGCGGATGCGGCGAGCCGATGATGGCGACGAGCATCCGGTCGCGCAGTGCCGTGTCGCGCGGCAGGTCGGAGGCCTTGAGGAAGACGCCGCGCGAGGTGCCGCCGCGGATCATCATGCAAGGTATCGGCACGATACCGAAGCTCTGCGACGGCGGCTTGGCCGCAAGCGTCGGCCGCGGCAGGTGCAGGATTTGCCCGAGCGCCGTCATGACGAGGCCACCGGGCGGGGCACGTCGCGCGGCGGAAGCGCCACGGGCGCGAAAACGTCGCATACAATGCCGATACGGCGGACCTGCAGGGCGAGCAGCACCGCCCAGAGGAGCTGCGTGGCGACCATTGCAGCGGCGGCACCGCCAAGGCCCCACAACGGCACGAGCAGCGCATTGCTCGCCACAAGGCAAAGGCCCGCCGCGACGCTCGACCACGCAGCGGCGCTTTGGCGGCGCGTTAGCGTCAGGACCTGGATTGCGGGCCCGGCGGCGGCGATCATCACTTGGCCGCCGAGCAAAAGCAGAAGCACGGAACGGCCCTGCACGAAATGCTCGCCGAAGAGCGACAGCACCAAATCGCCGGCGAGGATAAGCGCGACGAACGCCGCCGCTCCAATGCCGATCGTCAACCAATTGGCCCGCCCGATCGTCAGCACCAGGCGGTGGCGATCGCGGCCGATTAGCGCTTCCGCCAGGTCCGGCTGCAGCATCTTGTGGGTGGCGGCCTGCATGAAGCCGACGATCAGCACGATCTTCACGCAGACGCCGAAGACGGCGAGATCCTCAGCGCCGAGGAAGAGACCCGCCGACAGGATCGCGGCGTCGGCGAAGACGGCGGTGAGCACCACAACGCCGATGAGCGGAGCCGCGGCTTTAAGCCACATCGCGGGCAGCCGCCATGCCGTGTGGCGCGGCCGCACGCCACGGCCGACCACGCCACGGAGCGCGGCAATCTGGTAGGCCGCCTGCGCCGTCACCAGCAGCGCGAAGACCGCCAGCACGACGTTGAGATCAAGGCGCGACGATAGCATCCCAATGGCGACGACAATCGCCAGGAACGCCGCTGGCCTGACGACGAGCTCGGGCAAATGCGTGAGCCGGAAGCGGCGATAGGCAGTGGCCGCCGAGCTCGACAGCCGCGCCAGCGCGAGCCCGGGCGCCGCAAGGCAACCGATCGCGAGAGCGGCGCGCTCACCGCCGGAAAAATCCGGCCAAAGCAGGATGGCGACGACCGCGGCCGAAGTCAGCGCAAGCGCGGCCATCAGCACGATGAGGCTGGCGCTTGTCATGTAAAGCCCGGAGAAATCCCCCCGCCCTCGACTCCGGTATCGGACCAGGAATCGAGCGGTCACCAACGAGAGACCGCATGTCGAGAGAACGCCCAGGAGCGCCGCCGTGCTGGTCGCGAGGAAGAACGTGCCCAACGCCGCCACTGATAGCATCTGCGCCAGGAAGACCTGGGTGATCATCCCGATTGCCGAGCCGCCGATCCGACCGAGCATTGCGATAGACAGCCCCGACAAGATCGACCTCAAGGGAACACTCCAGCGAACAGGGAACAAGAATGCCAGCGCCGTCAGCCGTGCCGAGAAAAAGCTCGACTACACGAACCATCAACCATGTGCGCGTACTGGCGCCAGCGATTTTGACGTGGTGACTTAACCGTTAATGTTACCGAGCAAATTCGCTTGCGAGCATCCGTCCGGTTCGAAAACCTTCCGCGAGAGAGGGTGCGTGGGCGTGGGTTTCCACCACGGATTCTGGCCCACCCGCGGCGGCTTGATGATGATGATGATGACCCGAGACCGTGGAGGCTTCTCCCGTGACTGAAACCGGCGTTCCGGCCGTTGTCCTGAGCGGCAATCTCGGCCAGCCTACCAGCAGGTGGTCGATGAACGAGGCGGCCCTTGCATTGACCCGAAGCCTCGGTCGTCGCGGCGTGCCGGTCTACCGGTTTCATCCGGACCGGACGCTCGTCGACCTGACGTCGCGCTACTGCACGCACGTGCCGTGCCCGAACCTCTACGACGACCCCGCCGGACTGGTTGAGGCGCTCGCGGACTTCGCCGAGCAGAGGGGAACCCGGCCGGTGCTCTTCCCCGCGTCGGACGGCGCCGCCCAATTCATCGCCGACAACACACGGGCCCTCAAGGAGCACTTCCACTTGACGTCGCCGAACGCTGCCCGCATCGGCAGAACGCAGCACAAGCGCACCTTGATAGAGACCGCCCGCTCTTTGGGTGTACCGGTTCCTCAGACGTATTTCCCAGCGAGCGCCTCCGAGTTACCAGAGATCGCCGGGCGCGTGTCGTACCCCGTGATCGTCAAGCCGGTCTACTCGCCCGACTGGAAGCGGTCCGAGTTCATCTCAGCATTCGGACGCACGAAAGCGCTCGAAATCTCAGGGCCGGCGGAGCTGATCGACAGCTGCGGCCGGCTGATCGCATTTGGCGGCCCCTTCATGATCCAGGAGATCGTACCGGGGCCGGACGAGAACCTTGTCACCTTTCTCGGTTATGTCGGCGAGGACGGGGCGGTGCTCGCCGGCTGCACGCGCAAGAAACTGCGGCAGTACCCGCCGGGCTTCGGCTATTGCTCCCTGACGGAGTCGGTCGACGACCCGGAGGTGATGGATCTTGCGATGGAACTCCTGCGAGCTCTCGACTACAGCGGCATCGGCTGCGTGGAGTTCAAGCGCGACGCGCGCGACGGCACGCCGAAGCTGATCGAGATCAACACGCGCGCCGTGAGAACGAGCATGCTCGCGATCGCCGCGGGCGTTGACTTTCCCTGGATTGCCTACCGGGATTGCGTGAGCCCCGGCACGGTGTCGCCGGTCCTCTTGGCCAAAGTTCCGGTCCGCTGGATCCACCTGCGCGACGAGGTCTGGGCCGCGCTTAGCCTCATCAGACGTCGCGAGCTATCGGTTCTCCAATGGTTGGGGGGGTTCGTTGGCAAACCGATCGTCGTTGCCGAGTTCAGCTGGGACGATATGCGGCCGGGTCTTCTGTGCTGGGCTTCGATTCCGCACCGGCTTGTGGCGAAGCTCTTCCGGCGGCAGCCGCGATCGGAGCCTCTGCCGGCAGTGGTCGCAGCCGAGCGCGGTGGGAAATAGGTCGGGAACCGCTGGCCAGCGGCGGAACAGGGCAACGTGCCTGCCGACGAGCTGCGGCGCCTGCATTCTCGCAAGGCCCGCTGACCCCTGCAGGGAGTGGAAGACGCGCGCCGCGTTCAGCGCTTACAACATCGATTCCTTTCCCCGAAGACGCGCTCGGCGACAACGTCGTGGTCGAGGCCCAGCGCCGCTTCGATGCAAGCCGCGCATACCGACCGATAGTCGAGCGTGGCGTGCACATCGCGACCTTCGAGAACCGCAAGAGCCTCATTGATCGGCCGGCTCAGCCGAATCCAAGCTGTCGAACACCGTCGAGAACATGATGGTGGTCGGCCGGGTTGGCGTAGCACGCGGCGGACTGGTTGAACTCCCAATCCACGCAGCCGGGATCAACCGCGAGGCCTCGTTCGATCGAGGCTTCCGCATCGGTCCAGCGTCGGAGCTGCGCCAATGCGGAGGCGCGGACGAAGTGAGAAAAAGCCCAATTGGGCCGCAGGTGAATCGAACTCTCGGCCCACTTCACTGCCGCTCCGTGGTCGCGTGCGGTCAGATGGGACCTGGCGACCATTTGCATGGAAAGCTCGCCACGGGATCATAGGAGTTCATCAACGCGAGCCCTTTTTTGATCCTTGCAGCTCCGGCCGTCGGTTTGCCAGCGAAAGACAGCGCATTTCCTGAGACAATATGGGCGAGTGCCCTGCTCGGGTTGAGGCGGATCGCCTTGTGCCCCTCTTCGACAGCGAGACGGTGGTCATGAGACCGGCACGCCCCCAGACTGACGGCCAAATGAGCCATCGAGTCGAGATCGTCGAACTCAATGGCACGCCGCGCTGTCTCCACACAGCGCGGTATTGATCGCCGGTGTGAAGGCCGGGTCGAGGTCGAGGGCGCGCTTGAACATCGCCTTCGCTTGCTCGTGCGATTCCCACGCTTGCAAGCCGTGAAGGGCGCGTCCCCGCTGGAAGTACTCCCACGGACCTAGTCGTCCTCTGTGCGCCAGCCGGGTGCGCCGCCATTCCGCGCGGTCGATCTCGTGCACGGCATGCGCGGCGATCCGTCGGACAAGCTCGGTATCTTCCTCTCCGTTGTGTGAACCTCGGTTGGCAAAGGTCCCCGTCCACAATATTGAACCCGTTGGGGCGTCGACGAGGTCTGTGCGCCAGCGAACACGATTGGCCTGTTCTCGCATCTCTCCATGGACACCATAGTCTGCCCCGAGTTCGTCAACGAGATGTCGCGCTGTCGTCCGTCCTGCGGCGTAGCTCGGCCTCGTGCCGCGGTCGATAACCGCAAGGTGTCGCCAAGCCGATAGCAGGTGCATGACATCGGATGCCAAGCGGCTGGCATGGCCGGCTGGCGCTCCCACAAAGGGGAGCACGGCGACTGTCGCCCAACGAGGTCGCACGACCGGTGCCGGCGCCGGGGGCCAAATGGGCTCTTGAACAGAAGATCTATCGGCGCGGATGCATCGACGAGTGCCTCCGTTTCTCGGTTCGGCGACACATCGAGTTCCCGCCGCAACACATCCCGGCATTCCCCGTATTGTCGTGCCGCATCGCCGGTGCGTCCGTCAGCCATGAAAATGCGCATTAGACTGCGATGGATGTCCTCTTGCAGCGGGTCCAGCGCAAGCAGGAGCCGGGCAACGCCGATGGCGTCGTCCGAAGACCCTTCACCTTCTGAGTGGACGAGTCGTCTTCGAAGGACGGCTTGTGAAAGACCTCGACAGCGTCGCCGTTCTTCTTCCAGCCACTCTTGAGATGCGGGTTCCCTCAGGTTGAATCCATCCATGAAAACGCCGGTGAAGGACTTGAGCGCGATGCTAGTTGCCGGTGCACCTTCCTGATCGACGAGGTCTTCCCACCTCGCATCATCATCGCGGCGCGAACACCATCGTGACCTCGGGCACCAGCAGCACCAGCGCCAGCACAAGCAGCTGGATCATGATGAATGGCATGAAGCCACGGAAGATCGCCGGCAGCGTGATGTGTGGCGGCGCAACGGACTTGAGATAGAACGCGGCCGGGCCGAAGGGTGGGCTGAGAAAGCTCACCTGCATGTTGACGGCGAACAGGATGCCGAACCACACGCCGACGAAGCCCGGCGACGCCACCAGCCCCCCGGTCAGCCCGAGTTCCTCCACCGGCAGCTTGACGATGATCGGCAGGAACACCGGCATCACAAGGAGCACGATGCCGACCCAATCCATCAGCATGCCGAGCAGCAGGAAGATCAGCATCATCACCAGAAGGATGCTGATCGTCGGCATGTCGGCGGCGAGGATCAGGTTGGCGACATAGGTCGGACCGCCGGCGATCGTGTAGGCGCCGGCAAGCGCCGTGGCGCCGAAGGTGATCCAGAGGATCGTACCCGTCGACTTGAACGTCCTGAGGACCGCATCGTAGAACAGCGACCACGTCAGCTCGCGCCGGATGGTGATCAGCACCAGCGTGGCCAGGCACCCCATGCCCGCCGCCTCGGTAATGCCGGTGACGCCGCCGTAGATCGAGCCCAGCACCACGAACACGATGATCAGCGGCGGCAGCAACCCGGGCAGCGCCTTCAGCTTATCGATAAATTTCAGGTCGCCCGTGTCCTCCGGCAGCGGCGCCAGCTCGGGCTGCAGGCGCGTGCGGACAATGATGTAAAGGATGTACAGGAGCCCAAGGATCAGGCCCGGCAGGAACGCCGCCTTGAACAGCGCATGGATCGACGTGTTGGTTACCAGCCC
>DASWJZ010000332.1:0-13789 GCA_036396875.1 Propylenella sp.
ACGTCGAAGGCGCCGTCGAGCATGTCGATCTCCTCGGCGCTCGGCGGCTGAAGCCTTGGAGCCCAGGCTGGGTCGACGTGCACGTGGCAGGTGGCGCAGGCGCATGCCCCGCCGCATTCCGCCTTGATGTCGAGGCCCCAGTCGCGGATCACCTCCATCGCGCGCCAGCCTTCCTCCGCGGGGAGGCTGTGCTCGGCGTCGGCGCGGTCGGTCACCAGAAGGGTAAGTGAGGGCGCCGGCTCCTCGGCCAGGTCGTCGAACCGCAGGGCGGCCTGGTTGGCGGACATCGGGCTACTCCACTTTTCTCGTCAGCCTGCCGGCTGCCGAAGCCAGGGCCTGGTTCCCGCCGGAACTTCCGGCGCATCCGGGATCGGCTGGTAGAAATGATGCATCTCCGCGAGCCGGCCCGCCTGAAGAGCGGCGCGCGTCGGCGCGTTGCGTACTTCAAAGCTGCCGATACCGCAACGCCGCATCAGGGGGATCTGATCCGCCAGCACGTCGCCCACGGCGCGCAGTTCGCCGCCAAAATTGTAGCGTTCGCGCAGGATGCGCGCCGCCGAATAGCCGCGGCCGTCGTGGAATTTCGGGAAAGCCACGGCGATCATCGCGAGGCGGCCGACATGCGGCTCGAGGGGCTGCACCGATTCTCCCGCCGCGACTTCCACTGCGAGCGGGCCGTCATGAGCGAGGAAACGATCGATATCGGCGATGAACTCGGCAAGCGGCACGATGAGGTGCCCCCCGGGCGGTATGCCGCCGTCGGCGGCGTAGCGGGTCCAGTCGTCGGCGCGGAAGGCGCCGTCCTTCCAGATCGGAGCGTCGGGCGCGCTCATATCCCGCTGCCGTCGGTCTCGAGCGCCGGAAGGCCGAGGTGAATTCCGCACTCGGTCTTTTCGGTTCCGCGCCAGCGGCCGTCGCGCTCGTCCTCGCCCTCGGCGACGCGGGTGGTACAAGGCATGCAGCCGATCGACCGAAAGCCGTCGGCGACGAGCGGATGGTCCGGCAGATCGTGCAGCTCCCGATAGGTCTCGATCTCCTCTTTCGACCATCCGGCCAGCGGGTTGACCTTGATGCGTTCGCCATCGGCCTCCACCAGCGGCAGCGTGGCGCGCGTGCCGCCATGGTAGCGCTTGCGGCCCGAAATCCAGGCGTCGAAACCCGAGAGCGCACGCGACAGCGGCGCCACCTTGCGGATCGCGCAGCATTTGTCGGGATTGCGCAGCCAGAGGGCCGAGTCGGCGTCCTGCAGGGCGAGCGCGTGGGGATCCGGTTTCGCGACGCGCACGTCCTTCAGGCCGAGCCGCGCGACGGTCTCGTCCCGGTAACGATGCGTCGAGCCGAACATCTTGCCGCTGTCAATGAAGATCACCGGCAGGTCGGGCGCGACCGATGCGACGAGATGCAGGAGCACGACGGATTCCGCCCCGAAGCTGGAGACGAGCGCGATATGGCCCATGAACTCGTGCCGGATGACGTCTTCCAGGACATCGCGCGCACGCCAATGGTCGTAGCGCCGGTTCAGCATCTCGGCATGACCCGCCACCGCGCTCCGCTGCCGGTCGAACGGCTCCGAAACGACTTCAAGCAGCGCCATAGAGCGCCTCCTTGAAGGGCGCCGGGCCGAGGCGGCGATAGGTTTCCAGGAAGGGCTCCTGCTCGGTCGCCCGGTGCGTGATGTAGGTGTCGACGATCGTCTCCACGGCGTCGACCACCTCGGCGGTCGAAAAACCCTTGCCGACGATCTCGCCGATCGAGGCGCGCTCGTCCCCCGAGCCGCCGAGCGTAATCTGATAGAATTCCTCGCCTTTCTTCTCGACGCCGAGAATGCCGATGTGGCCGGCGTGATGGTGGCCGCAGGCATTGATGCAGCCGGAGATCTTGATCTTCATCGCGCCGATCGCTTCCTGCCGGACCGGATCGGCGAAGCGCTCCGAGATGCGCTCCGCGATCGGGATCGAGCGGGCGTTGGCGAGCGCGCAATAGTCGAGCCCGGGACAGGCGATGATATCGGTGACGAGGCCGACATTCGGCGTTGCGAGGCCGGCGGCGGCGAGGCCGTCATAGACGCTCTTCAGATCCTCCAGCGCCACGTGCGGGAGCACGAGGTTCTGCTCATGGCTTACCCGCACCTCGCCGAACGACCAGCGCTCGGCGATGTCGGCGACGGCGTCTAGCTGGGCGGCGGTGGCATCGCCCGGCACGCCGCCGATCGGCTTCAGCGAGATCGTCGCGATCGCGTAGCCGGGCACACGGTGGCGGCTTACGTTGTGACGGACCCAGCGATCGAATGCGGGATCGGCAAGCCGCGCGCGCTCGACCACCGCACTCGACGAGGGCCGGCTCTCATAGGCGGGAGGCGCGAAATAGGCGGCGATGCGGCGGACCTCCTCTTCGGGCAGCCGCAGGACGCCATTCCGGTTCGCCTCGAACTCCGTCTCGATCTCTTCGGCGATCCCCTCCATGCCGGTCTCGTGGACCAGGATCTTGATGCGCGCCTTGTACTTGTTGTCGCGGCGTCCGTGCATGTTGTAGACGCGAAGGATCGCTTCCGAATACGCGAGCAGGTCCTCTTCCGGCAGGAAGTCGCGGATTCTTTTCCCGAGCATCGGGGTGCGGCCCATGCCGCCGCCGATATAGACGGCGAAGCCAAGCTCGCCCGCCTCGTTCCGCTTCACCTCGTAGCCGATGTCGTGGAACTGGATCGCCGCCCGGTCGACCGGCGCGCCCGTCACCGCGATCTTGAATTTTCTGGGCAGGAACAGGAATTCCGGGTGCAGCGACGACCACTGCCGCAGAATCTCCGCATAGGGGCGCGGGTCGGCGACTTCGTCGGCGGAGATGCCGGCGAAATGGTCGGCGGTGACGTTGCGGATGCAGTTGCCGGACGTCTGGATGCAGTGCATTTCGACCTCGGCGAGGTCCGCCAGGATGTCCGGCACGTCCTTCAGCTGCGGCCAGTTGAACTGCAGGTTCTGGCGCGTGGTGAAGTGGCCGTAGCCTTTGTCGTAGGTGCGCGCGATATGCGCGAGCATCCGCACCTGGTGCGGATTGAGCGTCCCGTAGGGGATCGCGATCCGCAGCATGTAGGCGTGCAGCTGCAGATAGACGCCGTTCTGCAGCCTGAGCGGCTTGAACTGTTCCTCGTCGAGCTCGCCTGAGAGCCGCCGTCCGACCTGGTCGCGGAACTGCGCGACCCGCTCGCGGACAAACGCATGGTCGAATTCGTCGTAGCGGTACATGGTCGTCCTCAAGCCGCCTTCTGGTTGGCGGGCGTTCGCGGCTTCGAATTGCCTGTCGTCGGTCCCTCGGCGCGAATCCTTTCGCGCAGCCGAACCGGCGCCGGACAGCCGTCGCTCAGCGTGACCTCGATCGCGTAGGGTTCGACGATGCGGTTCTGCGCGGTGTCGGCATTGGCGCGCTCGAGCGCCGTCGCCACGGCCTCCTTGCTGTCGAGCACATGCGCTTCGTCGATATGAAAACTCCAGCCGAACGCGGTCTGGAAGACGACGCGCCCGTCGGCGAGGCTGTTGGCGGTGACGATCTCCATCGGCGCGCCCTCACGCGGCTCTGACACGGGCGGGCGCCAGCGGCTCGGCAAGCGCGAGAGCGCCCTCCGCCGCCGCCCGCCCGATCAGGATGAGCGCCGGCCCGTCGACATCGGCACGGACGGCGAACGCGGCGAGTTCGGCGAGCGAACCGGCGAACAGGCGGCGATCGGCAAGGGTCGCATTCTCAATGACGGCGGCCGGCGTTGCGCTGCTCAAGCCGGCCTGGATCAGGCGAGCCGCCACCTCCGCCGCGACGCTGCGGCCCATATAGACGGCGATCGTGGCGCCGGAGAGGGCGAGCGCCGCCCAATCGGGCAGCATTTCGCCGTCCGCATCCTGGCCGGTGGCGAAAACGACGCCGGATGACGTGCCGCGCAGGGTCAGCGGAATCTCGGCTTCGGCGGCGGCGGCGAGCGCGGCGGTCACGCCGGGCACGACCTCGAACGGAATGCCGGCGGCCCGCAGCGCAGCCATCTCTTCTCCGGCGCGGCCGAAGACCATCGGGTCGCCTGCCTTCAGACGGACGACGCGACGGCCCGCGCGCGCCTCGCGTACGAGAATGACGTTGATCTCCTCCTGGCTCGCCGAATGGCGGCCCTTGCGCTTTCCGACCGCAATGCGTTCGGCATCGCGCCGGCCCATCGCCACCACCCTCTCAGGCACCAGCGCGTCATGCACGATGACGTCCGCCTCCTGCAGGAGGCGCTGGGCGCGGAGCGTCAGGAGATCGGCTGCGCCGGGCCCGGCGCCGACCAGCCAGACGAAGCCCTGCGCGGCGCTTTCGGCCTCGGTCAAGAGCCGCGCGGCGAACCGGCGCGCTTCGTCGATGCGACCGGCGAGGGCCGCGTCGGCGACCCGCCCCTCGAAGAAGGAGAACCAGAAACGCCGGCGCGGCTGACCCTTCGGCAGCATGCTCTCGGCGGCCCCGCGAAACGCCTCGCCGAGCCGCGCGAGCGCGCCCAGCCGTTCCGGGAGCATCGCCTCGATGCCGGCGCGAAGCTTCTGCGCCAGCACCGGGCCGGTGCCGGTCGATGTGATCGCCACGGCAACGGGCGCTCGGTTGACGATGGCCGGCGTGTAGAAATCGCAGAGGTCGGGGAGGTCGACGGCGTTCGCCGGGACCCCTTTCGCCCGCGCCGCGGCGACGACCTCCTCGTCGCGGCGATGCTCGCCGCTTGCGGCGAATACGAGCACTGCGCCGTCGACGTCCTCGGGCTGGAACGGCCGCGGCCGGTGCTCAAGCCCATGCTCCGCGATCAGACGTGCGAGGTCCGCCGAGGGCGATGCGGCGACGACGCGCACCACGGCGTCCGTCTCCAGGAGGAGCCGCACCTTCGCAGCCGCCTCGGGGCCTTCGCCCACAACCAGAAGCGTGCGTCCGGCCACCTTGTGGAACGCCGGAAAGACCGAAAGGCGCTCAGCCGTCATCGACAGGCTCCGCGGAAAAAGCTCGTACCAATAAAAGCTCGTACCAATATGGTCGGCGCGCCTGCCGTCAGACAGAAACGGATTGCTCAGTTTTCCAGATGCATGAGAAAACTTTCGGGCCCGCATCAATCCCGATGGCGGCGAATTCCGCTTCAGACCGCCGGCCGCGGCTGGTGGCGATCGGCCGCCACTTCGGATGCGCGGCTTTTCCCCCGTGGCCATCAATGGTTAACTGACGTGCTGGCCAATGACGCGCCGCCCGATTGTCGCCACGCCCAGCGTGTCGATGACAGCCCTCGATCGGTTGCGAGAACGGGAGATGGCGGGCTCGACCGGTGAGCAGTGAAACACGGAGGCGCCGAATTCGTGGCATGTGAGGGGGACGGCAGAATCCGCAGAATGATGCCCGGCCGGCGGACGGCCGCCTCGGCCGCCGCCGTGGCGCTCCTGATGTCCTCCATGACCGTCCCGTCGCTTGCGTTCGAGCTGTTCGGGCGAGAATTCTTCGAGCGCGAGGACGAGACGATCGTCGTTCCCGATGCGCAGCCCTATGCGCTCGAATTCGTCGTCGAGGGCGGCGACGTCGATCTCTCCAGGGCAATCCGGAATGCCTCCGCGCTCGCGCGCGAGGAGGGGCGGCCGCCGCCGGGCGCCGCCGGGCTCATTGCGCGGGCGCGCGGCGACTACGGACGCATTCTCGCGGCGCTCTACGCGGAGGGGCGCTACGGCGGTTCGATCGACATCCGCATCGACGGCGTCGCGGTCCAGTCGATGCGGCCCGACGCCATCCTCCCCGACCCTGTGCCGGTGCGCGTCGTCGTCGATCCGGGCCCGCTCTTCCGGTTCGGCGCGATCCGCATCGAAGGCCTCCCCGCCGGGGCGATGACGCAGGAGGACGATGAAGCGCTGGCGCTCGACACTTGGGAGTTGACCGAGGGCGCGGCGGCGCGGTCCGGCATCGTGCTTGCGTCGGAGGGGCGGCTGGTCGAGCTGTGGCGGCAGCGCGGGCATCCGAAGGCGCGCGTCGCCACGCGCGACGTGATCGCCGACCACCGCAGCCGGACGGTGGACGTGACGCTGATCGTCGATCCCGGCCCGGCGGCGGGTTTCGGCGAGGTCGAAGTGACGGGTACTGAGCGGCTGGACCCCGGCTACGTCCGCTGGATGACTGGCATACCGCCCGGCGAAGAGTACGACCCGGACGCGGTTGCACGGGCCCGCGATCGTCTCCTTCGGCTTGGCGTCTTCGCCAGCGTCTCGATCGTCGAGGGCGAGACGGTCGGCGACGACGGCCTGCTCCCGATCACCTTCAACGTGTCGGAGCGGAAACGGAGGCTGATCGGCGGCGGCGCGTCCTACGCGACCATCGACGGAGCGACGCTCGAAGGCTACTGGATGCACCGCAACCTCTTCGGCCATGCCGAGAGTCTGCGCTTCGACGCCTCCGTCAGCCGCATCGGCGCGGCGGACGTCACCGATTTCAGCTACGCGCTGGCGACCACCTTCCGCCGGCCGGGGACCTTCACGCCCGACACGGATTTCACGCTGCAGCTTGCGGGAAAGCGCGAGTCCCTCGACGAATACGACAGTCGGACGGTCAGCGCGAAAGCGGGGGTCGAGCACCGGTTCACCAACCGGCTTACGGGGCGGACGGCGCTCAACGCTGAATGGGCGGAGATCGACGACGCCTTCGGCGAAAGCCGCTTCCTGATCGTCAGCCTGCCGTCGAAGCTCGACTATGACGGCCGCGACAACAAGCTCGATCCGACCGAAGGCCTGCGCGGCACCTTCGACGCCGAGCCGCTCGCCGATCTCCGAGGAGGCACGCTCGCGCTCGTCGCGCGCAGCGCGCTCTCCGGTTATCTGTCGCTCTCCGAGGACGACCGGCTGGTGCTCGCCGGGCGCGGTTCGCTCGGCAGCATCGTCGGCGCGTCGCTGGCCGACGTCCCGGCGACGCGCCGCTTTTTCCTCGGCGGCGGCGGCTCGATCCGCGGCTACGAATACCGCTCCATCGGACCGACCATCGGGGGCGACGTGGTCGGCGGTCTCTCCTTCTGGGAGACGTCGCTCGAGCTTCGCTACCGCCTCACGGACCTTGTCGGCATCGTGCCCTTCATCGACGCCGGCGCGGCCTACGAGGAATCTGTTCCCGACTTCTCGGGAAAGATCCGCGTCGGCGCGGGGCTCGGCATCCGCTATTATACGCCGCTCGGGCCGCTTCGTTTCGATCTGGCGGTGCCGCTCAATCCGGATGGCGGCGATCCCGCCCTCGCTTTCTACGTGGGGCTCGGACAGGCATTCTGACGATGATGATTCGATCGGCCCGCCGCTTCGTCCTCCTCGCCACCGGCCTCGGGGTGATCGCTACGGCGGCGCTGGCGCAGGCCGGAGCGGAACGGTCGGCGTTCATCCGGTTTCTGGAAGGGCTGATCTCGACGCCCGAGCGCCAGGTCGCGCTCACTGGCGCCGAGGGGCTCTTCACCGCCAATCCCAAGGTCGAACGGATCACGCTCTCCGACGAGGACGGCGTGTGGCTCGAGATCGAAGGCGCGGAGCTCAGCTGGAACCGCGCGGCGCTTATCCGCCGGACGCTCGACATCCGAACACTCAGCGCCGACCGGGTGACGCTGCACCGTCCGCCGCCTTCCGGCGAAGCATCGGAGGCAAGCGACGGGTTCGGCGGGCTGCCGATCGAGATCGCGCTCGATTCCTTCTCGCTGCCGCAAATCCTGCTCGCGGCGCCGGTCGCCGGCGTTCCGGCGGAGCTTGCTGCGGCGGGGTCCGCGCACATCACCGCCGAAGCGCTGGCCGCGGAGCTCTCGGTCTATCGCCAGGACCGTGCGGGGGCGCTGACCGCCGATCTGCGGCTTGAGCCGCGGAAGAACGTCCTGAGCGCCGACCTGACGCTCGAAGAGCCGGCGGGCGGTCTGATCGCGGAGCTGCTCAACCTTCGCGGCCGCCCCGAAATCGCCGTTGCGCTCTCAGGCACGGGCCCGCTCGACCAATGGAACGCCAGGCTCGACGCGCGGGCCGACGGCACTCCGGTTCTCGTCGGCGACGTGGCGATAACGCGCTTCGGTGGCGGATATCGGATCGCTGCCGACCTCGCGGCGACGCTCGAAACCGTGGTGCCGCCCGACTACGCCACGCTTGTTGCAGGCGAAAGCCGGCTCGCCGCCGATGTCGAACTCCGCTCCGATGGATCGCTCGCCGTCGACCACGCGACGCTTCGTTCCGGCGGCGCAAACTTCGCATTCAGCGGCATCCTGTCCTCCGACCTTGTGCCGGCGCGCGCGGAGCTTTCGCTCAGGCTCGGCGAAGCGGGGCGGACGGCGCTGCCATTCGTGCCGGCCGGGGTGTCGGTCGCGCGGCTCAATATCGCCGCCGCACTTGATCCCGGCGCCGGGTCGCCATGGCATGCGGAGGCGCGCGCGACCGGCGTCGAGGGTGATTTCGGAACGATCGGCGAGATATTGGTGATCGCCGGCGGCGCGGCCGGCAATCTGGCCGAACCGGATTTGCGCCGGACGAGCTTTGACCTGGAGGGCTCTGCGACGTCCGTCGTGCTTGCCGACCCGGCGCTCGACGCCGCCATAGGCCGGACGGCGAAGCTGAACGGCGCCGGCGCATGGTCCGCCGGTTCGCCGGTCTCCTTCGATGCGCTGCAAGCGGTTCTCGAAGGCGTCACCCTGGATTTCGCGGGCACCGCGACTGCGGAGCAGCTCGAGGGAACGTTCGATGTGGTGGTTGCCGATCTCGCGCGTTTTGCGGCTTTGGCGGAGCGGCCGCTGCGCGGCGGCTTCAATGGGGAGGCGCGCGGCGCCGTCCGGCTTGACGGGACGTTCGACCTCCAGGTCGAGGGCGAGGCGGCGGACCTCGCGCTCGACATTGCGCCGCTCGATGCGCTTTTGGCCGGACGGACAAGGCTGACGGGAGGCGTGGCGCGCGACGGCGGGCTTCGCTTCGACGGCCTTGTCGCCGCCGGCGACCGGGCCGCCGCAGAACTGAACGGAACATTCGCTGCGCCGGGCCTCGACCTTTCGGTCAGCGCTCGCGTCGCGGATCTCTCCGTCGTGACGCCGCGCGCGGCGGGCAGCGCCGAAATCCTGGCGCGTCTTACCGGCACGCACGCCGCGCCGCGCGTCGAGGCGCAGATAGACGGCGCCGACATCGTGCTGATGGGCCGCGAACTGTCCGATGCCTCAGCGCGTTTTTCCGGCGTTGTGGCCGGTCCCGCCACCGCCGGCGCGGCGGAGATCAGCGGCACGCTCGCCGGCGCGCCCGTCCGCGGGTCGGCGCAACTTGCCGCAGCCGCCGGCGGCGCACGAGCGGTCGACGCGCTCCTCCTCGAGGTAGGCGAAAGCCGCGTGTCCGGCAGTGTGACGATCGGCGCGGACGGTCTCCTGTCCGGCGATCTCGATGTCGTATCGCCCGATCTTTCGAAGGTGGCGCCGCTTTTCCTGACCGAGGCGAACGGCATGCTCCGCGCCGATGTCAGGCTCGACGCGGAGGGCGGAACACAGTCGGCCGCCTTCTCCGGCGTCATGACGGATATTGCCGTCGAGGGCGTGACGGTCGAATCCGCCGAGATCGACGGCCGCGCCCGCAACCTCTTCGCGGCGCCGCAGATCGAAGGCAGTTTTTCGCTGCGCAACGCCGCCCGCGGCGGCTTCACCATTCTCTCGGCGACGGGCAACGCGACGCGGTTCGGCGACGCGACCGCCTTTTCTCTCGACGCGCGGCTGCCGGACGGCCGCGCCGTCCTGCAGGGGAGCATCGCGCGGAACAACGGTGCGCTCGAGATCGCGTTGCGCGACTTCACCTACGCGCGGGGCGGCATCGAGCTTGCGCTTTCTCGGCCCGCAGTGATCGCGGTTGCGGACGGCGCCGCGCGTCTGGCGGAGGCGCGCTTCGGCGTCGGAGGGGGCAGCGTGACGCTCGCCGGCGCCGCCGGCTCCAGTCTCGACCTGACCGTGGGCCTCGGCGGCGTGCCCGCCGCCGTGCTCGACGATTTTTCACCGGCGCTTGGCGCCGAAGGAGCAATTTCGGGAACTGTCAATGTGAGCGGCACAGCAGCGGCGCCCCGGGCAGACTTCGATCTCACCGCCGTCAACGCATCGGTCGCAGCGTCCCGGGACGCGGGCCTCGGGCCGCTCTCCGTCGGTGCGCAGGGGGTGTTCGGCAGCGATGTCGTGGACCTCACCGGGCGCATCGGCGGCGGCGGCGGGCTCGATCTGTTGGTCGCCGGCACGGCCGGGACCGCCGCCGGCGCGCCGCTCGACCTTCGGGTCACGGGGAGCGCTCCGCTTTCGCTCGGCAACATCCGGCTTGCCTCACGCGGCGCCGCCCTTGAGGGCGCGCTCGACGTCGACATCCGCATCTCCGGCACGGCCGCCTCGCCGCAATATTCCGGCCGCGTGACCTCCGAGGGCGGCGGCTTCGCCGACCCGGAGACCGGCATCGTCCTGCGCAACGTTTCGCTGTCGGCGGGCATCGCCGGAAACAGGATCGAGGTTGAACGACTGGAGGCGGAGAGCGGCGACGGCAACGTATCGGCGACAGGATCGGTCGGGCTCGATCCGGCTGCCGGCTTCCCGATCGACCTGCAGCTGCGGGTGCGCCAGGCGCGCTATGTCGACGGCACGCTGGCGGCCGCCCGCTTCGACGCCGATCTGGCGCTCACCGGGCGCTTCGCCGACGGGCCGCTGCTGCAGGGCTCGGTGCTCTTGGAGCGCACCGAGGTGACGGTGCCGGAGCGCTTGCCGCGCGATTCCGTCGCCGTCGATGTGGAGCATGTGGCGCCGCCGTCCGCCGTCGAGGAGACGGTTGCGATCGCACGCCAGCGCGCGGACGGGCAGACTGTCGCCGGCGGCGGATTGCGGCTCGACCTGACGATCAGCGCGCCGCAGCGGATTTTCATTCGCGGGCGCGGCCTCGACACAGAGCTCGGCGGCGAGCTCCGCGTGACCGGCACCACCGCCTCGGTCGTCACCGTCGGCGCCTTCGAAATGGTGCGCGGCCGCTTCGACATCCTGACGCAGCGCATCGCCCTCGATCGCGGCATCGTCACCTTTGCAGGCGACCTCGATCCGATGCTCGATTTCTCCGGCACGACGCAGAGCGGCGACGTGACCATCACCGTCATCGTCACCGGACGCGCCTCCGATCCCGAAATCGTCTTCTCCTCGGTGCCGGAGCTGCCGCAGGACGAGGTGCTCGCGCGGCTGATATTCCAGCGGGGGATCGGCGAGCTTTCGCCGACGCAGATCGCGCGGCTCGCCGCTGCCGCCGCCGAGCTTTCGGGCGGCTCGGGCGGCATCCTCGGCCAGCTGCGCCGGACGACCGGGCTGGACGACCTCGACATCGTGACCGATGCGGAGGGCGCACCGAGCGTCGCGGCCGGACGATATCTCGGCGAGAACGTCTATCTCGGCCTGCAGCAGGGAACGACCGCCGGCTCGACCCGCGTCACCATCGACCTCGACATCACCGGGGACGTGAAGGCACGGGCCGGCATGTCGGCCGAGGAGGGATCGAGCCTCGGAATCTTCTTCGAGCGGGAATACTGAGTGCGGGGATCAGCCCGGCGTCTGGTCTTCGCCGGCGCTTCCCTCCGCTGATTCCCCGCCGGGTGCATTCCGCCTGCGCGAGGAGAAGTGCGCAGCACCTCCCACAAGGAGCGCGGTCAGCGCCTGAGCGGCCACGACCTGAAGCCAGACCCAGCCGGACAGAGAGACAATGTTGAGGCTCAGGATTCCGAAGACGAACAAAAGGCCCATCACGAGACAGATGATCGTCAGCGCCCACCCGACGCGAGGATCGACCGACGGAAAGGAATCGGATTTCAGCACTGAACCGAGAGAGCTCATGGAAACCACCCCGAACTGCGCGAATGCGTGGGCATGCCATTAGAATCGCACGGACTAACGTTGCGTTAAGCTCGGCAACGCTCGCTACGGATGGTTAAGGAGCGCTTAGCCCGGCGAGGGGCGGGATGCGCAAGCGAGGGGAAGCCCTCTATTCCAGATAGACCGTGCCGGTCGACGCCGTGCCGCTTGCGTCGATCACCATGAGATCGACGAAGCCCGGCCCTTCGGGCGTCCAGGATAACGCTCCGCCGAACGACGCCGTGCCGACCGGCGCGCCGTCAACGAACCAGGCATAGGGCGGGGTGCCGTTCTGGACCTTCAAGGCGAGCGGCATCGGGTCGCCGTCGTTCAGGCCGAGATCGACGCGCACGCCGCGCGGCGGATACGCGATCTCGGGCGCTGCCGCTCGTATCGTCGGCGCATCGGCGGCGCGGAAGCGGCGAAGCGGATGCGGGAGCGATGCCGTGGACGCCTCGACGATGCCGGGCGGCGCGGCGCGGAGCGGCGCCGCGCCTCCGATGCGCGCGAAGGCGTCCATCAGGATCGGGGCGGCGGCGTCGACGCCGACGAGACCGGAGACCGGCGCGCCGTCCGGCCGGCCGACCCAGACGCCGACGACATGCCGGCCGTCGAAGCCGACCGACCAGGCGTCGCGGTAGCCGTAGGAGGTGCCGGTCTTGAAGGCGATCCTTCCGGGGGAGACGTGATCGGGACCGGGTGCGCCGGCGAGGATCGAGGCGACGTACCAGGCGGCCCGCTCGTCCAGCACCTTCGGCGGCGCGGCGAGCGATGGCGGACGCTCTGCCTCGACGCTGAGCGGAACGGCGCGGCCGCCACGCGCAATCGCCGCATGGATGGCGACCAGATCGGTGAGCGTGACGCCGACGCCGCCGAGGCCTACGGCGAGGCTGGGCGGCGAAATGTCCGGCAGCACGGGCAGGGCTCCGGCGCGTCGCATGCGGGCGACGAGACGCGCCGGCCCGACCGCTTCGAGCAGCTTGATGGCCGGCACGTTCAGCGACAGCTGCAAGGCGCGGCGGACGCTGACGGTCCCGTGGAACTCGCGGTCGAAGTTTGCGGGCTGGTAGCCGGCGAAGTCGACCGGCCGATCCTCGATCAGCGTCTCGGGATGCGCGAGGCCCAGTTCGAAGGCGAGTCCGTAGATCAGCGGCTTCAGCGTCGAGCCCGGCGAGCGGACCGCGCGCGTCATGTCGACAAAGCCGTCGCGGCGCTCCTCGAACAGGCCGGACGAGCCGACCGATGCAAGAATCTCGCCGGTCCGATGATCGGCGACGAGAATGGCCGCGGAGACCGAATCGGAGATTGTCGCCGCCCGCTCGCGCGCGAGGGCCTCGAGCCGCGCCTGCAGGCGGGCGTCGATCGTGAGCCGATGGAGGGGCCTGGCCGGCGTCTCGGCGACCAGGCGCGAAGCGGTGTGCGCGGCGAGCATCGGGAAGGGACGGCGCGCGGCGGGAGCGGCCTCCGTCGCGGCGGCAGCTGCATCGTCATGCGACAGGACGCCAACGGCGGCGGCGCGCCGCAGCACCCGGTTGCGCGCCGCGCGGGCCGCATCCGGGTGCCGGTCGGGGCGCCGGCTCTCGGGCGCCTGCGGCAGCGCGACGAGAAGCGCCGCCTCCGCCGGCGTCAGGCGGCGCGGCTCCTTGCCGAGGTAAGCAAGGCTCGCGGCGCGGATGCCCTCGATGTTGCCGCCATAGGGCGCAAGCGTCAGGTAGAGCTCCAGGATCGCGTCCTTGGACAGCCGCCGCTCGAGCGCGAGGGCCGTGAGAATCTGACCGAGCTTGCCGCCAAGACTGCGGGTCGGGCGGCCGCGGAGCAGCCGGGCGACCTGCATGGTGAGGGTCGACGCGCCCGACACCGGCCGGCCGGCCTTGGCGAGCTGCAGGGCGGCGCGGAAGATCGCCGGCACGTCGACGCCGCGATGCG
>DASWJZ010000333.1:0-2531 GCA_036396875.1 Propylenella sp.
CCAGAACGCCATCGTATTCGCCGAATGCATCCATGGGCGACGTGCGCCTCCGGCGACGGCCGGAGACGGACTGAACGCCCTTCTGCTGATCAGGCGTGCCTATGACGCCGCACGCTCGGGTATCCGCCAACCGGTCGCGCGCGCGTCGCCCGGAAGGAAGCTTTCATCGCCGTAACCTTGCCGCGCGATCTCCGCCCGTCAACTTGATCCATATGAACGCCAGCCGGCACAGCGATGCTCATCGGTCGAAGGGAGCGACGACGACCGCTTCGGTGCCGTCTTCCTGTTGCTGCCCGCGCCGCGGGGGAATGCCCGGCGCTCTGCTTCATCCTGATCAATCGGGGCCCCCTCACGCCGGAGGAGCCGGAGTATCTCCCCATTGCGGCGCAGAGACACGTGCCGATCCTCATCGTCGGAGAGACCGCCAGGCGCGAATGATGCCAGCAACCCTGTGCGCTCCGCATCGGATTCCTGACCGACCGGAGCCTCGCCGGAATCGGAGCGCGTTTGATTCACGTCAAGCCGCGCCCATCTCTCGTGAATAGACTGCGAGATCGCCGCTTCGAAGGCGACGCCTGAAGCGGGCATTCGTGTGATGGAGGCTGTCATGAGCGAATCAGGCGTGGCCGCGCTCGACCACACCGTGCAGGAGACGAATGTCTGGCTGAAGGGGGTAGCCAAAGAGCTTCATTTCGAGGAGCGCCACCACGCTTACAGCGCGCTGCGTGCCGTGCTGCACGCGCTGCGTGACCGGTTGACGCCCGACAGCGCCGTGCATCTCGGCGCTCAGTTTCCGCTGCTCATCCGCGGCATCTATTACGAAGGGTGGCATCTGGCGGGCAAGCCGACGACCGACCGAAGCGTGCAGGAGTTCGCGGATCACGTTCTGCAGGAGCTGCCGCCAAAATTTCCGATGGACCCGCTCACGGCAAGCCGCGGCGTCTTCGAAGTCCTTTGGGAACGGCTAGATCCCGGCGAGTCGGCCAAGGTGATCGACCATCTGCCGCTGCCTCTGAAGAATTTGTGGCCTGCGGCCGCCCGACGGAGCTGATTGCCGGAACTATGCCGCTGAGTGCGAGCAAAGCGCATGTGGTTGCCGATCAAAGCGCCGTTTTCGCGTTCCTGGGCGACGCCAAAACACATGGGTTGAGTTCGCCTCCCACCCGGATCGACACGCACGGCGCGGTGATCTTTCTCGCCGGCGAGAACGCCTTCAAGGTGAAACGGGCAGTGAAATTCCCGTTCATGGATCTATCCACGCTCGCCAGGCGCAAGGCGGCATGCGAGGCGGAGATCGCAGTGAACGCGGCGAATGCGCCAAGCATCTACGTTGGTGTCGTGCCGGTGACGCGCGAAACGGGCGGCCGCCTGGCGTTCGGCGGCCCCGGCGAACCGGTGGAATGGCTGGTGCATATGCGCCGCTTTGACGAGCGGCAGACGCTCGACCACGTCGCCGCGCGAGAGGGCCTGCCGCCGCCGCTCCTCGCAAAGCTCGTCCGCGAAATCCTCGCCTCACACGCGCGCGCGCCGCTGCGGGATGGCGCACCGGCCACCGCGTCCCTTCGCCGTTATCTGCAGCAGAACCTGGAGGCCTTCGGCGAAAGCCCTGATCTCTTCCCCGCCGAGCGGGTGGCCGCGTTGACCGCCAGATCGGAGGAGAGGCTTGCGCGCTGTCGGCAGTTGCTGCTCGAGCGCGGCCGCCAGGGGTACGTGCGGCGCTGCCACGGCGACCTGCACCTCCGCAACATCGTGTTGCTCGACGGCGAGCCCACGCTGTTCGACGCCGTGGAGTTCGACGACGCGGTCGCCACGGGAGACGTCCTTTACGACCTGGCTTTCCTGCTGATGGACCTTTGGGAACGCGGACTGAGAAGCGACGCCAACCTCGTGCTGAACCGCTACCTCTGGGGCAGCGACGAAGGGCAAATCCGAGGGCTGGCCGCCCTGCCGATTTTCCTGTCGATCCGCGCGGCCATCCGGGCAAAAGTGGTCGCCGCGTCGCTGCCGCACCTGACAGGCGGCGCCCGCCGGGCGATGGAGGACGAGGCACAGCAATATTTTGCCGCCGCCGAGAACTTCATCGAGCCGCGCGAGCCTTGCCTCCTCGCTATCGGTGGATTGTCCGGCAGCGGCAAGACCACACTGGCCGCCGCGATCGCGCCCTCTCTCGGACACCCGCCGGGGGCCATCCATCTCCGCAGTGACATCGAGCGCAAGGTGCTCGTCGGAGTCGCCGAGACGGATAGATTGCCGGAGGAGACGTATACCGAAGCGGCCTCTGACGCGGTGTATGCCTCTCTGCGGCGCAAGGCGAAGCTCGTGCTCGAAGCCGGCTATAGCGTTATCGTGGACGCCGTCCACGCTCGACCCGCAGAGCGGGACGGCGTCGCCGCCACGGCAGCGCAGGCGGGCGCGCCCTTTCGGGGCCTATGGCTCGAGGCGCCGATATCGGCATTGGTCGAGAGGGTCAGGGCAAGGTCCGGCGACGCTTCCGACGCAACCGAGGGGATCGTTCGGAAACAGAAGACGTA
>DASWJZ010000334.1:0-8906 GCA_036396875.1 Propylenella sp.
TGATCGTCAATGCGCCATCCTCGACGATGTACGAATCCGGATCGGCATTCAGCACGCGCCAATGCTCGCCCAGCCCGTCGCCTTCAAACTCGTCGACGAAGGCCGCAGCGGCGTCCGGGCCGGGCGGCTCGCTTGAGGGAAGCTGCGCCAAGCGCAATTCTTCCGCGCCGGCGGCCGGCCGCGTGACGAGCAAAGCGAAAGCGATTGCTGCGAATAGAGCGGGTCCTGCCATCTCATCCCCACCAATTCAGCCCGAAGGGCGTAGCCGGGAGCGCCGGTTCCGGCGCCGGGTCTGATCGGTGCCGATCCGGAATGAAGCTGGTATATTATCCGCGAAGACCGAGAGCTGCAGTCACAAAGCATGCCTATGGTGGCGAGAGCCTTGTCGCACGGAGTGGCGCTCAGCCTGGGCGTTGCGGCGCAGTTGCCGCGAATGGCGCTGCGCCTGTGGACGATTCTGCTCCTCGGTCCGATCGCGGCCGGCGCGGCCGGATTCGCGATGGCGGCCGATCTCGCCGGAACCTGGTCCTACGAACTCATCGAAGCCGCCGGTGCACGCGAAACGCTGGGCCAGATCTCTATCAAGCAGACGGGCGACGGCGTGACGGGCGACTGGTCCGCACCCTCCGCGCGCATGCGGGACGAGTTCGGGTTTGAGGCCGGCGACAGGCTCCTGGAAGGTACGGTCGAAGGGGCCGTGCTGCGCGGGCGGCTTCGTCTCCATTATGCCGTCAAAGTTCGCGCCGCATGCCCGGAGGACTGGCAGACCTGGGCGAACATCGAGATTGCGCTCGGCGACGATCCGCACCGGCTGCAGGGACGATTCCGCTCGTCGCCGATCTCCGAACAAGATTGCTCGAAGGGGGATTTGGAGTGGTTCCATTTTGCGCTGACGCGCGAGCTTCCGCAGCGGGCGCCGAGCGCCGATCGCGCCAGCCCGGAGCCGGCCGGCAGCGGTCCGCTGGCGGAAAGCACGTTCGGCGGCGGCAACGAGGGCTGGCTGCTGACCGACATAGCGGGCGCGCCGACGCTCGCCGCACAGCACGTCGGCGAGGGCGGCAATCCGGGCGGCTACATCGCGGCCGGCATCGAAGGCGGAGCGGGCTTTTCGGCGCCTGTCGCCTTTCTCGGCGACAGGAGCGAGGCGGCCGGCGGCGTCCTTCTCTTCGACCTCAAGGGCCAGCAGACGGACTCCCCTGCGCAGGTCGTCCTGCGCGGCGAGGACGCGACCCTCGTCCACGCGGTCGAACCGCCGCCGGCGGCAGGCTGGGCAACGCATTCCGTACGCCTCGATCCGACCGCGAACTGGCTCGTACAGTCGACGGGCGAGGCGGCGATCCAGGCGGACCTGACGAATGTGCTCTCGCTGCTCAAGGGCCTCGCCATTCAGGCGCCCGCCGCGAGCGGGCTCGACAACATCGTGTTGACCCGCGGCTCTGCGACGGAGGTTCCCGCGACCGCGGCGCCGCCGGCCGATCCCAAGCCTCAGCGAATCGAGCTTGCGCTGGACGAAATCTCCGCCAGTCCGGGAGAGGCGCTGAACCTCCGCATCTTTCTCGCCAACGCCGAGGGAGAGCCGGTGCCGGCCGACAGGATCTATGAAATCCGCCTCGACGCAGACCGGGCCGAGGTGCGGCCCGATGTCGTTGAATTGCCCGAAGGCGCGCGCCTGGCCGCCTCGCGGGTCTACGGCCGGGCCCCCGGGAACGTGCAGATTCGCGGAACCGCCGTGGAGGGAAATCTGCAGGCGGGCGAAGCAGAAGGCGTCAGCTGCGGCACCGATGAGGTTGAAAGGATCGTGCTGAACGCCGGCCGCCAGGAATCAACGATCCGCAGCCCGATCATCGCAAGCCTCTATCTCGCGAACGCAAGCGGGGTCGTGACGTCGGGCGGATCGGGGGACAGGGTGATCAGCGTGAAGGTCGAGGGTGTCGGGAAGGTCGAGCCGAGCGGGGTGGAGATCAGGGAGGGTCGCTGCGCCGCCGAAGTGCGGCTCGACGCAGACCGGCCCGGCGAGAGCGCGGTGACCTTCTCGCTCGGTTCGCTTCCTCCCGAACAGCGCACGTTCCGGTTTCATCTGCCGTTTGCACAGCTTGCCGCCATCCTCGTGGCCGGCGGACTGCTCGGCGGCTTCGTTCAGGCGGCGCAAGGCTGGAAGAACAGCCGGCGCTGGAAGATCGAGCGCTGGCTCGTCACGGCCGCCCTGAGCGTGATCGCCGGCCTGACGGTCTATCTGGTCTACAGCCTCGGGCTGGTGGAGGTGATGCCGCAGCTGCCTTTGGGTTACGCGCCGGCGCTCTTGCTCAGCATCGTCGGCGGCTATCTCGGTCCAGCAGCGCTCGAGCGGATTTCGGCGCGTGTGCTGCCGCCCGACAGGAAGGACGCCTGACCTCTGCGGCGGGCGGACCCGGCGCGGCGATCAGACCGCCCTGCGGCGTGCCTCCTCCATCCAGATGTCGGCGAGGAGCTCGTAGGAGCGGAGTCTCGCCGCGTGATCGAAAATGGCGGCGGCGACCATGATCTCGTCGGCGCCGGTCTCCGCGACAAACTGGTCCAGGCCCTGTCGGACGGCGGGCGGCGAACCGACGAATGAGCGGGCGAGCATCCGGGCGACCTGCGCCTTCTCGGCCGGCGTCCAGTAGGATTCGATATCGTCGATCGGCGGCTGCAGCCTGCCCCGCGTCCCCCGCAGCAAGCCGGTGAAGGCCTGCTGCACCGAGGTGAAGAGCCGGCGCGCGTCCGCGTCGGCGCCGGCGACGACGACGTTGACGCCGACCATCGCATAGGGACGGTCGAGCTGAGCGGAGGGGCGGAAGGTCTCGCGATAGACGCGAAGCGCCGGGATGAGCGCATCGGGGGCGAAGTGCGCCGCGAAGGCATAAGGCAGCCCGAACATCGCGGCGAGCTGCGCCCCAAAGAGGCTCGATCCGAGGATCCAGAGCGGGACATTGGTGCCGGCGCCCGGCACGGCCTGCACGGCCTGGCCGGGCCGCGCCGGCGCGAGCAGCGCCTGCAGCTCGACCACGTCGTCGGGAAAAGTGTCGGCGGCGGCCGGATTGCGGCGGAGCGCGCGCAGCGTCAGCGGGTCCGTGCCGGGCGCGCGGCCGAGGCCGAGATCGATGCGGCCCGGATAGAGCGAGGCGAGCGTGCCGAACTGCTCGGCGATGATCAGCGGCGCGTGATTCGGCAGCATGATGCCGCCGGCGCCGACACGGATGCTCGATGTACCGCCGGCGACATAGCCGATCGCCACCGCGGTCGCGGCGCTCGCGATGCCGACCATGTTGTGATGCTCCGCCAGCCAGAACCGGCGGTAGCCCCATCGCTCGACGTGCCGCGCCAGGTCGAGCGAGGCGCGAAGCGCGTCACCGGGCGTGGCGCCTTCGATGACCGGTGCGAGGTCGAGAACGGACAGAGGAGGCATTTTTGGGTCCCAGGGTCTGGCCGAGGCGCTCAGCCGCAGACCCGACAAAAGATCAGCGTTCGCCGGCCGATGTGCAAGGAGACGCCGATCCGACGCCTGTTCCGGGGCGGCCGGTCCGACAGCCGAGCTGGAACGCTACGTCGGATACGAACTCGACCGGGAGGTGCAGGAGGAAGTGTTGAGCGCCGCGCGCCCTGATCGAAGCGGTCAACGCGAAGCGGGCGGGGCTGACAGGTGGATGCCGGCAGCCAATTGACGCCGCCCCGGCAGGAACGGCGCAGAGGACGCATCCGTCTTTACCATGCAGCAAAACCGCTTTTCCCCGACGCGGAGGCGCCGTGCTACCAGCCCCCGGCGATGAGGGGGAGAAGCATGATACGAAAGAGCCTTGCCGCGGCAGCAATGTTCGCCGCGGTCCAGATCCTGGCGACCGGCGCCGCGGCGGAGCAGGTCCGCTTCCGCGGTTCGTTCACGCTGATTTCGGTCAAGAACTGCATCGCCCGCTATCTCGGCGAGACGTTCAATTCGACCTTCCGCCCGGCCGGCGTCGGCGACAACCCGGACGTCACCTCGCTGACGCAGCTCAACCAGTTCTCCGGCGACGTCTATGAACTCCCCGGCGCCGCCTTTCCGCTGAACACCTGGGTGACGGTCAAGGCCTGGGGGTTTGACAATCTGCACTACCGGTTCAGGGCGCGAATCAAGATTACGTCGCAGGAGCCGGCGGTGATCGACGAGACGACCGAATTCGTGTCGCTGACCGGGCTCATCCGCAAGATGGGAAACGATCCGGGACTCGACGGCACCTGCGTCGCCGGTTTCCGCGGCTCCTATTTCCGCCGGGTCGAATGAGCGGCGCCGCGCCGCCTTGTCGCCTCGCCGCGGCAGGGCGTGTCAGGCGGCGCGCAACTCGTAGAGAACGAAGGATTCGAAGCCGATCGAGCGCTGCTTGACGAGTTTCGCGTCGAGCCCGGCGCGGGCAATCAGCCGGCCGAGCAGCCCGAGATCGGAATCGGAGGAGAGAAGGACGTAGAAGCGGCCACCGGGCTTCAAGCGTTCGCGCGCCTGGTCGAAGACGGCGGCGATGTCGCGGTAGCCGGGGCCGGCGTGCCAGGCGCGATCGGCGACGTCGCGCGGCTCGCCCGAAAAGGAGGGCGGGCTCGACAGGATCACGTCGAAGAGCGGCCGCGGCGCGATGCCCGACAGAAGGTTGGAGCAAACCGGGAAGACGCGATCGCCCAGTCCGTTCAGCCGCGCATTCTCGGCGGCCGAAAACGCCGCGTTCGGGTTGATGTCGATCGCCACGACCTGGCGGGCCCCGGCGCGAGCGGCGGCAAGCGCGAGAACGCCCGAACCGGTGCCGACTTCGGCGACGCATTTGTCCCTGAGGTCCAGCCGGTCGATGAAGCGGGCGAAAAGCTCGCTGGTGAGGAAGTAGCGGGGATGGAAGACGGTCGGACGCACCACCAGCCGGAAGCCGGCGGCGCGCGCCCTGCGGGTGGAGCGGCGGGCAAGGATGAGATGGTAGGAAAAGAAATGAATGGCGTCGCGCAGCAGCTTCCGCGGAACGCTGTATGGCGCGCTCGGGCGACCGAGGCCGCCGCAATCCTCAAGCCTTTTCTCCACGGTTACCAGACCGCTCCCTCCCATGATTGGCTCCAAGGCCGGTTCCGCCCGGCATAACGCGCCTCTCCTGCTTAGTCATGAATGCTAAGCAGAATTCTTTCGTTCCCGCAGCAAAAAGCCAGGTGCGCCGCGGACGGAGCCTGCCTCGCCGGGCCGTGCCAATCGCCGGCGGGCATGCTAAGCGGGCGCGGATTCTGCGGAATTCGGACGAGATCATCGGTGCAGCGGGCGCGCATTGCGGAAAGCCCCGTCGAAGCTGAAGGGCTGAAGGCGGAACTCGCGGCGATCGCGGAAAGGCACGGTCCCGACGGCCCGGCCGCGCGCAAGGCGGTGCTCGATCTGCTGAAGGAGGTGCTCGCGAACGGCCGCGGTCTCATCCGCTACCGCTTGGAGGAGGACGGCGAGGGTCTGCTCGCCGCCGAGCGGCTTTCGGCGCTCGCCGACACGATCGTGATGGCGCTCTATGACTTCGCCACGACGCGGGTCTTCCGGGCGAGCAACCCCTCCGCCGCCGAACGGCTGTCGCTCATCGCGGTCGGCGGCTTCGGACGCGGCACGCTCGCGCCCTTTTCCGACATCGATCTCCTCTTCCTGTTCCCCTGGAAGCAGACCGGCTGGTCGGAAAGCGTCACCGAATATCTCCTCTACATGCTCTGGGATCTCGGCCTGAAGGTCGGCCACGCGACACGTACGGTGGGCGAGACGCTGAAGGCGGCGCGCGACGACATCACGGTCAGGACCGCGTTGCTCGAAGCGCGGCGGCTGTGCGGCGACGAGGCGCTGTTCGACGAGCTGCGGGCGCGCTTCGAGAAGGAGGTCGTGAGCGGAACGGCGCGCGAATTCATTGCCGCCAAGCTCGGCGAGCGCGACGTGCGGCATGCGCGGGTCGGCGCCTCGCGCTATCTGGTCGAGCCGCAGGTGAAGGAAGGCAAGGGCGGACAGCGTGACCTGCAGACGCTCTTCTGGATCGCGAAATACTACTACCGTGTCCGCTCAAACGAGGCGCTGGTCGACGCCGGCCTGCTGACCGCCGAGGAATACCGCCTCTTCCGGCGCTGCGACGATTTTCTGTGGGCGGTGCGCTGCCACCTGCACTTCCTCGCCGGACGGGCGGAGGAGCGGCTCTCTTTCGACGTGCAGCCGGAACTGGCGCGGCGCCTCGGCTACCAGAAGCATCCGGGGCTCGAGGCGGCCGAGCGTTTCATGAAGCACTATTTCCTGGTGGCGAAGGATATCGGCGACCTCACCCGCATCGTCTGCGCCGAGCTCGAGGAGCGCGAGGCGAAGAACGCGCCGCGGCTGAACCGGCTCTTCCGCGGCATCCGCTCCCGCCGCAAGGCGCACAAGGGGTGGCCGGACTTCGTCGTGGAGCGTGGGCGGATCAACGTCGGCGCGGACGATGTGTTCGAGCGCGATCCGGTCAACCTCATCCGCATTTTCCGGGAAGCGGGACAGAACGATCTCCCCTTCCATCCGGACGCGCTGCGGCTGATCACCAAGTCGCTGAAACGGATCGACCGGACATTGCAGCACGACGCGGAGGCGAACCGGCTGTTCCTGGAGATCCTGTGCGATCCCGAAGCGGCGGAAGGGGTGCTGCGGCACATGAACGAGGCAGGCGTGCTCGGCCGCTTCATCCCCGATTTCGGCAAGATCGTCGCGATGATGCAGTTCAACATGTACCACCATTACACGGTGGACGAGCACCTGATCCGTTCGATTGGCGTCCTCTCGGCGCTGAGGAGCGGGCGGATCGCCGCCGACCATCCGCTCTCCGGCGAGATCCTGCCGTCGATCAAGGACATGACCGTGCTGACGGTGGCGCTCTTCCTGCACGACATCGCCAAGGGCAGGCCGGAGGACCATTCGATCGCCGGCGCCAAGGTGGCCCGGCGGCTCGGGCCCCGCCTCGGCCTGACGCCGCACCAGACCGAGCTTGTCGCCTGGCTCGTGGAGGAGCACCTCACGATGTCGCGCATCGCGCAATCGCGCGATCTCGCCGACCGGCGCACGGTTGCCGACTTCGCCCGGATCGTGCAGTCGATGGATCGGCTGAAGCTGCTCCTGGTGCTCACCGTCTGCGACATCCGCGCGGTCGGGCCCGGGGTGTGGAACGGCTGGAAGGGGCAGCTGCTCCGCACGCTCTACTACGAGACGGAGCCGATGCTCACCGGCGGCTTCAGCGCCACTTCGCGCGCCGAGCGTCTGGCGGAGGCGAGGGCGACGCTTGCCGCCCGCCTCGCCGACTGGCCGGAAGCGGAGCGGGACCGCGTGCTCGACCTGCACTATCCCGCCTACTGGCTGCGCGTCGACGAGGAGCACCAGGTGCGGCACGCCGAGTTTGTCCGCCGCGCCGATGCGCGGAAGCTGGACTTCGCCTTCGAGACGAAACCGATGGCCTTCGAAGGCGCGACCGAAATCACGATCCTGGCGCCCGACCACCCGCGGCTCCTATCGGTGATCGCCGGCGCCTGCGCCGCCAGCGAGGCGAACATCGTCGGCGCGCAGATCTTCACCACCACCGACGGCCGTGCGCTCGACACCGTGATCATCGGTCGCGCCTTCGACGATGATGCCGACGAGATGCGCCGCGCCGAGCGGATCGCCACCCTGATCGAGAAAACGCTGACGGGAAGCGTGCGGCTGGCAGATGCGCTGGCCGGGAAGCGGATTAGAAGCCGCCGGCGCGAGGCGTTCTCCATCGAGCCGCAGGTGACGGTGACCAACGAGCTGTCGGACCGCTTCACCGTCGTCGAGGTGGAGTGCCTCGACCGGCACGGGCTGCTCTACGACCTGACCCACGGCATGTCGGAGCTCAGCCTCGACATCGCGTCGGCGCACATTGCGACATTCGGCGAGCGGGTGGTGGACACGTTCTACGTGACGGATCTCACCGGCCACAAAGTGACCGCCAAGGCGCGGCAGAGCCGGATCCGGCGGGCGCTGCTCGAAGCGATCGGCAACGACGCGGTCGAGGCGCGCAAGGAGCTGAAGGCGTCGTGAGCCTGGTCCGCAGCTTCCTCACCGTCGGGGCCAACACCTTCGCCAGCCGCGTCCTCGGCTTCGCGCGGGAGGTGCTGATCGCCGCCACGCTCGGCGCCGGGCCGGTGGCGGATGCGTTCTACGCGGCGTTCAGGTTTCCAAACCTCTTCCGGCGGCTGTTCGCCGAAGGAGCCTTCAACTCGGCCTTCGTGCCGCTCTTCGCGCGGGCGCTGGAGGGCGAAGGCGAGGAGGGCGCGCGCCGTTTCGCCGGCGAGGTTTTGGCGGCGCTCTTCGCCATCCTCCTCCTCTTCACCGCGGTCGTGGAGCTGGCGGCGCCTTTCGTCGTCGCCACCATCGTCGCGCCGGGCTTTCTCGGCGACCCGGCGAAATTCGATCTGACGGTGCTTCTTTCGCGGATCATGTTCCCCTACCTCGCCTGCATGTCGCTGGTGGCGATGCTGTCGGGGATATTGAACTCGCTGCACCGCTATTTCGCCGCCGCATTCGCGCCGGTGCTGCTGAATGTCATCCTCGTCGCCGGGCTCGTCGCGGCGCTCTATGCCGGCCTTGAAGCCCGGCATGTCGGCCTCCTCCTCGGCGGCAGCGTCTTTTTCGCCGGGCTGGCGCAGCTCGCGCTGCTCGCCGCCGCCGTCCATCGCGCGGGCTTTCCGCTCCGCTTCGTCCGGCCGCGGCTGACGCCCGGCGTCAGGCGGCTGCTCGCGCTTGCCGCGCCGGCCGCGATCGCCGGAGGCGTCACCCAGATAAACCTGTTCGTCGGCCAGATCATCGCCAGCCAGAAGGACGGCGCCATCGCCATCCTCCAATACGCCGACCGCGTCTACCAGCTGCCGCTCGGCGTTGTCGGGATCGCGAT
>DASWJZ010000335.1:0-2133 GCA_036396875.1 Propylenella sp.
CCAGGCGCGACCAGTGAAGAAGCACGCCTTCCGGCGGCAGGTAGCGGTATTGATGCGTATCGAACCAGCCCTGTCCTGCGATCAGGTCGCGGATTCCAAGGAGGCGAAGACCGTCATCCGGATCCGGGAAGACGAGATTGAGCGCCGCGACGATCTCAGTCCATTGCGCCAGCACGAAGAAGACGACGCCGAAGATCGCAAGTGCGTTCATCGCCGCCGGCCGTTCGAGCAGGCTTCGTTCTCCTTCCCCCGTCGTCGACGCGGCCGCGATGGTGCCATGAGACCGATTCATAGGATCGAGATCCTTGCCCGGGACGGGCGGAAATCTCCCATGGCCGGCTTAAGCCGGCGTTAGCGCGCCATGCCTTGGCTATACGGCCTGGCCGTCCGGTCAGCTCTCGGTCAGCATGCGGATGAGGTTGGGCATGCCGGCGCCCTGCATGTAGGGGTCTCGGCCGAGACTCGTGCAGGCCTTCAGCAGCATCGCCTTGACCCGGTCCGGGAAGCCGATGAACTCCCGCCGGATGGAGAGGAAGGCGGCAATGACGCCGGAGACATGCGGGGTCGACATGCTGGTGCCGCTCATTTCGACATAGAGGTCGCGCATGATCAGGCTGTCGACCCGCTGCGCCGAGGGCCAGCGGTGGAACGCCGAAACGATCCGCTCGCCCGGCGCCACGAGATCGGGCTTCTGGCGCCCGTCGGCGGTCGGCCCGCGCGACGAGAAATAGGAGATGCCATAGGTGTGCGGGTTGTCGCGATGCACGGAGCCGACGGCAATGGCCTCGTCGAGATTGGCCGGGTCGCCGATGGAGATGTCGCGGTTGGTCGGCATGAAGCCGCCCTCCTCCTGGACGAGCGCCCAGCCCTCGTTGCCGGCCGCCAGGCAGACGACCACGCCCTGCCGCCACAGCCGCCGCAGCTCTTGACAGAGCGGCGTATGTCCGCAGCCATAGACGCGCGGGTCGAAATTGCCGCCGAGCGACAGATTGACCCCGTGGATCATCAGCCAGCCGGCCTGGTCGTTCAGGTCGGCAATCGCGTCGAGGGCCTTGATGATGTACGAGTCGTGCCCCCTCCCGTCATCCTCCAGCACCTTGAACCCGTAGATCTTCGCTTCCGGCGCCATGCCGGAGAAGTCGAGCCGCGGCACCGCGGCCGGGTCCTCCCCGCTCCGCGGCGCGCGCTCCGGAACGCGAAGCGCTCCGGCGATCGTGGCGGCGACGTGCGTGCCGTGGCCGTGGCCGTCGAGCGTTTTCCAGCCGGCTGTCTGAGCTTCGTGCCGGATCGGCGCGCCCGCGAGGGTGCAGTTCCATTGCGGGCCGAGGTTCTGGTAGCGGGCGAAGTGCGGATGATCGCCGCGGATCCCGGTGTCGAGCACCGCCCAGCCGATGTCGCGCCCGGTCGCGCCGTAGCCGAGATTGGCGGGCCTCGCCTGGACCGCGTGGGTGGACTTGAAGATCATTGTCCGCTTGACGGCGTTGGTCCAGATGCGGGCGATTTCAAGGTCGGCATGCACGGTGCGCAGGCTTTCCACTTCCTGCCGCGTCAGGTCGGCGACGACGAAGCGCTTGAGGCGTTCCGGTGGGCGCCGCGTGTCGATCCGGGTCTCCCTCGCCATCCGCTCGACATGCGCAAGGACCTTCCTTCCCACGGCGTCCATCGTCTGCGCCTCGGCGCTTCCGCCGGCGGCCCAATCGGGCGTGTTGAGCTGGATCAGCGTCCGCCGCACCTCCTGCGGCATGGCGTCCTCCAGCTCCTCGACCAGATCGCGGGAGATGACGAAGCGCCCGACCGCCTGCGCAAAGGCGCTGCTCACCGTGTCGCGGACGGCGTTCCTGACCTCGCTGGTGATGAGATAGCCGGTCGCGGAGTGCGGGTGCCGCGGGCCGTCCGGATTGATGCCGATCCGGTCGTGATTCTCGATCTTCGGCGCGCCCTTGAAATCGTTGCTGATGTCGGTGTCGAGAGCGACCGGGTCGAGCCGGTCGGCGACGTTCACCCAGCGCGCGACGCAGGCGGGAGGCTTCAGCGTGGCGCTGCCCGTCCATTCCGCGAAGGCGTCCTGCACCTCCTGCAGCCCGAGCGGCGAGCCTACGGTCACCAGCAGGCGGACGTCGCACTCCTCCTTCG
>DASWJZ010000336.1:0-19582 GCA_036396875.1 Propylenella sp.
GATGTACTTGGCCAGCCCCAGTCGCGCCAGCCAAGACGCGATCTCCGGCATGACAGCTACCCCATCGTAGGACACGTATCACAACCACCATGAAGGCGGTTCCAGAATCTGATACATGCCTCAGAAATGAGTTGAAATATACGCTGCCAGCCTCAGCTGGCGATGTCCGCTTCTGGCGCGAATCCGGCCATCACTCCAAATCCGCTCCCATGCCGCGATCGCGCGATCGGCCGACATCGCAAGCCGCAATGCCGCAAGCGGGATCCGCGCGCGGTCAGGTCGTGGCGCGCAAAACCTCCTCGATCGAGGTCACGCCGGCGCGGAATTTCGCGATGCCGTCGTGCAGCATCGTCGTCATCCCGTTCGCGATGGCATGCTCCTGGATCTCGGCGAGGTCGACCCGCCGCCGGATCAGGCTGCGCAAATCGGGCGTGAGCCGCAAGACCTCGAAAATGCCGATCCGGCCCCGAAAGCCGGTCCGGCCGCACCAGCTGCAACCGGCCGCCGCATAATAGACCTCGCCGGGGGCGGGGGTGAAAAGTCCCCTTTCGGCGAGGTTGCGCGCCGCCGCCGGCATCGTTTCGGTCGGCGCGCGGCAGCGCTCGCAGAGTTTTCGCACAAGCCGCTGCCCGACCACGCAGCGGAGCGCGGCGACGAGCAGAAAATCCTCAACGCCGAGGTCGATCAGCCTGACCACCGCGTCGGCGGCATTGTTCGTGTGCAGCGTCGTCAGCACCAGGTGCCCGGTCAGCGCCGCCTGGATGCCGATCGTCGCCGTGTCGTGGTCGCGCATCTCGCCGACCATCATCACGTCCGGGTCGTGGCGCAGGAACGAGCGGAGCGCCGTCGCGAATGTCAGATCGATCGACGGCTTCACCTGCGTCTGATGGATGCCGGGGATCTGGTATTCGATCGGATCCTCGATCGTCATGATCTTGCGTTCGGGATTGTTGAGCGTCGACAGCGCCGCCGCCAGCGTCGTGGTCTTGCCGCTGCCGGTCGGGCCCGACACGACGATCAGCCCGTGCGGCTCCGCCAGCTCCTCCTTGAACGCCTTGAGATCGGACGCCGACATGCCGAGCCGCGACAGGTCGAGGGCGCTCGCCTCCTTGACCAGGATGCGGATGACGACGGCCTCGCCGTGCATCGTCGGCATCGTGGCGACGCGGAGGTCCGCCTCCGTCTCGCCGATGCGGACGCGCGAGCGCCCGTCCTGCGGCAGCCGGCGCTCCGCGATGTTGAGCCCGGCCAGAATTTTGACGCGCGAGACGACGGCGCGCGCCATCCGCGTCGGCAAGAGCTGGTGCATGCGGAGCACGCCGTCCACCCGCATCCTGACGCGCACGCCGTCCCGCGCCGGCTCGATGTGGATGTCGGTCGCCGAGAGATTGATCGCGGTCTCCAGCATCGCGTCGACCGCATGCACGACGGGGGCGCCGCTCGCGAGGTCCTGCAGCCGCTCGATGTTTTCGTCGGCGCCGGCCTCGCCGTCGTCGTCGCCGCTCCGCTGCGCCTCAACATCGCCGGGCGCCGGCATGCCGCCCCGCTGCTCGAACAGCACGGCGAGCTCGTCGAAGGCGGCGACCCGGATGTCGACCGGCTCGCCGAGCGCCACCATGACGGCGCGAATCGCCTCCTCGCGGGTCGGATCGGCGGCCGCGAGCGCGATCCTGCCGTCCTCCGGGAACGGGAACAGCCAGGCGTCGCGCAGGAAGCGGCGCGACAGCCCGTCGAACAGCTCGGGGCGGTACTGGATGTGGTCCGCCCCGACCCGCGGCAGGTTGTGGAACCCGGCGATGGCGTCGGCGAGGTCGGCGCCGGAGAGGACGCCCGCCTCCCAGAGGTCGTGATAATGGTCGCGACCGGCGGCGATGGTGCGGTCGACCGCCGGCCAGTCCACGAGTTCGCGCACCCGCTCGCTGTCCTTCAGGAAGGCGAGGAAGGCGCCGTGCGGCCCCGCGGTGTAACTCCCGAGCATCAATGCACTCCGAACTGGATCGAGGAGTATAAAGCAAAAAGATTAGCTTGCAGTGACCTGCGCAGAAAGCCCATGCTGTCGGCAGAGGGCATTTGAGAGGCGGCGGCGGGATTGGATTTGGCGAAAAATGCGGCTGACTGCGGCCCGATCCCCGAGGCCGGCGGTCGAATCAGCATGATCTCGGCAATTCCTGTGCCGGCCGGTTCGGCCGGGAACCTCCGGCTGCGCGCGGACGGCAGGCAACCTTGGCTGTCCGGCTAAAGAAATATGGCCTCGGGCAGGGGGTGTGTCTGATGTCTCCCGACAGGTCCCGTTCTTCCTTCATCGCGCTCATTGCGGCCGCGCTTCTGCTGAGCGCCTGCGCAACCGGCGGCGGGCCGGGATTCGGCAATCTCGCCTCGATCTTCGATCAGGATCTGTCGGCGCGCGAGCCGGTCGAGCCGCCGGCGGAGAACGCCGGCAACGTCATGACGCTGGGCACGGGCGCCGTCGTCTATCACGGCGCGGGAGAAAGCGCCGACGGGTCGAACCAGACCATATCCAGCTTCGAGCCCGGCGAGTTCAACCTGAACTTCCAGAACGCCGACATCCGCGAGGTGATCCAGTCCATCCTCGGCGATGCCCTGAAGGAGAATTACACTATCGATCCGAACATTTCCGGTTCGGTCACGATCTCGACCGCGCGTCCGATCTCCCGCGAGCACCTCCTCTCCGCGCTGGAAATCGTACTTCAGTTCAATGCGGCGTCGCTGGTGAAGGACGGCGGCGTCTATCGCGTGGTGCAGGAGGATTTCGCCGTCTCCGGCGGGGCGGACCTCGGCGAGGCGCGCCCCGGCTACGGCATCAGCATCCTGCCGCTGCGCTACGTTTCGGCGCAGACGCTGATCAGCCTGATCGAGGGATTCGGGGCTCGCCCCGGAGCGCTTCGCGCCGAGGCCGCGCGCAATCTCCTCGTCGTGCTGGGCAACGCCCCCGACCGGCGGGCGGCGATCGAAACCGCAATGACGTTCGACGCCGACTGGATGCAGGACCAGTCGGTCGCCATCCTACCTTTGCGCCATGCCAAGCCTGAGACCGTGATCCCGGAGCTGGAGCGCATCTTCGCGGCGGCGCAAGGGGGCGTCGGCGCCAATCTGGTCCAGTTCATGCCGATGCAGCGCCTGAAAGCGGTGCTCATCGTCTCGCCTCGCCGCAACCTGATCGAGCGTGCGCGCACCTGGGTGCAGCGGCTCGACAGCGAGAATCCGGACCTCGAATCGAACGTCACTGTCTATCGCGTCAAGTATCGCGACGCGGCGAAGCTTGTGCAGATTCTGAACGGGCTGTTCGCCGAGGCCGGGGGGCTGACTCCCGAATCGCCGACGGAACAGGTGGAGCCGGGGGCAGAGCCGCTCCTTTCGGAAGGGATGACCTCCGGCTTCGGCGCGCAGCAGAACCAGCCTGAGGAAGGCGACCTTGTGGCCGGCCAGGAGCCGGCCGAGCCCGCCCCGCTCGGCCCCGCCGGGGAGGAGGAGCCCGCCGAGCAGGCGTTCGGGGCCCACGGGCAGACCCGCATTCAGGCGGACATCTCGAACAATTCGATCGTCATCTATGCCGATCTTGAGACGCGGCAGAAGGTGCTGGACGCTCTCAGGCGCATCGACGTGCCGCAGCTGCAGGTGGCGATCAACGTCACCATGGCGGAAATCCGCCTGACCGACGAGCTTCGCTACGGCATCCAGTATTTCCTGAAGAGCAAGAATTTCGGCCTGGGCAACGACGAGGGCTCGATCGGGCTGTTCAGCACGCTCGCCGACAATATCGGCCGGGAGCTGCCGGGCTTCAATTTCGTGCTCGGCACCGAGCGGAGCCCGGATATCGTCATCGACGCGTTCGATTCCATCACCGACGTGCAGGTGCTTTCCTCGCCGTCGCTGGTGGTGGTGGAGAACGAGACGGCGAAGTTCCAGGTCGGCGACGAGATTCCGATTGTGACGCGCTCGGTGACGACGATCGAGGACCCCGCTGCGCCGGTCTCCAACGAGATCGAGTATCGCGACACCGGCATCATCCTGAACATCAAGCCGCGGATTGCCGAGAACGGCGTCGTCAACCTGGCGATCGGGCAGGAGATCTCGTCGGTTGTGGCGGGATCCGCCGGGTTGACGCCGACGATCGCGACCCGCCGCGTCGAGAGCACCATCTCGGTGATGGACGGACAGACGGTTCTGCTGGGCGGCCTGATCAGCGAGCAGTCCGCCAAGGAGCGGGCCGGGATTCCGGGGCTGAGCCGGGTGCCCGCCATCGGCAATCTGTTCGGGCGAAAGTCCCGCTTCGGCGTGCGCAACGAGCTTGTCATCCTGATCCGCCCCTCGGTGATCCGCGGCGGCCAGGATGCGCAGCACGTGGCAGAGGAACTGCGCTCGCGCCTGTGGGGGCTGGGGGCGTCGCAGGCCCGCTGATGCCGGCCGCCAGGGGGCGCTGGCACGATCCTGTGCTTTGGGCGGCCGCCGCGCTGTTCGGCGCCATCGCCGGCGCTTCGCTCGCCGAACCGCATCGGATCGCCGCCTCAGCCGTCCTTGCCGCCGCCATGGCGGCCATCGCGTTCGAGGACCTGCGGCGCCTCAGGGTCCCCGACTTCTGGAACGCTCTGGCGGCGATTGCCGGCCTGGGCGCTGCCTGGTTCGGCGCGGCCTCGGTCGGCGCCGGACCCGTCGCCGCCGTCGGGGCGGCGCTCATCAGCATGCTCATCTGCGCCGGCGCGTTCCTGCTCCTCCGCGAAGCGTTCTTCCGCCTGCGCGGCGTCGAGGGCCTCGGCCTTGGGGACGTGAAGCTGGCGGCGACCGGCGGCATCTGGCTCGGCTGGGAGACGTTCGCGGTCGCGGTCGCGCTGGCGGCGGCCGGTGCTCTGATCTGGGTCGCCGTGCAGTCCGCCTCGGGCGCCTGGACCGCCGACCGCAAGATCCCTTTCGGCGCGTTCCTGGCGCCGGCGATATGGGCATGCTGGTATGCGTCCGAGCTTGCTGCTGCGGCCACGGGCTGACCGCTTTCCGAAGCGCTCGCTCAGATATATTCGAGGAAGACGGCGAGGCCGCCCGCCATCGCCGCGAGCACCTGTATGAAGAGGGCGATGCCCTGCAGCATCAGCAGGCGCCTGGCGCCGCTGAGGCGCGCGGCGATCGACCAGCTCGCATGGTCCGATTTCAGCTTGAGCGCGGTGAGCGCCTCCTCAAGCGCCGCGAGGTTCAGGCGGTCGTCCGCCGCATCGGCGGCGAGGCGGCGGAAAAGAGCGGCGTCGAGCCCGACCCGCATCGCGAGAAAAAGCTCCCCCAACCCGGCGATCGCGACAAGCATGGCCATCGGGGCCATTGCGGGGGACGCGGGAAAGACCGGCAACAAGAGGACGCCCAGCCCGATCGCGGTCGCCGCGACCGAAAGCCGGTTGATGACCTGCCCCTGTTCGAGCAGGTCGGCTCCGACCGCCAGCATGTGAGCGGCCCGCTGGTGCGCGCTGGTCATGGCACGACAGGCCAAAATCAAGGCGCTTGCCCGCCGTCAAGCCGAATAAGCTGCGCGACCGGGCGAGAGGCGGCTTATCCGTGCCGCCGAGGTCTGATAGTGGACCGCGCTGGCAAATGCGCAACAGATTCTTCAGGGAGGGGATGAAACCAGCCGACTGGACCATGAGTCCGCTGCCGTCCGATGCGGAGCACGCAGTGCTGGTCGGGCGCGTCTGGACGCCGCAGGCCGAAGGGCCGTCGGTCGTCTGCGTCCGCGCGGATGAGGTTGTCGATATCTCAGATGCGGCGCCGACCATGCGCGACCTCTGCGAGGCCGATGACCCGGTGCGGCTGGCGACAACCGCCGGCGGCCGCCGGCTCGGCGCGCTCGCGGACATCGTCGCCAACACGCCGCGGGCGCGGCGCGACCCGGCGCGCCCATGGCTGCTCGCTCCGGTCGATCTGCAGGCGATCAAGGCGGCGGGCGTCACCTTCGCGATATCCATGCTGGAGCGGGTCATCGAAGAGCAGGCGCGCGGCGAGGCCGAACGCGCCCACGCCATCCGCGCCGAGATGCAGGCGACGATCGGCGACGACCTTGCGCGTCTGCGCCCCGGGTCGGAACAGGCGATGGCCCTGAAAGCTCTGCTCATCCGCCGCGGGCTCTGGTCGCAATACCTGGAGGTCGGGATCGGTCCGGACGCAGAGATCTTCACCAAGGCGCAGCCGATGTCCGCCGTCGGGCATCTCGCCGAGGCGGGGCTGCATCCCGACTCCACCTGGAACAACCCCGAGCCGGAGGTGGCGCTGGTCGTCTCGAGCGCCGGCCGTATCGTCGGCGCGACGCTCGGCAACGACGTGAACCTCAGGGATTTCGAGGGCCGCTCCGCTCTCCTGCTCGGCAAGGCGAAGGACAACAATGCGAGCGCCGCGATCGGCCCGTTCATCCGCCTCTTCGACCACGCCTTTACCCTCGACGACGTGCGCCGGCTGGAGCTCCGCCTGACGGTCGAGGGCGAGGACGGCTTCCGGCTGGAGGGAATAAGCGCCATGCGCCTGATCAGCCGCGACCCGGAGGATCTCGTCCGCCATACGATCGGTAAAAATCACCAATATCCCGACGGTTTCGTCCTCTATCTCGGCACGATGTTCGCCCCGACCGAGGACCGCGACGCCCCCGGCGAGGGCTTTACTCACAAGATCGGCGACGTGGTGACGATCGAAGCGCCGCAGCTCGGCCGCCTCGCCAACGTCATGGTGCGGGCGCCCGATGCCGAGCCATGGACGTTCGGCGCCGCCGCCCTGATGCGCAATCTGGCGCGCCGCGAACTCCTCTAAAGGCATAAGGGCGCGATGCATCGACCGACCGGACATGCGCTGATCGAGACGAGCCCCGAGGTGGCGGAGGCGCTGGCTGCCGGCCGGCCGGTGGTGGCGCTCGAATCGGCGATCGTCACGCACGGCATGCCGCGCCCCCGGAACGTCGAGACGGCGCTCGCCGTGGAGGCGATTGTGCGCGAAAACGCCGCGACGCCGGCGACGGTGGCGCTGCTCGACGGGCGGATCAGGGTGGGGCTCGATCGCGGCGAGCTTGAGCGCCTCGGGGCCGCGCCGGGCGTCCTCAAGGCATCGCGGCGCGACCTCGCGCCGGCGCTTGCCCGGAAAGCGACGGCCGGCACAACGGTCGCCGCGACGATGGCGGTGGCGGCCCGCGCCGGCATCGCCGTCTTCGCCACCGGCGGCATCGGCGGGGTGCATCGCGGGGCGGCCGAGAGCTTCGACGTCTCCGCCGATTTGAGCGAGCTCGCGGCGACGCCGGTGGCCGTCGTCTGCGCCGGCTGCAAGTCGATTCTCGACATCCCGCGCACATTGGAACTCCTGGAGACGCTCGGCGTGCCGGTGCTCGGCTACGGGACCGACGAGTTTCCCGCCTTCTTCGCCCGCAGCAGCGGACACAGGCTCGACCATCGCGCCGATACGCCCGGCGAGGTGGCGGAAGTCATCCGGCTGCACCGGCAGCTGCAGTTGCCGTCCGGCGTCCTCGTCGCCAATCCGATTCCCGAAGCGGACGCCTTGCCCGCGGCCGAGATCGAGGCGCGCATCGCCGCCGCCTGCCGCGAGGCGGAAGCGGCCGGAATTTCGCAGAAGGCGCTGACTCCCTATCTCCTCGACCGGATCGGCGCGCTGACCGGGGGAAGGAGCCTTGCGGCCAATATCGCGCTGGTGAAGAACAATGCGGCGCTCGCCGCCCGGGTGGCGGTCGAGCTGTCGCGTAATCCGCCCGAAGAGCACCGGCCATGACGCCCTCCATCCTTGTCGTCGGCGATGTGATGATCGACATCGTCGTCAATCCGGAAGGGCCGATCACCCTCGGCGCCGACCGCCTGGCGACGATCCGCATGCTGCCGGGCGGGTCGGGCGCCAACCAGGCGGCGTGGCTCGCGACCGAGAAGGTGAAGGTGGCCTATGTCGGACGCGTCGGCCGCGCGGAGCACCAGCGGCAGACCGCGCTTCTCACCACCTGCGGCGTCAATGCTTTTCTCGCGGTCGACGACGTGCTGCCGACCGGCACCACCGTGACCATGCTCTCCCGCAATGGCGAGCGCAGCTTCTTCACCGACCGCGGGGCGAACGACCGGCTGCGGTCCGCCGATCTTCCCGACGCGCTGCTCGACGGCGTCGGTCTCGTGCTTCTCTCCGGCTATTCGTTCTACGGCGAGGGGTCGCGCGCCGCGGTGCTCGATCTCCTGGCGGAAACCAGACGGCGCAACATCCCGTTCGCCATCGATCCGGCGTCCCATTCGTTCCTGCGGCAGGCCGGTCCGAGGAACTTCCTCGACTGGTTTGATGGCGCCCGCATCTGCTTTCCGAATGCGGTGGAGGCGGCGCTGCTCTCCGGCTCCGAGGATGTCGGTCGTCAGCTGCAGTTCCTGACGCGCAGCTTTTCGGTCGTCGTGATCAAGCGGGGAGCGGAAGGCGCGATCGCCGCGGAGGCGGGAAATTCCCAGCGCTGGAAAGTGTCCGCGGCTCGGGTCAAGGCCGTCGACACGACCGGCGCCGGCGATGCCTTCGTCGCCGGCTTCCTCGGGGCGTATTCCAACGGCCTCGGGCTCGAAGCATGCCTTCGGCGGGCGGTGGAGCTCGGCACGCAATCGGTTATGCGGCTTGGCGGCCGGCCGCCAGCCGATACCGTCACCACCATCCTGCCGCGCGGGCGCGGCAACCCTTCCCACGGCCGATGAGTGAGGCTGCGGGGGACGCGCCAAGCGTGAGCGAAGGGGCGGCGGAAAGCGGCGATCTCGCCGGTCGCTTCCGGCTCGACGGGGCGGTCGCCGTGGTGACCGGCGGCGCGAGCGGCATCGGACGCGCGACGGCGCATGCCTTCGCGGCCTCCGGCGCGTGCGTGGCGATCGTCGACAGCGACGGGACCGAGGCCGCGGCGCTGGCGGAAAGGCTTGCCGCCGCGGGCGCGCGGTGCTTGCCGATCGCCGCCGACGTCTCGGACGAACTCGCGGTCGACCGCCTTGTCGCCGAGATCGTCGCCCGCGAGGGCAGGGTGGACGTGCTCGTCAACAATGCCGGCGCCGCCATACGCCGGCCCACCGTCGAGCTTCCGCTTGCCGATTGGGAAAAAGTCGTGGCCGTCAACATGACCGGCGTGTTCCTGTGCTCGCGGGCGGTGGCGCGCCACATGATCGGCGCCGGCCGCGGCGGCGCCATCGTCTCGACCGGCTCGATCATGAGTTTTTCCGGCGGCGGCCTCTATCCCAACATCTCTTACCAGACGACCAAGGGGGCGCTCGTCAACATGACGCGGGCGCTCGCCGTCGAATGGGCCCGGCACGGCATTCGCGTCAACGCCGTCGCGCCGACCTGGACGCGGACAAAGTTCATCGCGCCGCTGCTCGCCGATCCGGCGCTGATGGCGAAAATCCATGCGATGACGCCGCTCGGGCGGCTCGCCGAGCCGCAGGAGGTGGCGGCGGCGATCCTCTTTCTCGCTTCGCCGGCGGCGTCGATGATCACCGGCGTGACGCTGCCGGTCGACGGCGGCTTTTTGGCGCAGTGAGAATTATTCGACGCCTGCAAGCTTGAATCAGGCCGCCGGCCTCACGGCCTTCCCCGTCGCGGCCGATTCGTAGGCCGCCTCGCAGATGGCGTAGGTCTTGAGGTTGTCGCGCCCGGAAGTCGCCGCCTCGCGGCCGGCCTGCAGGCATTCGAGAAAATGCGCGCAGGTCTTGAAGACGCTCTCCTCCACCATGTGCCAGGGCGGCTTCGCCCAGGAGAGCATCGGGATCTCGATGTCGGTCGCGGTCATCCTTCCGCCGGCCGTGACCTCCATGCGGTAGCCGGGCCTTGTGACGATCGCGCCGTCCGGCCCCTCGATCTCCACCAGCGTCTCCGGAAACGAATCCGGAATCTTCTTCGTCTCGTAAGTCGCTTCGACGACCGAGACGGCGCCGGATGTATGGCGGAGGAGCATCGTGGCGGTGTCCTCCGCCCTGACCTTCGGGTTCCGCCGCTGCGTCTCGCACGAGACGCGCTCCACCTCGCCGAGCAGAAACCGCGCGACGTCGACCACATGCACGCCGAGATCGAGGATGACGAACCGCTTCTCGTCGTAGAAATAAGGCTGGCCGGCATAGATGTCGTAGCCGGTGCGAAAACTGATCCGCGCCCACGACGGATCCCCGATCGCGCCGGAACCGATCGCCGCCTTCACCTTCTCAAGCGGCGTCTGGAAACGGAAGTTTTCGTGCACGGCGAGAAACAGGCCGGCCTTCTCCGCCGCCTCGACGATGGCGACGCACTCCCTCCAGTCCGGGGCGAAGGGTTTTTGCACGATCGCCGGGACGCCGTGCCGGAACGCCATCTCGGCAAGCGCGCGGTGGGTGTCCATGCGCGTCACGATGTCGACGAGCCCGAGTTTTTGTTCGCGGAACATCGTCTCGGCATCGGTATAGAAATGCGGCACGCCGAACGCCTCCGCCGCCGCCTTCGCCTTGCCTGCGTCGAGGTCGCAGACGGCGACGAGATCCGCGCCTGCCGGAGCGAGGTCCTTCCAGGAATGGAGATGGTTGCGGGCGAAGAACCCGCACCCGACGACGCCGATAGCAACCCTGCCGCTCATCCCGTGTCCCATGTCCGGTAATCGCCAGACTTATGATCCGGCGCCCGCCGGAATCACAAGGTCCGATGCGTTTCGCCACAGCGCGGGCCGCTTGACGGGCGCGCCGCCGAAGCGCTGAGGATCGCGGCACCCGCCCGAACCGATTCCCCGCTCCGCCGAAAAGGTCATGGTCAAAGGCATCCTTGTCGGCCTCCTCTCTTATGCCGTGTTCTCGTGCGGCGATGCGGCGATCAAGGCCTTGGGGGGACGCCTCCCGGTCTTCGAGATCGGTTTCTTCTACACGCTTTTCTCGCTGATCGCGGTTCCATTCGCCCGCGCGCCGGGCGAGCGCTGGCGCGACACTTTTCGCATGCACCGGCCCGGGCTCGTGCTTGTCCGCGCCGCGGCGGGCGCAATCGCCGGCATCCTTGCGGTGATCGCCTTCACCACGCTGCCGCTGGCCGAGGTCTATTCGCTCATCTTCCTCGCGCCGCTGATTGTGACGCTCCTCTCCATCCCGCTCCTCGGCGAGCGGGTCGGCTGGCGCCGCGCGCTGGCCATCGTCATCGGCTTCTGCGGCATCCTTCTCGTCGTCCGCCCGGGCTTTCGCGAGATCGTGCCGGCCCATTTTGCGGCGGCCGGGATCGCGGTCTGCGCCGCGACCACCGTCATCGTGCTACGCGCCCTCGGGCCGACCGAGAAGCGGATCACGCTGATCGGCGTCGTCATGCTCGCGTCGCTCGTCGTCAACGGCGTGCTGATGCTGCCGGAGTTCCGGCTGCCGACGGCGCAAGACTTCGCCATGCTCGCCTTCACCGGCCTCTGCATGGGGACGGGACACATCCTGTTGATGGCGGCGACGCGCGCCGCGCCCGCCAACCGCATTGCGCCGGGCCAGTACAGCCAGATCGTCTGGGCTGTCCTGCTCGGCGCGATTTTCTTCGACGAGTTCCCGGATGCGACCGCCATGCTGGGCATTGCGCTCGTCACCTTCTCCGGCCTCTTCACCTTCATGCGCGAGGAGAGGCGGGGCGGCCGCTGGCCGGCGGTGTGGACGATCGCCTGGGGTCGTCCGGGCCGGAACGGAAGCCGGTCGGGCTGAGCCGCCGCGCCGGCCGTTGCCTCACCGCGAAATCGGCTCGCGGCCGTAGAGGAGCAGCATGGCGATGATCACCACTCCGTAGATCACTTGCCGGCCCCATTCATCCATCTGCATGACCGACAGGATCGACTGGAGGAGCGTGATCAGAATCACCCCGGCGACCGTCCCGAGATAGGTGCCGCGCCCGCCGAGTATGTTCGTGCCGCCGAGCACGACGGCGGCGATCGCCGGCAGGAGGTAGGGGTCGCCCATCGCCTGCGCCGCCTTGCTCGCATAGCCGGCGAGAAGGACGCCGCCGAAGGCCGAGAGCCCGCCGGCGGCGGCGAAGGTGAGCATGACGATGCGGCGCGTCGGGGCGCCCGAGAGATAGGCGGCGCGCTCCTGGTTGCCGATCGCGTAGACCGCGCGCCCGTAGGTGGTGCGGGTCAGCGCGAAGATGGTCACGGCCCCAACCAGGGCCCATACGAGGAGCGCGTTCGGGATGCCGAGCAGCGTGCGCCCGGTGGCGATGTACCGCATGGCGGAGGAGGCGGAATCCTGCGGCGAGAAGCCGCCGGTATGCACCACCATCAGCCCTTGCGCGACGGCGTTGACGGCGAGCGTGATGATCATCGACGGGATGCGGAGATAGGCGACCCCGAAGCCGCTGATGGAGCCGAGCACGACGCCGCAGAGGACGCCGAAGGGGATCGCGAGCGCCTCGCCGACGATCCCGTAGGCGGTCGCCGAGGCCGACATCATGCCGCCGACCGCGACCACCCAGGGCACCGAAAGGTCGATCTGTCCGAGCAGGATGACGAGGAACATGCCGGTCGCGATGACGCCGAGGAATGACGCCACCTTGAGCTGCTGGAGCAGGTAGTCGGGCGACAGGAAGCTGGTCGAATAGAGACTGCCGACCAGGAGCAGGAGGAGGATGCAGCCGAACGCGGTCGCCACGGCCGGATCGATCCGCCGCGCCCGCGGGAGACCATTCGCCGTCCGCCGTCCCGCGTCTTCAGATGTCATCGCGGCCCCTCATCCGAACAGGTCCAGCCGGTTGCGGACCTGGAACAGGCGGGCGGCGCCGAGGCAGACGGCGGCAAGGAGGACGACGCCCCGGAAGAGCGGCTGCCACAGCGGCTCCAGGTCGAAGACGAAGAGCAGGTCGCCGATGGTGGAGAACATGAAGGCGCCGAAGATCGCGCCGATCGCGCTTCCCGAACCGCCGTAGAGCGAGACGCCGCCGAGCACCACGGCCGCGATGGAGAGCAGCGTGTAGCCTCCGCCGTTCGCCGCCGAGGCCTCGCCGGAATAGGTGACGAAGGTGAGGAAGAGGCCGCCGATCGAGGCGAGCAATCCCGATACCGTGAACGCCACGAACCTAGCGCGGCGGATCGGCACGCCGGACATGTAGGCGGCGGATTCGGAGGAGCCGACTGCGTAGGCCGCGCGGCCGATGGCGGAGCGGCGGAACGGCACCCAGACCAGAATGACGACACCGACGAGCGCGATCAGGCTGGCCGGCAGGAAGCCATAAAGCTTTCCGGTCAGCGTATCGGCGAGCGTTTCGTTCAGAGCGCCGCCGCCCGGCACCGGCCGGAGCGCCAGCGCGATGCCGAAATAGATGGCGCCGGTGGCGAGCGTGGTCACGATCGGCTGCAGCCGGCCGTAGATGACGATGAGACCGTTAAGGGCGCCGCAGGCGGCGCCGGCGAGGAGCACGCCGGCGATGCCGAGCATCGTCGTGCCGCCCGCCCCGACAACGATCCAGGAGGCGAGGCAGTTGGTGAGCACGACCACCATGCCGACGGAGAGGTCGATGCCGGCCGTCAGCACCACCATTGTCTGCGCCATCGCCACCAAGGCGAGGAGCACGCTCTTGTTGGACGACGTGTTCACCACGTTCGAGCTGAAGCCGGCCGGGTGGTTGCTCACATAGATGATGAACATCAGCGCGAAGACCGCGGCCGCAATGAGCGTCCCGCGGTTATCGGCGAGACGGAAGCGCCAGTCGCTCATCCGCCGACCGCCTGCCGCAGCGCGGGCTTCCCGTTCTCCGTCGGGATGTTGAGGGCGGTGCTGATCAGCGCGCGCTCGGTGATTTCCGCGCCGGTCAGCACGCGCTTCACGGCGCCGTCGTAGAACACCAGCACGCGGTCGCAGCAGCCGATCAGCTCGTCGTAGTCGGTCGAGTAGAAGACGATTGCCGCGCCGGAATCGGCAAGCTTGCGCAGCAGCTGGTACATCTCCTGCTTCGTCCCGACGTCGATGCCGCGCGTCGGATCGTTGAGGAGGATGATCCGCGGCGTCACCATCAGCCACTTGGCGATGACGACCTTCTGCTGGTTGCCGCCGGACAGCGATCCGACCGGCGCATCAATTCCCGCCATGCGGATCGCGAGGAGGCGGATCATCTCGTCGACCGCCTTCGCCTCGGCCTCGCGGTCGATCACGCCGCCGCGTGAGAAGCGGTCGAGCGCCGCGAAGGAGAGGTTGTCGCGGACCGACATCGGCAGCATCAGCCCTTCGATCTTGCGGTCCTCCGGAATGAGCGCCATGCCCACCTTCCGGCTCTTGGCGGCGTTCGGACTTCGGATGGAGGTCGGTTTGCCGTCGATCAGGATTTCGCCCGACACGCCGCGCAGCACCCCGAAAAGCGCCAGCAAGAGGTCGCGCTGGCCTTGCCCGTCCAATCCCCCGAGCCCGACGATCTCGCCGGCGGCGACCGAAAGCGAGACGCCCTTCAGGCGGTTGCTCCAGGAGAGGTCCCGCGCCTCCAGCGCCGGCGGTTTGCCCGTCGCCGTCGCCGGAGGCTTGGGCGGGAAGACATGGCTGTATTCGCGGCCGATCATCATCTCGACCACTTCCGCGTCCGATTTCGTGCCGGCGGCATAGGTGGCGACGTTGCGGCCGTTGCGGAACACGGTGCACTCGTCGGCGAGCTCGGCGATCTCGTGCATCCGGTGCGAGATGTAGAGGAGGGCGAGCCCCTCAGCGCGCAGCCGCTTCAGCACCGCGAAGACGCGGGTCACGTCGGCCGCCGTCAACGCCGAGGTCGCCTCGTCGAGGATCAGGATGCGGGGATTGCGGGCGAGCGCCTTGGCGATTTCCACCATCTGTCGGCGCGACAGCGGCAGATCCTTCACCGGCGACAGCGGATGCACGTCCCCGGCGCCAGCCCGCGCCAGGACTTCCTCCGCCATCCGACGCTGGGCGCGCCGGTCGATGAGCCCGAAGCGCGTCGGCGGATTGCTGATCGCGATGTTGTCGGCGACCGACAGGTCGGGGATAAGCGAAAGCTCCTGGAAGATGCACACGATGCCGGCCTGGTTGGCCGCCGCCGGGTCGGCGAAGCGGACCTCGCGGCCCTCCAGGACCATGCGGCCCTCGTCCGGCTGGACGACCCCGGCCATCACCTTGATCAGGGTGGATTTGCCCGCCCCGTTCTCGCCCAGAATGCCGTGGATGCGGCCGCCTTCGACGGTGAGCTCGGCCTTTTCCAGCGCCTTGACGCCGCCGTAGCGCTTGGAAATGCCCTCCATCCGGAAAAGCGGGCCAGCCGCTTCCATGCCCCACTCCCCGAGGCGGAGCGCCGCGGACGAATCCGCGGCGCGCAGCCTTTGCTGAACTTACTGGTTGGCTTCCGACTGGCCCATGATCTCCTGCGCCGTGAAGTTGATGCCGCAGGTCGGAAAGGCGTTGCCGACGAAGAAATTGTCGGACTGATCGGAGTAGAAGTTCTCGCCGTCCTTGAAGTCCGGATCCTCGACGATGGCGAGCGGCAGCTTGATCGATTGCGGGACCACTTGCCCCTCGAGCGCCGCGATGGCGGTCTTGACGGCGACGGCGACCTGCGCCGGGCCGGTGCCCGCCGACGAGCACTTCAGCCCATCGGCCGAATGCATCCCGCAGAACTTGCGGAAGCCGTTCTCGGTCTCGCCGCCGAACGGCACGAACGGATGGCCGGCGTCGATCATCGCCTGCACCACGCCGGTGTCGCCGCCCTGGGCGGTGATGCCGTCGAACGCCTTGTGCACGGCGATCGCGTCGGCGGTCGCCTTCTGCGCCGTCGGGTCGTCCCACTTGCCGAGCACTTCGATGACCTCCCAGGTCTTTCCGGAGGCATCGAACGTCTCGTGGATTCCCTCATGCCGGTCGCGGTCGACGGAGGTGCCCTCGACCCCCTTGACCTCGAGGATCTTGCCGCCCTCCGGCAGGTGCTTGATAAGCCAGTTGGCCCACAGCACGCCGAGGCCTTTCTGGTCGACGTTGACGTTTATCGCCTGGTCGGTGTCGAGGATGTTGTCGAAAGCGACCAGCACGATGCCGGCGTCATTGGCGCGTTTGATGACCGGCGTGAACGCCGCCGGGTTCTGTGCGTTGACGACGATCGCGTCATAGCCGGAATCGATGAAGTTGTTCACGGCGGCGATCTGCGCGGCGACGTCCTCGCCCGTCGACACGACCTTGAACTCCTCAAGCTTCGCCGCGACCTCCGGCTGCGCCGCATAGGCCTTCGCCGTCTTGATCATCTGGATGCGCCAGGTGTTGGCGATATAGCCGTTGGCAAGCGCGATCCGGTACGGCCCCTCCTTGGCGGGCCACTGGAAGAACTTCGTGTCTTCCGCCCACGGCACGTAGCATTCGGGTTCGGCGCTCGGGCCGGATACCATCCCGGGACCGGCCGCCAGCGCGGCATGCGAGATGCCGCAGATCAGCGACGCTGCGGCAAGCCGTCCAATCCGTCTTTGAAGCAAGCCAATCTTCATAATAAGACCCTCCCTGCGGGCCGGCCTGTTTTCCGCGGCCTCCCGGATCTGCCTCCGCCCGTTAGCTGCCGGGCTCTGGCATGTTAGCATGATGAGTGTGTCATAAAGCTCCAGAAGCGTCGAGTCGGATGGCACTCGAAGGCGCCGGACCTGGCCGCTCGACTTCAAAGACCGCCTCTGGCAAGGGGCGCGCCTTCTTCTATGTGTGCAGCAGTCTTTTGATGAAATGGGGAGCCCCGATGGTCCGGTCCTTCGTTCGAGTGCTGACGATCGTCGGAACGGCGGCGCTCGCCCTTGCCGCCCAGGCGGAGCTTCGGGGGCATGGCGGCCCCGTGAAGGCGCTGGCCGTCTCCGCCGACGGGGCGCGCGCAATTTCGGGGAGCTTCGACACATCGGCGATCCGCTGGAGCCTCGAGCGGAACGAAGCGGAGCAGGTGCTCCGCTTTCACGACGGCGCCGTCAATGCCGTGCTGTGGCTCGCGGACGGGCGCACCGTCACCAGCGGCGAGGACGCGAAGATCGCAATCTGGCGACCGGACGCGCAGTCGCCGGAGATCGTGCTCGAGGGCCACACGGCGCCTGTCGCGGCGCTCGCCGCCTCGCCGGACGGGGCATGGCTCGCCTCCGCCTCCTGGGACCGCACGATCCGGCTCTGGCCGCTCGCCGGCGGAGAGCCGACCGTGCTCGAAGGCCATGAGCAGAACGTCAACGGCGTGGCCTTCACGCGCGACGGCCGCGCGCTCGTCAGCGCCGGCTACGACGCGACGATCCGCGTCTGGCCGCTGGACGGCGGCGAAGCGCAGAAGGTGGTGACGCTCCCGAGCCCGCTGAACAGCGTCGCGGTGGCGGCGGACGGCGAGATCGTAACCGGCGGCGGCGACGGCAGGGTCTATTTCGTGTCGCCGTCCGGCATGGCGAACGGCGAAGCGGAGGCGGGTCCCGATCCCGTCATCGCGATCTCCATTTCTCCCGACGGCATGCTTGTCGCGGCGGCCGGTATCCGCGGTTCCGTCGCCATCATCGAGCGGGCGACCCGTACGCTTCAGCGGACGCTCGTCGGCCCCGGCCTGCCGGTCTGGTCGGCCGCCTTCCTGCCGGACGGCAAGACGCTGCTGACCGGCGGCACCGATCGCATCGTCCGCCAGTGGGATGCGGCGACGGGCGAACACATCGGCACCGCCGTCGCCAATCCGCTCGACGATCCGCTCGCCGAATATGAAGGGCATCCGGGGGCCGAGGTGTTCCGCGCCTGCGTCGCCTGCCACACGCTGTCGCCCGACGACGGCAACCGCGCCGGTCCGACGCTCGCCGGCCTGTTCGGCCGTCGCATCGCGACGCTGCCGGGCTACAATTTCTCGCCGGCGCTGAAGGAGCTCGACATCGTGTGGACGAAGGAGACGGTGGCCGAGCTTTTCGAGGTCGGCCCCGCCGCCTACACGCCGGGCACCAAGATGCCGGAACAGCAGATCGGCTCGGAGGAAGATCGTCAGGCGCTGGTCGATTTCCTCGAGGAGGCGACGAGGGCGGAGTAGTTCCTCCGGCCGGAAAGACCCGGCGAAGGTCGGGCAGCTTCTACCGCCCGGCCGCGCCGATTTCTTGTTCTGTGACGGACCGAAGCGGCGGCAAAGCGAGCCGCACAGTCTCCCACACAAGTTGAGCGGCGACATCCTCGTAGTCGTGCCGGTAAACATTGCCGGCCCCCGCCATCTGCCGCCAGGGGATTGATGGATGGCGGGCTTTCAGTTCGTCCGGCAAACGGCGAGAGGCTTCGGAGATAATTTCCAGACAGCGAGTGACGGCGTAGACCGTTCGCATGTCTTCGAGGAACGCGGCGCGATCCAGTTCCGCAACGAACTGCTCCGCCAGATCGATATGACGGAGGATGTCATGCAGCGCTGTGAGCCTCTGATCAAAAGGCATAGACAGCATCGGCGATCGCTGCCGGGCGGACATGCGCCTTCAGTCCGCCCTTGCTCACCACATCGACGGGACCGTCAAACAGGCTGCCGACGTATTCTTTCAGACCTACGTAGTCGAACACCGTAATTTGAGCTTCCGGGTCAAGGTCGATCATAATATCTAGGTCGCTGCCGCGCCGTTTTTTTCCGCGCGCGGTCGAACCGAACACCGCCGCATGGCGGATGCCGCGCGCGCGCAGCTCGCTCTCGTAACGGCGCAAGATCGAGAGCGCTTCTTCTGTTCCCATCGCCGGAGCATAACCTGCCCACGGGCCGGGCACCAAGATGCCGGAACAGCAGATCGGCTCGGAGGACGATCGCCGGGCGCTGGTCGATTTCCTCGAGGAGGCGACGAGGGCGGAGTAGTGTCAGCAATGACCGCTTGAGATGAGGCTCGAGAAACGGCACCTACACACGCTGGACCCGCGCCTGGAACCAGGCGACGATATCTTGGAACGAAGTGTTGCGAGTGACGACGGACAGAACCATTGTCTCCGCGGCGTCCTCCACGGACTCGCCGCGAGAGGCGGGCACAAGGCGATAACCGCTTCTCGTTAGAAGCATGTGCATCAGAATAATTGTCGTGCGCTTGTTTCCATCAGCAAAGCCGTGGTTTCGAGCCATGGACTCGATCAACGCTGCAGCCTTGCGTTCGATGGAACGGTGATAGCCGTTGTAGGGTCTGGCGATCGCCGACTCCACCAGACCTAGATTGGCGACACCAGGCAGACCGGAGCCAAAGGTCAGCGCTGTCTCATGCGCGCTGAGCGCATCGGCCAGCGTGAGCCGGTAATGCCGCTTACCGATCGGCCAGACGCCTCAGTGCGCGACCATAGAGCGACGCCGCTTCATCTATGGTACGCTTGGATTGCTTGCTCGTCGTGATCACCACGGAACGGCCATCCACCGAGATGCGCCACGCATCCTGGCCGTGGCGGGCCTCCTTCCCAACGACCTTCTTGTCGCCTCGTGGCGGTGTGGAAACTGCGGTCTTCCCGCGGCCACTCTTGCCACTGTTCGGCTTCCTGCTGGGCACCCCGGTTCTCCATTTGAGCACAGATCAAGATAGGCCGATGCCGTCCAGATTCAACGATGTGATGCTTGGCCTCCTCTTTGCGCGCTTACCGCTTCTCCTCCCGCTCGCGAAGATAATCGTCGGTCGTGCGCACCGGCGGACGCGGGCGGGAGGTGGTCGTGTGCGGAT
>DASWJZ010000337.1:0-5167 GCA_036396875.1 Propylenella sp.
AGGGTGAGCGCCGCCTCCTTAGCAACGGGCGGGGACGAGCGCCAAAAAATCCCCGCCGCGTCGGCCGCCTTTATGTTCGGCCGATGCTGAGCGGTTTGAGCGAGGAGCACGCAGCGGACATCTGGCGCGCGCGATCGTGAAGAAGCTGGTGCGGGAAATCGAGCACCAGGAACGGCTGACGCGCCGCTGACGGCATCCACCTTTTCGGCGAGCCAGGCCTTGATCAGCGACTGATACGGCATATCCCGCTTGTGATCATAACCGGAGAGCAGCGCAGCCTTTCCTGTCGTCATTGCCGGGCGTGACCCGGCAATCCATTCCGTGACGCGGACGAGTTGCCGCGACGGTCGCGACGGTCAGAACATCACAAGGTGAGACGACAGATCACGCCAATCGGGGTTGTCCTTCTCGATCAGCGCGATCTTCCATGCCCGCGGCCATGACTTGATCGCTTCTCGCGCTTGATCGCGTCGATGATCCACGGGAACTCCTCGTACCAGACGAGCCGCTTGACGCCATAGCGGCTGGTGAACCCGCCGGTGATCTCCTCGCGATGTTCCCAGAGGCGGCGCGGCAGCTCGCTGGTCACGCCGCAATAGAGCGTGCCGCCTTTCTTGGAGGCGAGCAGGTTTGTGTATCCGGGCATCCTGCCGGCAAGCGTGACGGAATGGATTGCCGGGTCAAGCCCGACAATGACGACAGGAGGAGCCCCCTACTCTTTGCCAAGACAATACTACTGCCGCCGCTTCGGCAGCGCATGCGCCCAAGCGGTCTCGAGCGCGCTCCTCAGCTCGGCTTCGCCGAGCTTCGAGAGGTCGGCCGTGGTCCAGCCCTGCCTGCCCCAGGCGTTGGGAACCGGCGAGAACGCGTCGGGCGCCAGCATGCATTTGAACTCCTGCTCGTCGGGCGTGAACTTGAAGTTCGCCGTGCGGCCGTCGGGGGCGAGCGTCACATAGATGCGCGCCGCCCTGAAGGCCGCGCGGTCGAAGTGCGGCGCCTCCACCGTCCCCTGAAGCGACAGCGCCATGCCCCGCGGGTCCTCACCCGTCGCCATCCGTTTCCTCCCTTCGCGGAAGTATACATCTTGACCGCGGAAAACGGCGCTGTAACGGATGCGGGCGCAAGCGGCGAAGGGGCTCATGGCCGAATATTCGATCTTCTCCGTGCTGCGCCACGGGCTGACCGGCAACAAGGGCTGGGAACCGACGTGGCGGAAGGCGGAGCCGAAGCGTTCTTACGACGTGATCGTCGCGGGCGGCGGCGGCCACGGCCTCGCCACCGCCTATTATCTCGCAGCGGAACACGGCATCCGCAACGTCGCGGTGCTGGAGCGCGGATGGCTCGGCCAGGGCAACGTCGGCCGCAACACCACGATCGTCCGCTCCAACTACCTGCTCGATGCCAATCAGCAGTTCTACGAGTGGAGCCTGAAGCTCTGGGAGGGGCTGAGCGAGGCGTTGAACTACAACGTCATGTTCTCGCAGCGCGGCGTCTTGAACCTCGCCCACACGCCGACCCAGCTCGACAAGTTCGCCGAGCGCGGCAACGGCATGCGCCTGAACGGCATCGACGCGGAACTCTTGACGCCGGACGACATCGCAAAACTCTGTCCCGGCCTCGACCTCAGCCCGAAGGCGCGCTTCCCTGTCGTCGGCGGCCTGTTTCAGCCGCGCGGCGGCACCGCCCGGCACGACGCGGTCGCCTGGGGGTTCGCGCACGCCGCCGACCGGCTGGGCGTCGACATCGTCGAAAATTGCGAGGTCACCGGCTTCCTGAAGGACGGCGGGCGCATCGTGGGCGTGGAGACGAGCCGCGGCGAAATCCGGGCGCCGAAGGTCGGGGTCGCGGTCGCCGGGATGACGTCGGAAGTGCTGCGCAAGGCCGGCGTGCCGAGGCTCCCGATCGAAAGCCACATTCTTCAGGCGTTCGTGACGGAGCCGCTGAAGCCGCTCGTCAATTGCGTGGTCACCTTCGGCGCCGGGCACATGTACGTGTCGCAGTCCGACAAGGGCGGCCTCGTCTATGGCGGCAACCTCGACTACTACAATTCCTATGCGCAGCGGGGGAACCTGCCGATCGTGCACGAGGTGGCGACGGAACTGCTCGCCGTCTTCCCGAATGTCGGCAAGGTGCGGCTGGTGCGGAGCTGGGGTGGCCTGGTCGACATGTCGATGGACGGCAGCCCGATCATCACGACTGGCCCGCTCTCCGGCCTCTACCTGAACGGCGGCTGGTGCTATGGCGGCTTCAAGGCAACGCCGGGCTCGGGCTGGTGCTTCGCCTGGACGATCGCCAACGACCGGCCGCACGATTTGAACGCCCGCTTCACGCTCGAGCGCTTCCATGAGGGCCGCCATATCGACGAGGCGGGCTCCGGCGCCAACCCGCGGCTGCACTAGGGACCTCCATGCTGATCCCCTGCCCCGTCTGCGGCCTGCGCGACCATGAGGAATTCACCTATGGCGGCGACGCCACGGTCGCGCGGCCCGACGTTTCCGACGGCGACCCGTCGCACTGGGCGGCCTATGTGTACGACCGCACCAATCCGCGCGGTCCGCACGAGGAATACTGGCACCACGTGCACGGCTGCCGACAGTGGCTGCTGGTGATGCGCAACACCGAGACCCACGCCGTTGGCGGGGCGCGTCTCGTCGGCGCCTGGGCGAACCGGCCCGAGGCCTCCGGGGAAACCCGCTGATGGCCGGCTATCGCCTGCCGCGCGGCGGCGCCCGCGTCGACCGCACGCGCCCGCTCACCTTCACCTTCGACGGCGCCGTGGTTACCGGCTTTGCCGGCGATACGGTGGCGTCGGCGCTGCTCGCATCCGGCCGAACCCTCGTCGCCCGCTCGTTCAAGTACCACCGTCCGCGCGGCGTCTATTCCGCCGGCGCCGAGGAGCCGAACGCGCTGGTCACGCTCGGCACGGGCGCCGCGACCGAGCCGAACGCCAAGGCCACGATCGTCGAGGCGTCGCAAGGGCTGGCGGTGCGGAGCCAGAACGCCTGGCCGTCGCTCGACAACGATTTTGGCGCGCTCAACGAATACCTGTCGCCGTTCTTCGCGGCGGGCTTCTACTACAAGACGTTCATCGGGCCGTTCCGCGGGGCGTGGATGTTCTACGAGCCCTTCATCCGCCGCGCCGCGGGGCTCGGAAAGGCGAGCTTCGAGCCCGATCCCGACCGCTACGAGACGATGCACGCCTTCTGCGACGTGCTGGTGGTCGGCGGCGGGCCGGCGGGGCTTTCCGCCGCGCTCGCGGCGGGGCGCGCCGGCGCGCGCGTCATCCTCTGCGACGACAATCCGGTGCTCGGCGGATCGGCCGATCTGGAGGACGGCATCGGCGGATCGGATGCGGCGGACTGGCTCTTTGCCATGACTTCGGCGCTCGGCGCCCTCGCCAACGTCCGCCAGCTTACGCGCACCTCGGTCTATGGCTATTACGACGGGAACGTGCTCGGCGCGGTCGAGCGGACCGCGGAGGCCGGCGGTCCGGCGAAGGCCCGCCAGCGTCACTGGCGCATCCAGGCGCGGCGCGTCGTGCTCGCGCCGGGCGCCATCGAGCGGCCCTTCGTGTTTCCCGGCAACGACATGCCCGGCGTCATGCTGGCGGGCGCCGCCCTCGCCTATGCGCGGCGCTACGGCGTCGGGGTCGGGCGGGAGGCGGTCGTCTTCACGAACAACGACGGCGGATGGCAGCGGGCGGCGGCGCTGGCGCGCGCCGGCGTGACGGTGCGCGCGGTGGTCGATCCGCGGCGGAACGCGCCGGCTCGCCTCGCGGCCGAGCTTGCCGAGACCGGCACAGAACCGCTCACGGGCCACGTCGTCACCGCGGCCGAGGGCGGCAAGACGCTGAAGTCGATCCGCATCGAGGTCTTCGACGTTTCGAACGGACAGAGGTCGGGCGCCGTCCGCGACCTCAAATGCGACGCACTCCTCGTCAGCGCCGGCTGGAATCCGCTCATACATCTGGCAAGTCAGGCCGGCGGGCCGCCCGTCTATGACGACGTGCTGCACGCCTTCGTGCCCGGCGAGGCGCGCGAACCTTATATCCTCGGCGGCGCCATCCGCGGCGTCGGCGATCCTCCCGCCGCTGCGGCCGACGGCGCAGAGGCCGGGGCTGTCGCTGCCCGCGCCCTCGGTTTCAGCGTCCCGCCGGTGGAGTCATCAACGGCCCAGCCCGCCGCGCAGCCGTCCGGCGACCGATCCGGAAATCTGTTTCCGCTCTTCGAAGTCCCGGCCGCCGGCAAGGCCTTCGTCGATTTCCAGAACGATGTGACGTCCTCCGACGTGCGGCTCGCGCAGCGTGAGGGCTTTCAGTCAGTCGAGCATCTAAAGCGCTACACGACCCTCGGCATGGCGACCGACCAGGGCAAGCTGTCGAACCTCAACGCCATCGCCATCATGGCCAAGGAGCGCGGGCTTCCGATCCCGGCGGTCGGCACGACCCGCTTCCGCCCGCCCTACAACCCGGTCAGCCTCGGGGCGCTGGTCGGGCGTGCCCGCGGCAGCCATGCGCGGTCGCTCCGTCGGACGCCGCTGCACGACTGGCACGTCAAGGCGGGCGGCCAGATGATCAATGTCGGCGCCTGGCAGCGGCCGCGATTCTATAGCCGGAGCGGCGAGACGCTGGAGCAGGCCTATGTCCGCGAAGCGCGGGCGGTGCGGAATTCCGTCGGCATCGTCGATGTCTCGACGCTCGGCAAGATCGACGTGCAGGGGCCGGACGCGGCAATCTTCCTCGACCGCGTCTACACCAACACGTTCTCCACCCTCCCCGTCGGCAAGGCGCGCTACGGTCTGATGCTGCGGGACGACGGTTTCCTCTACGACGACGGCACGACGTGGCGGCTCTCCGAGACGCGCTACCTGATGACCACGACGACGGCGAACGCGGCGCTCGTCATGCAGAATCTCGAAATGCTCTTGGCGATCGCCTGGCCCGATCTCAAGGTCTCGATCGCCTCGCTGACGGACCAATGGGCCGGCGCCGCCGTCTCCGGCCCGAACAGCCGCGCTCTGCTGGAGAGCGCGCTCGACGACGTCGACATGAGCGACGCCGCGCTGCCCTTCATGGGGGTTCGGTCCGGGCACCTCGCCGGCGTGCGTGTCATGGTGGCGCGGCTCTCCTTCTCGGGCGAGAAGGCCTACGAGGTCTATTGCGGCGCCG
>DASWJZ010000338.1:0-2405 GCA_036396875.1 Propylenella sp.
GCGCTCGCCGCAGCGTATGGCCTTGATCCTGAGGCGGTCGAGATCGTGCCGATCACCACTTCGGGTGACGTGATTCGCGACCGACCGCTCGCCGACGCCGGCGGAAAAGGTCTCTTCACGAAGGAGATCGAGCAGGCCCTGCTCTCCGGGGCGGTCGACCTTGCCGTCCATTCGGCCAAGGACATGGAGACCGTTCTTTCCGACGGCTTGGTGATCGGCGCCGTGCTGCCGCGCGAGGACGTGCGCGACGCGCTGGTCGCCCGCGTGGCGGAATCGCTCGACACCCTCCCCGCCGGTGCGCGGGTGGGCACGGCGTCGCTCCGTCGCGCCGCGCTCGTCCGCCGGGCGCGGCCGGACGTGGAAATCGCGCTGCTGCGGGGCAATGTGCCGACCCGGCTGAAGCGGGTCGAGGCGGGCGACTTCGACGCCACCCTGCTCGCCGTCGCGGGGCTGAAGCGCCTCGGCCTCGAACACCATGTCCGCGCGCTCCTCCCGCCCGATCTCTTTCCGCCGGCCTGCGGCCAGGGAGCGATCGCGATCGAATGCCGCGCAAGCGACCGCAGGATGCGTGACCTGCTCGCGCCGGTCGACCACCGCGAGACCGCGGCGGCAGTTGCCTGCGAGCGCGCCTTCCTGGCAGCGCTCGACGGTTCCTGCCGCACGCCGATCGCAGGCTATGCGCGCGTCGAAGGCGGCATCTTGCGCTTCGACGGCACGGTGCTCTCCGAGGCCGGGACCGAGTCCCATTCCGCAAGCGCTTCCGGCGACAGCGGCGAGGCCGAAGCCATAGGGCGCGAGGCAGGCGAGGATATCCGCCGCCGCGCGCCGGCGGCATTCCTGGCACGGATCGGGATCGTATGATCTTTCCGTCGCGGCCGGTCGGCTTCAAACTGCGTCGACAGATGACCGGCGCACTTGTGGCCTGCCCCTCCCCGCGGGTAGTCCGGACGCGGTGACTGACGTGCCCTGACAGCCAAGCGCCGCTGATGGCGCAACGATGCTTCCTAGTCTAGAATAATTCTATGGTGCTCAACCAGTTCTTGCAGAACCGCAGGCGCAAATCCCTCTACGACATGGATTTCCATCGTTGGACGGAGGAGCAGGCGAGTGCGTTGCGCGAGCAGCGATCCGCGGACATCGACTGGGACAACGTTGCCGAGGAGATCGGGAGCTTGGGAAAGTCGGAGAAGCGGAGCATCGAGAGCCACCTGAACGTGGTGCTCCTGCATTTGCTGAAGTGGGCATATCAGGGCGATCAGCGAAAGCCGGGATGGCGATCGTCGATCGCAGAGCATCGGCAGCGGCTTCTGAAACTGGTCGATGAAAGCCCAAGCCTGCGCGGCTATCCCGAACTCGTCCTCGCTGAGGAGTACCGGCTGGCTCGCGTCAAGGCCGCCGACGAGACGGGCCTGCCCGAGCACGCCTTTCCGGAATCCTGCCCATTCTCGATCGCCCAGGTTCTGAACTCCGAATTCTGGCCGACGGAACCGAAGCCGCAATCGGCGCCACCAGCGTAATTCGCCGCGACGGCTGAAGCGCCGCTGCGCCGGAGATGTGCAGCGGGGACGATCTTTGTTGCGCTGCAACAACGAATTTGCTTGCCGTGTTCAGTAAATTGGGCTTTGCTAAACAAAATACTAAACATCGGCTCTCGAAGCCGGCGGAAGGTTTGGCCGCGATGCGGCCGGGGGCATGCGGCCGGCAGGCCGGGTGCGAAACGCAGGAGGGATTACATGAAAGTACGTCGTCTACGGGCGCTCGCGCTCGCTTCGGCTGCGCTGATTTCCGGCGTCGCCGTCAACTCGGCGCTCGCGCAGGATGAGCTGACGCTCTGCTGGGCCGCGTGGGACCCGGCCAACGCTCTGGTCGAGCTGTCGAAGGACTTCACCACCGAGACCGGCACTCAGCTCAAGTTCGAGTTCGTGCCCTGGACGAGCTACGCCGACCGCTTCCTGAACGAGCTGAACTCACGCGGCACGCTTTGCGATCTGATCCTCGGCGACAGCCAATGGATCGGTCTTGCCGCCGAGAACGGCTACTACGTGAAGCTCAACGACTTCTTCGACAAGGAAGGCATCTCGATGGGTGACTTCCTCGAGGCGACGGTCGTCGGCTATTCCGAGTGGCCGAAGAACACGCCCAACTACTGGGCGCTGCCGGCGATGGGCGACGTCGTCGGCTGGACCTACCGTAAGGACTGGTTCGAGCGGCCCGAACTGCAGAAGGAGTTCAAGGAGAAATACGGTTGGGACCTCGCCGCGCCAACGACTTACGATCAATTCAAACAGATCGCCGAGTTCTTCCAGGGCCGCGAGATCGACGGCAAAACCGTCTACGGCGCCTCCATCTACACCGAGCGCGGTTCGGAAGGCATTACGCTGGGCGTCACCAACGTCCTCTACGAC
>DASWJZ010000339.1:0-6534 GCA_036396875.1 Propylenella sp.
AACGGAATGTTCCGAAGACATGGGTAACAGTTTCGGGCCGAACGGGCTGTCGAGCAGTCCGAGCCCGCACATCTCACGCCTCGCAAGAAGCAGGCCGCCGCGGGTCACAAGTCACCAGCCCTGCGCGCTGGGTGTCCGACGCGCCACGCACCGTCCGCCTCACACCACGTTGCGCTCGAGGAGCGGCGCATTCCGCTCGATGCGCCCGTAGCCGAGCGGCGAGAGGTCGAGCGTCAAGTAGCGGCCGTGTGCGATGAGTTCGGCGAGCCCGCGCCCGACCGCCGGCGCCTGCTGCAGCCCGTGCCCGCTAAAGCCGTTGCAAAGATAGAAATTCTCCGTCCACGGCGCCGGCCCCAAAATGGCGTTGTGGTCGAAGACGTTCATGTCGTAGTGCCCGGCCCAGGCGCGGCCCGGCCGGATCGTCTCGAAGGCGGGAACGCGCGCGGCGAGCACCGGCCAGATCGTCTCCTCGAAGAAGGCGTAGTCGACGTCGAAATCGTCGCTGTCGGCGTCGCGCTCGGCGGGCGGCGCCGAGCCGCAGATGAAGCCCTGCCCCTCCGGCCGGCAATAGACGCCGGAGGGGTCGATGACGAGCGGAAAGCCGTCCAGCCGGTGCGGGCAGTCGAAGGTGAAGATCGCGCGCTTGCGGCTGCGGACCGGAATGTCGACGCCCGCCGATCTCGCGACGGCGGCGCCCCCCGTCCCGGCGCAGTTGATGACCGCGCCGGCGGAAATTCTCGAGCCGTCGTCGAGCATGACGGCGATGACGCGCTGCCCCTCGCGCTCTACCGACACCGCACGCCCCCGCCGGTAGACGACGCCGAGCGCGCGCGCCTTCCGCCGAAAGGCCTGCATCAATCCGTATCCGTCGAACCACCCCTCCCCGCTCCGGCCAAAGCCGCCGGCCGCGAGGCCCTCCACCTTCAGCCAGGGAAAGCGATGCTTCAGGTCGTCTGGCTCAAGGAGCAGAATGTCGGCGCCTTCGGCGCGCTGCAGGCGGTGATTTTCCGCAAGAATCGGCCGGCCGGCTTCCGAGGCGAGGAAGAGATAGCCGCCCTCGCGGAGCCCGATGTCGGGCCGCTCGCCGTCGACCGCCAGCGTCTCGCCGATCGCCCGCAGAAAGGCGATGCCGTAGAGCGAGATGCGGATGTTGATGGCGGTGGAGAATTGCTGGCGGATCGACGCCGCCGAGAGCGCCGAGGCCGAGCGCTGATAGGTCGGGTCCTGCTCGAGGACGAGGATGGAGCCGGCGAAGGAAGGGTCTGCGGCGAGATGATAGGCGACCGAGCTTCCCATGGCCGCGCCGCCGATGACGACGACGTCAAAGCGATCGGCGGAGAGGGTCATGTCGGGCCGGGTTCCGGAGGTAGGGAAACTGCGGGGCCGGCGGGCGTGTGCCGGGCATTACGCCATCGGGTCCCGGTCGTCGACGTCGAATTTTACGCCCTGGGCGAGCGGGAGGCCGTAGCCGAAATTGATCGCGCTGGTCATGCGGCGCATGTAGCCCTTCCACGCGTCCGAACCGGATTCGCGCCCGCCGCCGGTCTCCTTCTCGCCGCCGAAAGCGCCACCGATCTCGGCGCCGGACGGCCCCATGTTCACGTTGGCGATGCCGCAATCGGAACCGACCGCCGAAAGGTAGCGTTCGGCCTCGCGGAGATCGGTGGTGAAGATCGACGATGACAGCCCCTGCGGCACGCCGTTCTGCATCGCGATCGCCTCGTCCAGATCGCGATAGCGCATGACGTAGAGAATGGGCGCGAAGGTTTCGCAGAGCACCGGCCCCTTCTGCGCCGGCATCTCGACCAGGGCCGGCCGCACGTAGAAGGCGTCGGGAGCGGCGTCCATCCGCACCCGCTCACCGCCGTGAACCTTCGCCCCGAGGCTTCCCGCCTCCTCGAGCGTCTTCCGCATCCGCAGATAGGCCGTTTCGTCGATCAGCGGCCCGACGAGCACCGACGCATCGCGCGGATCGCCGATCGCGACAGCGTCATAGGCCCTTGCGAGCCGGGCGGCGAGCCGCTCGTAGATGCTGTCATGCACGATCAGCCGGCGCAGGCTCGTGCACCGCTGGCCCGCCGTTCCCATCGCCGCAAACGCGATGGCGCGGAGCGCGAGATCGAGGTCGGCGGAGGGGGCAACGATCGAGGCGTTGTTGCCGCCGAGCTCCAGAATGGCGCGGCCGAAGCGTTTGGCCAGCCGCTCGCCGACGACGCGGCCCATGGCGGTGGAGCCGGTCGCGGAAACCACCGGGACGCGCCGGTCGTCGACCAGAAGCTCTCCCACCTCGCGGCCGCCTGCCAGGACGGACATGAGTCCCGCCGGCGCATCGCCGAATTTCTCTGCCGCGCGCTGGAACAGCGCTTCGACCGCAAGCGCCGTGAGCGGCGTCTTCTCCGACGGCTTCCAGATCACCGGATCGCCGCAGACGAAGGCAAGCGCGGCATTCCACGACCAGACGGCGACAGGAAAATTGAAGGCGGAAATGACGCCGACCGGGCCGATCGGATGCCATTGCTCCGACAGCCGGTGATCTGGCCGCTCGCTGACGATCGACAGCCCGTAGAGCTGACGCGACAGGCCGAGCGCGAAGTCGCAGATGTCGATCATTTCCTGCACTTCTCCGAGCCCCTCGGACAGGATCTTGCCGGTCTCGATCGTGACGAGATGCCCGAGCTGTTCCTTTGCGCTCCTAAGCTCCTCGCCGAGCAGGCGGACAAGCTCGCCTCGTCTCGGCGCCGGCACCACGCGCCAATCCTCGAACGCCGCCGCCGACGCCGCGATCGCACTGTCGGCCGCCGCTCTGTCGGCTGTCGCTATCTCGGCGATCGGCTCGCCGGTGATCGGGGAGTGCACGGCGAGCCCGCACGCGACCGCGAGGTCTCGCTCGACGCCGAAGCGGCGCAGTATCTCGGCGGCTTCCGACCGCAAGCCGAGCTTTGAGGGGTGAACCGTCACGCGCGTCTTTCCTCTCGAAGGACACCGGAATGCGATGCTTCTAGCCCGATCGCCGGGCGGAATGAACCCCGCCCCGCGCGAACTCCCCGGGGCCGGCCTCGGCAGTTCTGTTCACATGCCGCTCAGCGTCGCTTCCTGCCGGCGCCGGTGCTGGCGGTCCGGGATTTTCTGGCAAGTCTCTTCGGCGAGGGCGCCGAGTCCGGAAGACCCTGGCGGAGGTCATCGAACCCTTCCCAGGGGTCACGCTCCAGATAGGCGAGGCGCCTCGGCAGGTTTTCTACGGTAAAGTGCGCCGCGCTGATCACCGTGCGCAGCTCCTCCCAGGCGAGCGGCGTCGACACCGCGGCCCCCGGCCGCGCCCGCGTCGAATAGGCGCCGACCGCCGTCGCCCCCATGCCGTTCCGCAGGTAGTCGACGTAGATGCGCCCGCGCCGCAGGCGTTTCGCCATGTTGTCGGTGTAGCGGTCCGGAAAGTCCGCCGCCATCCGCTGCGAGATGGACAGCGCGAAGGCCTTCACATGGTCCCATGTGGGGCCGGGATCGAGCGGCAGCACGACGTGCAGCCCTTTGCCGCCGGTCGTCTTCACGAAGCTCTGAAGCCCCTGTTCCGACAGACGCTTCCGTACCTCGAAGGCGGCTTCGACGACGGCCTCCCAGGGCACGTCCTCGCCCGGATCGAGGTCCATGATGATCCTGTCCGGCTGTTCGGGCCGATCCGATCTCGAACCCCATGGGTGAATTTCCAGGACAGAAGCCTGGACGAGCTCGAGCAACCCGGCAAGGTCGTCGATCGCGACCATCGGCTCGTGATCGCCGGGCACGGGCACCAGCCGCACCTTGTCGCCGAGCCCCGCCCAGCGATGCTTCTGGAAGAAGCATTCGTGGCCCACGCCCTGCGGGCAGCGGACGAGGCTGAGCGGCCGTCCCGCGACATGCGGCAGAATCCAGCCGGCGATCTCCGTATAGAAATCCGCGAGGCCCTGTTTGGTGATGCCGGCGTCCGGCCAGAGCAGGCGGCCGGGATTCGTCAGGCGGACGCTCACCAGAGCCGGAGCCGCGGGAGCACCGGACGGCGACCTGACGGCGGTCCTCGGTTCCCTTGCTTCCAGAAAGCCCTTGTAGGCGGCATGCCGGATGAGCCCAGCCGAGGTTCTGCCCCGATATTCGATTTCCGCAACAAGGCGCGGCTCGATCCATCGCACCCCCTTCGCCTCCGCCGTCGCGTCCTTGAGCGGCGCGTTTTTTGTGCGCAGCGGTTCGAGCCTCTCCCAGATTTGCCGGGCTTCGTCGGCAGTGAACCCGGTTCCAACGTGCCCGGAGGGAACAAGCCTGCCTTCGACGAATTCGCCGAGCGCCAGCGCTCCGATCGAGTTCTTCGCCACCGATGACGGCATGAAGCCTGCCACCACGAACGGCCCGCTCTCCGCACAGCGGACCTTGAGCCATGTCTTGCCGCGGCCGGACCGGTAGGCCGCGGAGCCTTTCTTGGAGACGATTCCTTCGAGCCCGAGGCGGCAGGCATGGCGGAAGATGGTGTCGCCGTCTCCGTCCAGGTGCTCGCTGAAACGCATGCAGCCCCGGTCGCCGGCGGCCGCGACGATCCGGCCGAGCGCCTCCTTCCGCGCCGTCAGCGGCGCGCCGGTCACGTCGAAGCCGTCGAGATGGAGGAGGTCGAAGACGTGGAAGACGAAAGCGCGGCTCCCGCCGTCCTTCAGAGCCTCGACGAGCGCGGTGAAGCTCGCGGCGCCGGATTCGGTGTGCACCACGATCTCGCCGTCGATCAGCGCCGAGCCGACCGGGAGGTTCGCAAGCTCCCTTGCGACGTTCGGAAATTTCGACGTCCAGTCGAGCCCCTGTCGTGTCAGAAGCGCCGCCCGCCCCCCTTCGATGCGGGCCTGGATGCGATAGCCGTCGTATTTGATCTCGTGCACCCAATCGCGTCCCGAGGGGGCCCTTTCCGCCGTGGACGGAAGACAGGGCTCGACAAACCGAGGCATGTCGCCCGATTTCGCCTTCGGCAACGACCCGGCATCGACGACGGGCTTGCGGCGGCGCGGTCTTTGCGCCGGTTTGGGCGTGATCTCGCCGCGCCCGGAGGACCAGACGCGGTCCTGGTCGACGGCGATCGCCTCCATCGTGCGCCCGCTTGCCGCGGAGAGGGGCATCGTCTCGAGCACGCTCGGCTCGTCGGCCGACCGCGCCACCTCGTCCTGCGACTTGAACAGCAGCCACGCCTCCTGCTTCTCGCGCGGCTTCGGCGCCATGCGGACGAGATGCCAGATGCCTTTCAGCTTCTCCCCATCCAGTCGGAACTTCAGGTGGCCCTTCTTGTAGCCGAAGGCGGGGTCGAATTCCGGCGCCCAGGTCCCGCGGTCCCAGATCATCACGGTGCCGCCGCCGTACTCGCCCTTCGGGATGACGCCCTCGAACCCGCCATATTCCAGCGGATGGTCCTCGACATGAACGGCAAGCCGCTTTTCTCCGGGAACGAGACTCGGGCCTTCAGGCACTGCCCAGCTCTTCAGGACACCATCCATCTCCAGCCGGAAATCGTAGTGCAGTCTCCGGGCCGCGTGCTTGTGAATCACGAAGGAACTGCCGCGCTTCGCCTTGCGGGCGCGGCCGGAGGGCTCGGGGGTGCGGGAGAAGTCCCGCTTTGCCTTGTAGGCGTCCAGAGGCTTGTTCACGGGCGCAAATGTAGGAGAAACTCTTCGGCGTTCCTACCGAGCGCGGCGCTTCATCGATGCCCTTGACCGACGCGGAGCGGCTCACGATAGAGTTCGGCGATGCCGAGCCGGTCTCCGGCCTGCTCATTTCGCCGCCGGGCGCACGGGCTTGCTGCGTCCTCGCGCACGGCGCCGGCGCGGGCATGACGCATCCCTTCATGGCGGCTGCCGCGGCCGGCCTCGCGCAACGCGGGGTCGCTACGCTGCGCTACCAGTTCCCCTATATGGAGAAGAAATCTAGGCGACCCGATCCGCCGAAGCTGGCGCAGGCCGTGGTCCGCGCCGCCGTCGCCGCCGCCTCGGGCCGGTTGCCGGACCTGCCGCTCTTCGCCGGAGGAAAATCCTTCGGCGGCCGCATGACTTCGCAGGCGCAGGCGGCGGAGCCGATGCCTCAGGTCCGCGGCCTCGTCTTTCTCGGCTTTCCCTTGCATCCGGCGGGAAGGCCGTCGGACGAGCGGGCGGACCATCTGCTTGCGATCCGAATACCGATGCTCTTCCTGCAGGGCGACCGGGACGCGCTTGCCAAGCCGTCGTTTCTGCGGCCGGTCGTGGACCGGCTGGGCGATCTCGCAACGCTGGAGCTCTTCGCGGACGCCGACCATTCCTTCCATGTGCCGGCGCGTTCCGGGCGGACGGACCGCGAGGTCCTCGACGACGTCCTGGATCGGCTGGCAACGTGGATCGACGCGACGCTGGCGACGGCCAGATCATAGCCCGACAGTAGCGCGGCCTCTCCTGTCGTCATTGCCGTCCCGGACTTGATCGGGGGATCAGAGCCGGCAATCCATTCAGCCCGACAGTAGCGCGGCCTCTCCTGTCGTCATTGCCGGGCTTGACCCGGCAATCCATT
>DASWJZ010000340.1:0-8459 GCA_036396875.1 Propylenella sp.
TGCTGGGCTGCGTCGAAGGGGAGGCGGAGGTCGGCTTCGGCGGCGATCGCGGCGCGAAAGTGACGTTCGCCGCCGGCGACGTGGTGGCGATACCGGCCGGCGTCGGCCACAAGCGGCTCAGCGAAAGGCGCGGCGGCTTCACCGTGGTCGGCGGCTATCCGCCCGGGCAGAACGGTGCGATCACGCGGCCGGGCGAAATCGACCCGGACAAGGCGCGGGCGATGATCGCCGACCTTGCGCTCCCGCGCGGCGACCCGATCTTCGGGCCCGACGGGCCGCTGATTGCGGCATGGGCGGTCCGCCAAACGTAGCCCGGATGAAGTGCCGCAGCCTTAACCTCCCCGCAGGGGAGAGGTGGGCCAAGCCGCTAAGCGGACAGGAACGGCCGGGCGATCATGGCGCCGCCCCACAGCATCAGCGCGACGCCGGAGATCCGCGCGAGCATCGGCCCCCCGGGCAGCAGCTTCTGCACCAGCACGATAACGGCGATCACGGCGACCCAGACGAGGTTCATCACGCCGCCGACGAAGAGCAGGAGCATCAGCACCCAGCAGCAGCCGACGCAGTAGGCGCCGTGCTCGATGCCCATGCGCAGCGCTCCGATCAGGCCGGGCCGCATGTGGCGCGGAAGCCATTCGAGCGGCGAGCGGCAGTGGGTCAGGCAGCGGTTCTTGAGCGGCGTGAACTCATAGAGGCCGGCTGCCACGAAGATCGCGCCGCCGAGGAGCGTGCTCGTCGCCGCCATCTGCATGTCGACGAGGCCGGCATGCGAAAGCGCCGTCTGCGCCGCCGCCGCGCCGATCGAGAAGATGCTCCAGATCACAAAATAGCCTGTCACGAACGACGCCGTCCGGCCGCCGACCCTTTCCTGCGGCGCCCGCTTCCGCTCGAGCGCCGAGAAAAGCAGGATCGTCGGCGCCGCGGCGGGCAGCATCATGCCGACCATCATCACCGCCCACATCACCGCGACCAGAACGAGATTGATCGCCGCATCGGAGAGCGCCGCCGCCGCCGGGCTGAGCGCGGCGGCGAGCATCGCCGACATCGCGTCGTCGACCTCCATCCCCATCATGCGGGCCCCCATGCCCTCCATCGCCTCCATCTGCAGGGCGAGGTGGAAGAGGAACATCCAGGAAAGCAGGAACAGGCCGGTGAGGCTCGCCGCGACGGCGAGCCGTTCGCGCTTCAGGACGGCTTCAAGCGGCGGAAAAGACAAGGCCGGCGCTCATTGAATGACGCCGTATGGGCCGAGATGCAGCTCGCAGAAATGCGCGTGGCGGCCGGACCAGTCATTCGGAATGGCGCCGGTCGTCTTGGTCGCGCCGCTCGCATATTCCGCCTCGCGATATTCGAAGCCGTCCGGCAGAACGACCTTCGCCCGGTGCGGGTTGCCGCTCACCGGGTTGCGGATCGGCTCGGCCTTCGCCTCGACAATTCCGTCGACGGAAAATCGTCCCGTTCGCTCCTCGGCATCCGCCTCGAATTCGATCGGCCTGAAAAGCGGCTCGTGAAACGTCTCCGTCATCGCTGCGACCACACTGAAGATGGTGGCGAAAGGCTCCGTCTCTTCCCCTCTCAGGATCTTCAGAATCGCCTCGCGCTGCTCCGGCGTGGCGCGCTCGTCGATGATCGCTTGGGCCTCGCCGTGGCCCTCGTGAATGGCGCCCGGCCAGGCGAGAATGCTGATGGCCTTCAATCCGTCGAGCCGAACGTCGCCGAAATGCCCCTCGTCGATGCGCAGGCCGACCACCGCCCGGCAATTGCCCCGGGTGGGCAGCGCATTGAACTGGCAGGGGCAGCCCCAGTCGCAATTGCAGGTGGTAAGTTCCGGTCCCCGGATGCTCCAATCCACATAAGCCATTACACGCGTTCTCCCTGAGCGTCAGTCTGCTTCCGAATCCATCCTAGAGGCGGCAGCGGCGCGCGCCAACCTTCGACGCCATTCGCTTTGGCCGATCGCCTTATTCTTGCTAGATTGACCGCCGCCCAAGGCACGCAGGGGATGGAAGTCGATCATGGCGCGCATCCAGGCGGCTGTGCGGGACGGCGACGGCATCGCGCTTTCGATCGCCGTCCTGAAGCAGCGCTTCGGCGACCGGCTGAGCGAATCGGCGGCGCTGCGCGAGCAGCACGGCCACACCACGACCTGGATCGCGAACCAGCCGCCGGATGCGGTCGTCTTCGCCGAGAACGCCGACGAGGTGCGCGACATCGTTCAGGTTTGCGCCGAATACCGGACGCCGGTCATCGCCTTCGGCGCTGGCTCGTCGCTCGAAGGACACCTCAACGCCCCGTTCGGCGGCATCTCCGTCGACCTCTCGCGCATGAACCGCATCACGGCGGTGCATCCGGAGGACCTCGACTGCGTGGTGGAGCCCGGCGTCACGCGCAAGCAGCTCAATGCGCATCTCCGCGACCTCGGCCTCTTCTTTCCGATCGATCCGGGGGCGGATGCGACGCTCGGCGGCATGGCGGCGACCCGCGCCTCCGGCACCAACGCGGTCCGCTACGGGACGATGAAGGACAACGTCCTCAATTTGACCGCAGTGCTGCCGGACGGATCGCTGGTGAAGACGGCGAATCGGGCGAAGAAAACCTCGGCGGGCTACGATCTCACGCGGCTTTTCATCGGCGCGGAGGGGACGCTCGGCATCATCACCGAGCTCACGCTCCGGCTGCAGGGCATCCCGCAGGCCGTCTCGGCCGCCATCTGCAGCTTCCCGGATGTGGAAGCGGCCTGCAACGCGGTGATCACGACGATCCAGTACGGCATCCCGATGGCGCGGATCGAGCTGCTCGACGAACTGCAGGTGCGCGCCTGCAACGCGCATTCCCGGCTCGACCTGCCCGAGACGCCGGTGCTGCTCCTGGAATTTCACGGCACGCCGGCGGGCGTCGAGGAGCAGGCGCGGGAGTTCGGCGCGATCGCGGGGGAGTTCGGCGGCGACCGCTTCCGCTGGGAGACGCGCGAGGAGGACCGCCAGAAACTCTGGCAGGCGCGGCACGACGCCTATTTCGCCGTGCGCACCCTCAGGCCCGGCGTCAGCATCTTTCCGACCGACGTCTGCGTGCCGATCTCCCGCCTTGCCGACTGCGTCACGGAAACGAAGGCGGACCTCGACCGCCTTGGTCTCATCGCGCCGATCGTCGGGCATGTCGGAGACGGGAATTTCCATCTGAGCGTGCTCGTCGACACGGCCGACGCGAAGGAGATGGCCGCGGCGGAAGAGCTGATCGGCCGCCTCGCCGAGCGCGCCATCGCCATGGACGGCACCTGCACGGGCGAGCACGGGATCGGGCAGGGGAAGATGAAATACCTTGAAAAGGAAGTCGGTTCGGCGGCTGAGTTGATGCGCCGAATCAAGCGGGCTATCGATCCGCACAACATCATGAACCCGGGGAAGATCGTCACGCTGGAGACGTAACGCGGAGGAAGTGTCGAGCTGAGCAAGGTCTTCATCGTCCTTGGCTGCCTGCTGATCGCGGCGTTGTTCACGGCGCTGATCGGGCCGTATTTCGTCGACTGGAACGCCTATCGGGACACCTTCGAGCGGGAGGCGTCCGCCTATATCGGCCGGCCGGTCAACGTCGCCGGCAAGGCGAACCTGCGCCTGTTGCCGACCCCGGTGCTGAGCTTCACCAACATCCGAATCGGCGACGATGCCGCTCCGGACATGGAGATGGAGCGATTCCGCGCCGAGGTGGAGCTTGCGCCGCTCCTGAAGGGCGATGTGCGGATCATCCAGATGGCGGTGGAGCGCCCGCGCTTTCATGTCGATCTGGCGCGGCTGCAAAGCCCGGGCGAAGCCGGCGGGGCCTGGCGGATCGATCCGCAGCGGATTTCGCTTGAGCGCCTCGAGATCATCGACGGCACCGCGCTGATCACCGACAGCCAGGCGGGGCGGAGCTGGCAGGCGGAGGACATCGACGCGCTGATGGAGGCCGGCTCGCTCATGGGGCCGGGCCGGATCGACGCAAAACTCGTTTTCGACGGCGAACCGCTGGAGGTGCAGGCGGGCTTCGGGCGCATCACCGCCGATGCGGGCGTCGCCGCCAAGATTTCCGTCAAGTCCCCGGGCTACCCCGTCACGCTCCAGACGGACGGGACGCTGTTCGTATCGGAGAGGGCCCCGCCGCGATACGAGGGAACGGCGACGGTCGAGGGCGTCGCCCCGACGGACGATGACGCGCCGCGCTCGCCGTGGGCGGATTTTCGTGCCAGCGGCCCGTTCGCGATCGAGCCGTCGGCGCTCGCGATCGACGAGGTGCAGATCTCCTACGGCGCGATCGAGCGGCCGCTGATCCTGCAGGCGAGCGGACGTATCGATTTCGGCGCCAGGCCGCATTTCGACCTGTCCGTCGGCGCGCGGCAGATCGACGTCGACCGGACCCTCGGGGGCGGGGCCGAGAACCCGGTCGCCATAGAGGATGCCTTTGCCGCCTTCCTTGCAGCTCTGCGCGACGTGCCGCGTCCGCCGTTTCCCGGCAGGCTGCATGTCGACGCCCAGGGCGTTGTCGTCGGCGGCAGCGTCGTCCAGGGCGTCGGATTCGATCTCACCATGGCCGGCGAGCGGTGGTCGGTGGACGACTTCGCGGCGGTGCTCCCCGGCGAGACCCGGCTCGATCTTGACGGGACGGTGGAGCTTGCTGGCGGCCCGGCCTTCCGTGGCCATGCCCGGATGGCGTCGGAGCGGCCGGCGGCGCTGGCGATATGGTGGCGCGGCGAGGTCGGCTCCGCCGCCCGCATCAACTATTTCTCGCTGGAATCCGACCTCGAACTGGGCCCCGAGCGGCAGCGTCTCGCCGGCCTCGCCGCCACGACCGGAGACGGGACGATAACGGGCTTGATCGAGCTGCACAGCTTCCGGAATTCGCGCGAGACCTTCGCGACCGTCGATCTGAGAGCCGATCGCGCCGATATTCTGGAGGCGCGGGCGCTGGCCGAGCTGATCGCCGGCAAGGCCCTTTCCTCCGGCGCGATCGACCAGATGACCGCCTCCGTTCGCGCCGACGTCCTGAGCGCCGGCGCCGTCGAGGCGCGGTCCGTCGTTCTGGAAGGCGGGTTCGAGGATGGCCGGGCCAACCTCCGCCGGCTTTCGGTGGCGGATCTCGCCGGCGCAAGCGTCGACGCGATCGGCAGCATCCAGGACCCGTTCGGCTCCCCGACCGGCCGCATCGAAGCGTCGATAAAGGCGGACGACATCGGTGGCGCGGCGGCCTTCCTCGCCAGTCTGCTGCCGCAGAACAAGGCTGTCGCCCATCTCGTCCGGGTGGCGCCGATCCTCTCGCCGATGCAGGCGGATGTGTCGGTCGAGGCGGGCGCGATGGGCGAAACCGACGCTGCGGACGGGCCGAAGCGCATCGGCCTCACTGGCCGTTTCGCCGAGACGCATGTCACGCTGCAGGCCGAAGGGGTGGGGTCGCTCGCGAAGCCCGAGACGCTGTCGGGGAAGATGAAGCTGCAGGTGAGCGGCGCCGGCAGCGCCGAAGTCCTGGCGCAGCTCGGCCTCAATACGGTCGCGGTGCAGGCGGGCCCGCTCCGGATCGACGCCGATTTCGACGGGGCGCTTGCCGACACGGGCGCGCTGAAGCTGGACGGCGCGATCGCCGGCGTCGACTTTGCGTTCTCGGGCGATGCGTCGCTCAAGGACGGAGAATTCGCGGCGGCCGGCGATCTGAAGGCCGAGAGCGAAGACATCGATCCGGCGCTGCTGTTGGCAGGCATCGCGCTGCCGGGCATCGGGGAGGGGCATGCGGCTGCGGCTGCGGGGCGGTTTGACATCGCCGGAGACGCGATCAGCTTCAAGATTTCGGAGGCGTCATTCGACGGCCAGGCTGTCGGCGGGTCGATCGAGGCCGGGCTTGCCGCGCCGATCCGGGTTTCCGGCTCGCTGGAGCTTGAGACGGTTTCGCTCCCCGGCATGGCGAGCCTTGCGACGGGCTCCGTGCCGGCGGCGGATGCGGGCGGCTGGAGCGACGCCCCGTTCGCGGCGCCTCTCCCGGCCGGCATTGCACTCGACCTCGCGCTCAAGGCAGCCCGGCTCGAGCTCGGCGCGCCGCTCGCGGCGGCGGACGCGGCTTTCGACCTCGAACTGGCCGACGGCGATCTCCGCATCGAACTCGCGCGGGCCGGATTCGCCGGGGGCGTGCTCGGCGGCGAGATTGTCGCGGCTGTCCGGGATGCGGAAGCCGACCTTGCGCTGCGGGCGACGCTCAAGGGCGGCGAGCTGCAGGCGCTTGTCTGGGAGCGGAGCGATTTGCCGGTCGCCTCGGGGAAGGTCGACATTTCCTTCGACGCGGCGGGGCGGGGTCGCAGCGCCGCCGGCATTGTCGCCACATTGAGCGGCAGCGGCGCGTTCGCGGTGAGCGGGGGGCGGTTCAACGCCCTCAACCCGCAGGCGCTGACCGCGGTGATGGCGGCCGCGGAGGGCGACGACCAGCCGGACGAAGGCCAGGCGCGCGAGACCTTCGCCAGCCAGTTCGCCCTCGGAGCGCTGGAATTCGGCCGGGCGGCCGGCTCCTTCTCGCTCGGCGGCGGCCGGATCACGCTGCCGACCATCTCGCTTGCGGCCGAGGCGACAACGGTGCTGGCCGACGCAATGCTCGATCTCAACACGTTGACGCTGGCCAGCAAATGGTCGGTGCGGATCGAGGAGGAGAAGGCGGAAGAGGGGCAGCCCCAGGTCGCGATCCGTTTTTCCGGACCGATTGCCGCGCCCGAACGGAGCATCGATATCGACCCGCTGCTCGACCTCCTCCGCAGCCGGTTCCTGCAGCGCCAGCTCGACCAGCTGGAACAGCTGCAGGAGCGGCAGCGCCGCGAGGAGGCGGAGCGGCAATCCGAGCGGCCGCCGGAGCCGGCTGCGACCGGCGCCGTCGGCGAAGCGGAGACGGCGGCGCAGCCGGACCCAGCCGGCGAGGCGGACCCCGGTACGCAGTCCGAAGCAGCGCTGGAGCCCGGGCCGCCGGTCGCCGCAATCGCTACCGACCCACCCGCGCCTGCCGCGGAAGCGCCGCCGATCGAGCTAATCCCCCAGCCGCCGCCGAAGCGGACGGGGGCCCCGCCCAGATCGCGCCGCCCGCCGGCGGCGGAGCCGCAGGAGGAACCGGCGAGATACAGAACCCTGCCGAACGGCGTGGTGGTCAAGATCCGTTAGCGGACGCGCGCGCGGCAAGCTGCCGCTTGAGATCGGCAAGCACCGCAAGCCGGATCGCGGAAGAGAGATTCGCCGCGCCACGCGTTTGATCGATCCGCTCGATCAGCGTCGCGACGGAAAGGCCGGCGTCCGCCGCCATCCGCTTCAGCTCGGCCCAATACTGATCCTCGATCGAAACACTGGTCGAGTGACCCTGCAGGGTGACGGATCGTTTTCTGAGCATGACCCTTCGGGAAGCTCAGTCGTCGCGAGCCGGCGGCGGCGTGCCGCGCCGATGCCCATCGAGACGCTTCGCAGCGAGTTCGCGGCCGAGCTTCGTCTTCTTCCTCGCTGCGGCCGGCTCGCCGTGGAGGAGCCGGCTTGCCTCGGCAATTGCCGATTCCTTCGCCCGCTTCCGGCGCTTCCGCGCCAGCCGCAGATTGACGACGCCGGCCATGCTCAGCCTGGGCCGATCATCTTCTCGGGGCGCACGATCTCGTCGAACTCCTCGGCGGTGACGAAGCCCTGGCCCACCGCCTCCTCGCGCAGCGTCGTCCCGTTCCTGTGCGCCGACTTCGCCACCTTCGTCGCGTTGTCGTAGCCGATCTTCGGGGCGAGCGCCGTCACCAGCATCAGCGACCGCTCCATCAGCGCCCGGATATGCTCCTCGTTCGCCTCGATTCCGGCGACGCAGTTTTCCGCGAAGGAGTTGCAGGCGTCGGCCAGGAGCCGCACGGACTGGAGCATGTTGTAGGCCATCACCGGCTTGAAGACGTTCAGCTCGAAATGGCCCTGGCTGCCGGCGACGGTGATGGTCGTGTGATTGCCCATGACCTGGGCGCAGACCATGGTGAGCGCCTCCGACTGCGTCGGGTTGACCTTGCCGGGCATGATCGACGAGCCCGGCTCGTTCTCCGGCAGGCTGAGCTCGCCGAGGCCGGAGCGGGGGCCGCTTCCAAGGAAGCGGATGTCGTTGGCGATCTTGAAGAGCGAGACGGCGAGCGTGTTCAGCGCGCCATGCGCGAAGACGTAGGCGTCGTGCGCGGCAAGCGCCTCGAACTTGTTCGGCGCGGTGCGGAACGGCAGGCCGGTGATCTCGGCCACCTGCAGCGCAAACTTTTCGGCAAAGCCGACGGGGCAGTTGAGGCCGGTGCCGACGGCGGTGCCGCCCTGGGCGAGTTCGAAAAGATACTCGCAGGATTCCTTGATGCGGCGCAGGCCGTATTCGAGCTGCGCGGCGTAGCCGGAGAATTCCTGGCCGAGCGTCAGCGGGGTCGCGTCCTGGGTGTGGGTCCGGCCGATCTTGATGATGCGGTCGAACTG
>DASWJZ010000341.1:0-1622 GCA_036396875.1 Propylenella sp.
TGGGTGACCGGCGGTACCGCACGGGAAATGGCGACAAAAGCGGCAACCGACGCTCGCGCCGAGCTGGCCGCGGCATTCTGCGTCCACCAGTTCTCGAGCGCTGCCGACGCGACGACAAAGCTGGCCTCTCTGAAAGCGGCGGATTCCTGGAAACGGGATACGTTCATCAACGATGGCGGCTGGGCGAAGTTGCCGGGAACGGACGAGGCGGTCACGGGCGCCGCCAACCTTTGCGCGAATCAGCTCATCGAAGCCAACGTGATGCCCGTGAAAGCCGCCGGGACGGCCCGATAGCCGGGGCTGGATCGTTCGCTCCATGCCGCGGGCTGCAATGCCCGCGGCATCACGGTGCATTCCGTGATTGTCGAATTCGTCCTCTCACCTCGGACAGGAGAGTTTCATGAGCAGCGAGTCTGTCCTCCGCGTCAACATCGCGAATTACACGCTGCTCCTCGAAAGCGAACCGGATCACGCCCGACAGCGCACGCTCAAGCGCCTATTGTCGGAGTCCGAGGTGGCGCTTGCTCACCTGCTATTTCGGCAACAACAGTTCCGCGTCGGCAGCGCATCCTGACGTCGGCGAATTCGCGGCGGTGCATCTTCGTGCCGGCCCGCGCCGCCGACGCCTCGACCGTCGGTCCGAGCTCACAGGTCGTTCGGAGACGAGCGGCATCCCCCGAATTGGAGCGCGCGACATGGCGGCCATGACGAGATTTGATGGGTTCTCCAGAACGAGCTACGACTACGTTCGCGCCGACCTGAAGAACCTGAACGCGCTTTCGACGCAGGGCGGCAATTACGTGTTCGCCGCGCGCGTCGGCGGCAGCCCGGTCATCGTCTACGCGGCCGAGACCGATTCGATCCGCACCGCGGTGGCGAAACATCCCCGCTGGGCCGAGGCGTGCGACAAGCACGGAGCACTCTTTATCTTCATCCACATGAACTCCAACCCCGCCCTGCGCCGCCTCGAAGTGCACGATCTGATCCGGAAACACGACCCGCCGATGAATCCGCGTTCCGAATTCAATTGAGTTCGGAAACCGCCCTGACGCCGGCGCCGCATATCGCGGCGTTCCTCCGGCGCATGGTCGGGGCGTGGCACGGGGCACCGAACGCCGCGGGTACGAAAACCGCGGATCGGCCTGAGCCGCGTCGAATTTCCGGCGCCGGAGCGGCCGATGATCGCGACCATTTGGCTTTCGGGGACTTCGCGGGTTGCGCGATCGACGGCGGCAACCGCCGAGGTACGGCGGTGCCGCGACGGCCACTATTAACGTTCGGCCGCGGCAGGGCTATCGCGAACCCAAAGGCGCGCGCCGCAGTCACGTGCCAGTTGGAACGGGGTGTGGGTGTGGGACGGCAGGCGCACGCGGAAGCCCGCCAAGCCGCCGAGCCGACGGGCTCTTTCGTGGTTGCGGGTGCGCGCAGCCAGCGCTATTAGCACCTTACCGCAGGTCGGGTGCCGCGGGTTTCGGCGGCTCCCAATTGAACTCGGCACCCACCGAGAATTGTCTTGGCCGCCGATCGCGATGGAACGACGCGCAAGGTCGAGTACACCCTGCGCCAAGCGCGGTGCCGAAACTCCATTCCGGTTCCGGCAATCCAATTGGCGAACCGGCGAT
>DASWJZ010000342.1:0-2356 GCA_036396875.1 Propylenella sp.
GCGGCTGAACCACCGCTGAATGGCCGCTTCCGCCCTTCTTCAGGTCTGTCTGGAATGAAAAAGGCCGCACAATCGCGCGGCCTCCGGGTGACGTTTCCGGCCGGCGGCCGGGCCGCCTAAATACTGCGGGGCAGGGGCTGCTCGATGCCGAGCGCCCGCAAATCCTCGGTCTTCGGAGCCCTGTGCGCCTCGACGGCGTTCGCGACGCGGACGGCCGCCCCCATGATGGCAATGAATTCCGACATGCCTCCGATGACGGAAGACACGCGCGCGCGGCCGCGCCCGGCGACGGCGTGACCGGAATGCGTATCGGAAAGGAAGGCCATTTCAATCACCCTGAAGCTCGGTTCTTTCTCTCTTCGGGATGAAAATAGGGTACCTATCGCATTGCACAATCTCGATTGTTGCATCGCAGCGATGCCGTGGCGCATGGCTGATTGCAGCGGCGATGAACTTTTCCGGCTTCGTGACGGCGCCCGTTGACCTTCCCGTGGCTGGAAACATCATCTGAAGTGGAGTTTCGCCCCGGGGAAAGCGGTCAGAAGCGATGTCGAACCCGATCCATGCCGGCCCTCACTGTCATACCGGCGGCCATACCTGCGGCCAGACAACAGTGGGAGACGCGGTGACGGACCCGGTCTGCGGGATGGCGGTCGATCCGCACAAGACGCCGCACCGGGCCGAGCATGGGGGCCATCCCTATTACTTCTGCTCGGCGCGGTGCCGCGAAAAATTCGTGCAGGACCCGGCGCGCTACCTCCGCTCCGGCGTCGCCGCGCCTCCTGTTCCCTCGGTACCGGAGGGCACGATCTATACGTGTCCGATGCATCCGGAAATCCGCCAGATCGGCCCGGGGTCCTGCCCGATCTGCGGCATGGCGCTCGAGCCGGTGCTGGCGACCGCCGAGACCGGCCCGAACGAAGAACTGATCGACATGACGCGCCGCTTCCGGATCGGGCTGGCGCTCAGCGTTCCTGTCGTGGCGCTCGAAATGGGCGGCCACTTCCTCGGGCTCGACCATGTGATCGGCCGGACGGCGTCGAACTGGCTGCAGCTCCTCTTCGCGACGCCGGTGGTGCTCTGGGCGGGCTGGCCGTTCTTCGTGCGCGGCTGGCGCTCGGTGGTGACGCGCAACCTCAACATGTTCACGCTGATCGCGATGGGGACGGGCGTCGCCTGGCTCTACAGCGTCGTGGCGACCATCGCGCCGGCGCTCTTTCCTGCCGCGTTCAGGGCGCCTGACGGCTCGGTGGCGGTCTATTTCGAGGCGGCGGCGGTCATCACCGTGCTCGTCCTCCTCGGCCAGGTGCTGGAGCTTCGCGCGCGCCAGACGACGAGCGGCGCCATCCGCGCGCTGCTCGACCTTGCCCCGAAGACGGCGCGGCGGCTGACCGACGACGGCGGTGAGGAAGAGGTCGACCTTTCCGCCGTGGCGGTCGGCGACCGTCTGCGGGTCCGCCCGGGCGAACGCGTGCCGGTCGACGGCATCGTCATCGAGGGCAGGGGGGCGGTCGACGAGTCGATGGTCACCGGCGAATCGATGCCGGTCACGAAGGAGGCCGGCGACCGCCTGCTCGGCGGAACGATGAACCAGAGCGGCGGCCTGGTGATGCTGGCGGAGAAGGTCGGGCGCGACACCCTGCTGCAGCGGATCGTGCAGCTCGTGGCGGAGGCGCAGCGGAGCCGCGCGCCGATCCAGCGGCTCGCCGATCAGGTCTCAGGCTATTTCGTGCCTACGGTCATCGCGGTCGCGGTGCTCGCGTTCGCGGCATGGGGGACCTTTGGGCCGGAGCCGCGCTTCTCCTTCGGCCTCGTCGCCGCCGTCACCGTTCTCATCATCGCCTGCCCGTGCGCGCTCGGCCTGGCGACGCCGATGTCGATCATGGTCGCGGTGGGACGCGGCGCCCAGGCCGGCGTGCTCATCCGCGACGCGGAGGCGCTGGAACGGATGGAGAAGGTCGATACAGTCGTGGTCGACAAGACCGGCACGCTGACCGAAGGGCGGCCCGCGGTCACCGCGGTCGTGCCTGCCGAAGGCTTCGACGAGACGACGATCCTCAAGCTTGCGGCGAGCGTGGAGCGCGCCAGCGAGCACCCGCTCGCCAAAGCGATCGTGCGCGCCGCGGAGGAGCGGGAGCTGAAGCTTGCGCCCGTCGCCGATTTCGACTCGCCGACCGGCAAGGGCGCCATCGGCAATGTCGGCGGCCGGCGCGTGCTGATCGGCAACGCCGCGTTTCTCTCCGAAGAGGGCGTCGCGACGGCGCCCCTTTCGATAGCGGCGGAGGATCTCAGGGAGGACGGCGCCACGGCGATCTTCATTGCCGTCGACGGGAGGCTGGCCGGCGCGTTCGGCATC
>DASWJZ010000343.1:0-4250 GCA_036396875.1 Propylenella sp.
CATCCAGCGCCGCGACGCGCCGCCACCGAAGGAGACCACTCTCGGCGACCTCGCCGACCGGCTGGAGGAGGCGCTCGCCCAAGAGGTTCGCGCGACCGGGCTGGACCGCAGAGAACTAGACCTCGATCTCGACGCCTTCGACCGGGAGCTGTCGGGCGAGGAACAGGAGCGGGAGCCGGCGCGGCCGGCCGAGCCGTCCAGGTCGCTCGACATCAGGCGGGCGTCGGAGGCAAAGCGCGGCCCGGAGCTGCGCAAGCCGGCGGAGCAGAAGGAGCGCCCGGCGCAACCGGCGCAGAAGGAGCGCGCCGAGCCCGTCCGGCCGGCGCCGGCCGCTCCCGAGCCGGAGGCAAAGCGCGAACCGCCGCCAGAGCGGCGCGAGGAGGCGCCGGTCATCAGCCTGCATTCCCGCCGCAAGGAAGCCGCCGACCCGCTCGAGGACGAGATGGCGCGGCTGCTCGGCGAGCTGACGGGCGACACGAAGGGCGGGCGTTAGGCGGCAGCGCCGGCTGGCCTCAGACCAAGCGGAGATCCATCCCGGGCAGCGGCAGCCGCGTGAGCCTGGTGCTCCAGCGCTCGCCCGCCGACACCGGGAAAGCGCGCGTGACGGTGCCGGTCGTGACGATGTCCCCGACGCGGAGATCGTAGCCGGCGGGATAGTCCGAAAGGCCGTTCACCAGCGCGCGGAGAGCGGTGAGCGGGCCGCCGCCGAGCACATTCGCGGCGATCCCCCGATCGACCTCCACGCCGTTCCGATCGAGCGCGATCGCAAAACCGGCGAGCATGGAAAGCCACCGCTCGCGATCCGCGGCTCCGACGGCGACGAATGGGCCGTGCCGGTAGCAGCCATGCAGCGCGAAGGCGGCGACGGTGTCCGCTGCCCGGAAGCGCCAGCCCGGAAAGACCGACTGCACGATCTCGAAACCGTGCGCGACCGCCCCGACGGTTGAAAGGAGTTCCCGGTCGTCCATCCCCGGGTGCGGGAGCGCCGCCATGCGAAACGCGATCTCAGGCTCGATCCGAGGCTCCACCAGGGGGCCGATCGGACAGGCGCCCGGTCCGGCCGAGGCGCCCGTTTCGGCGACCGTCGAGGCGTACATCGGCCCCCAGATCGGTGCGTGCACCCCGTATTCGTCCCAGATCGTGGTGTTGGTGAAGCCGATCTTCCAGCCGACCGGCCGCTCGCCGCGGGCGATGCGCCGCCGGGTTATCCGCGACGATACTTGATAGGCGGCGGAAAGATCGAAGTCCTGGCGTTCGTCGGTGACGGGCGGAATCGAGGCGGCGCGGTCCGCCGCCGCGAGAATGCGGTCGGCCAGCGCATCGGCATCGGCATCGGGCAGGAGCATTTGAGAGAAAGGACACGAAACCGGCGTCAAGATAAAGTCCGCGAAAGAAAACCGGCGATCCGCAGGCGGATCAGCCGGCCCGGCGATCGGTTATCCGGAACCCTCGGCACGCGCCTGCCGGGGACATGCCCCGGCGAGGGATCGTTCATCTTCCTGCGCCGCCGAAGCGGCGTCCGCCCGCAGAAAAAATCGGCGCCGCCAGGCGCCCTTCCCTATTCGTCGCGATAAACCCGCTCGCGCCGCTCATGCCGCTCCTGCGCCTCGATCGACAAGGTCGCGATCGGGCGCGCGTCGAGCCGCTTCAGGCTGATCGGCTCGCCGGTCTCCTCGCAGAAGCCGTAGGTGCCGTCGTCGATGCGCTTCAGGGCCGAGTCGATCTTGCAGATCAGCTTGCGTTGCCTGTCGCGCGCCCGCAGCTCGATCGACCGGTCGGTTTCCGACGAGGCGCGGTCGGCATAATCGGGATGGTTGTGGCTATCTGTCTGCAGCGTTTCCAGGGTCTCCTTGCTTTCGGCCAGAATCTCCTCCTTCCACCGGAGCAGCTTCTTGCGGAAATACTCCCGCTGCCGCTCGCTCATGAACGGCTCCTTTGTGGTCGGCTTGTAGCCGTTTCTCCGACTCGACAACGCCCGCATGGTCGACGATTCCCTCCCTCCCCGGGATGCGGGCGCATATACGGGACAAGCCGCCGGGCTGGCAAGCGGAATGGTTTGAACGTTTTGTGAAAACAGACGCAAGTTTAAGGCCTTAGCGCGCGCGCCGCATTTGCCGAACCTTAACCTTATCGTGCGAAGCTTTCGGGATGCCGGGGAATGTAAGAAGTTTGCAGACGCGCGCCCGGGCCGAGGCCGAGGAACTCCTTCGGGTCCTCGAAACGTCCGAAGCGATCATCGTTTCCACGATCGAGCGCGAATGCGAAGCGCTGCGCGCCGGACGCATGCTTGCCGCCAATGCGCTGCGCATGCGCCTTCGCGACGCCGCACGGCTCTACCTTCATGCGGTGCGCGCCGCGCGCGCGAGCCTGTGGACGATCGAGCAGATCCTGCCGGGGACGCGCCGGCGCCTGGAGGAGCAGCGGAGCGTCTTTTCCGCACTTCTCAGAGTGGAGCTTGCGGTGCTCGCCGCCGAGCGCGCCGCCGCCGGCAACGGGAATCCGCCCGCGCGCGCCGAACCGGATGTCAGGCCGGCCGCCTCCGGCGGGGCCGGCGCGCGCATCCTCTCGTTCGAAAGCAGCGCCCTGCGCTCGCAGAAATCCGGCTCGCGGCCGCGCCGGAAGGCAGGTTAACTCCGAACGGAAACTGCTGCGCGGAAACCGCCGCGAGCGCTCGACCCGCGCCGAACCGATCAGAAGCTCAGCCCGACTGCTTCTCCTTTCATCCGGCCAACCCAGACCGCCCTTCTCAAAGTAGCGTCGTAGGCGGCGACGAAGACCGCGCCGGTAAAGGTCGCCGAATGCTTGCGCTAATCATTTCGATGGAATCGCGGGCATGGCAGCAACAGATGAGAAGTTTCCTTGTATTGCGCAGCCGAGTCTCCATATCGAATGCTCGGGTGTAGCGTCTCACCGCCGCGGACAGAGGCTGATCGGCGAAGCTCTGCGGCAGCCAAATGGGACCGGCTGACCGACTCACGATTATGCGGATAGGAGCACCGGCGAAATGATCGCTGCCGTCGAAGAGTGCTACAGTCTTTCCCATCATCAGACCACGGGGGACGTCGAGCTCTGGCTGAGAGATGTCGGCTCCAGGCTCCGCTATTTCGGATGAGCGAACGTATTGCGCGCGAATCCGTCACCTTCGTCGAGCCGTTCTTTGTCGAAGGGCTCGGTCGCGAGCAGCCGGCAGGGACATACGAGGTGGAAACGGTCGAGGAGCTGATAGAAGGACTCTCTTTCCCGGCCTACCGCATGGTGTCGATGTCGATCGTGCTTCCGCTGCGGGGCCGCGGACCGCATTCATATCAACTCGCCCGCATCGACGCGTCGCTGGTTCGCGCGGCAAGAAGCGGTGCTGAGAAGAGGTAGCCGCCGTGACGCCGCAGGACATGAAAGCGAAAACGATTCCGCTGAGGTCGACAAACGTTGTCCCGGACACCGCGCGCGCATATCTGCTTTTCGCCGCAGCACTGCCGGTAATGCTCGGAACGGGGGCGCCTGCGGTACTGAGCGGAGCAATCGATGCCGTGGATGGCTCCGGCCTTTTGGGCGGCCGGTCATGACGGAGCGCCCCATCGACCTCGACAAGCGCCGCGGGATGGCGGCGCAGAAGGCGACCGAGTTGCGCCGGCTGGTGAGCGATGTTGCCGCGGATCGGGCAAAGCTGAAGGCCCGCCAGGACGAACTCGAAAAGTTTCTGGTTGCCGCACCTGCTGCCAACTGGTTCGAGGCGGCCGAGAAGGCCCGTTATCTCCTCACGCTCCTTGCAGCCACCTCGGAAGCTCAGGATACACGCCGCAAGACGCTCATCGCCAATGTTCTCGAGGACTTCGAGCGACTGCTCGGCGAGACGGATGCTGCCGAGGCAGACCAAAGTCCGCCAAGCGATTAGCGGTCAGCATCCGATCGGCTGATTTCACCGCTCAGCGCGTAGGCGCCGGCGAACATGGGGGGCATTTGCCCGCGTCAAACCTCGGTTTCCGGAGAAGTCTCAACGGCGGGCGCGCGCCCCGGGGTTCCGCCCGGCCAGGCGGAGTTCCGCCGATTTCGAAAGCTTCTATAGCGTCCGCCGCGCTTGCCGGCCCGCTCCGGCCGCGCTACCCAGTCCCGAATGCCCCGGCTCCTTCTCCTCCGCCACGCCAAGGCCGAGCGCGCGCGACCCGGCGAGCGCGACCACGAGCGTGCGCTGACCAAGGAAGGGCGCAAGGACTCCAAGGCGATCGGCCAGCGGATTGCGAGAAATGGCGGCG
>DASWJZ010000344.1:0-3494 GCA_036396875.1 Propylenella sp.
CCCGGCCGGCAGAGCTGCGTCAGCGCCGTGCCCGCCAGCACTTCCGCCAGCACCTGCGCCAGCGTTCCGGCGACCGTGACCGGCGACATGGCGCCCGCCAGGATGAACGGCGTGACGATCGTCCCCTGCCCCGCGCGCGCATAGACTTTCAGCGCGCCGAGCATGGTGCCGTCGAAGACCATCGGAGAATTGGCGTTGATCAGTGAGATCATCACGCAGTTCTCGGCGACGAACGCCTTGCCGAAAACCATCTCCGCCATGGCGACGGAATCCGCCGCGCGCTCCGGGTGCGTCACCGACCCCATGAAGGGTTTGTCGGAATAGCGGATGTGTGAATAGACCATGTCGAGGTGCCGCTTGTTGACGGGCACGTCGACCGGCTCACACACCGTCCCGCCGGAATGGTGGATCGCGGGCGCCTGATAGGCGAGCTTCACGAAACTGCGGAAATCCTCGATCGTGCCGTAGCGGCGGCCTTTGTCGAGGTCGCGCACGAAAGGCGGGCCGTAGACCGGCGCGAAGACGGTCGCATTGCCGCCGATCTCGACGCTGCGCTCCGGGTTGCGCGCATGCTGCGTGAAGACCCGCGGGGCGGTCTTCAGCAGGCTGCGGCAGAGCCCCTCCGGAAAGTGCACGCGCGTGCCCTTCACGTCGGCGCCCGCCTCGCGCCAAAGCGCAAGCGCTTCCTCGTCGTCGCGGAACTCGATGCCGATTTCCTCGAGGATCAGATCGGCGTTCGCCTCGATGAGCGCGAGCCCCTCCTCGTCGAGCACCTCATAGTTCGCGAGCCGGCGGCGGATGAAGGGGAGCTGAACCGCCGCGGCGCCCTGGCGGAGCGCGCGCCGCGCCTCGGCTCCGCCGCTCCGTCCGCGCCGTCGACGGCCCTCGCCGGCCTCCTGCCCCTGGCCGGAATCGGTGATCGCCATGGCTGATCCTTACACGGGAACGAATGTGGTTCCGCGGACCCTATGCGCGGCTCTTCCCGGCAAGAGCGCCGCAAAGCGGCAGGACGTGGCGCGGGATGGACAAGTGCCGCGGAAGCCGGGGGGCTGCCGGGGTTGCCGACCCTTCGTCCGCAGCGCTTGGCTTTCTGCCGCGCCCATGCTCTAGCCGATGCGATCCCTCGACCGGCCGCCGCTCGGCGACCGGAAACCGCACGGAAAGACCGAGGCATGCGTTTGACCGATTTCAAAGTTCTGACCTTCGATTGCTACGGCACGCTCATCGACTGGGAGGGCGGCATTTTCGCCGCGCTGCGGCAACTCGTTTCGAAGGTCGGCGCGCCGCTCTCGCGCGACGAGGTGCTGGAGGCGCATGCGCGCCACGAATCCGCGCAGCAGATCATCACGCCTGGCAAGCGCTATAGCGAACTCCTCGCCGTCGTTTACAAGCGCCTCGCCGAGGATTGGGGCGTGCCCGTCGGGTGGGATGAATGCCTCGACTACGGTCGCACGGTGCGCGACTGGTCGGCCTTCGACGATTCCGTCGCGGCATTGCGGTATCTGCAGCAGCATTACAAGCTCGTGATCCTGTCCAACGTCGACAACGAGTCGTTCGCCTTTGCGAACCGCAAGCTCGCGGTCGCGTTCGACGCGGTTTTCACTGCGGAGGACATCGGCTCCTACAAGCCCGACTTGCGCAATTTCGAATATATGCTTGAGAAGCTCTCGGCCCGAGGCGTCGCGAAAGAGCACATTCTGCATACGGCGGAGAGCCTGTTCCATGACCACAGGCCCGCCAACGAGCTCGGTCTCGCCTCGTGCTTGATCCATCGCCGGCACGCCGAGGGCGGCTTCGGCGCGACGATGAACCCCGGTGTCACGCCCCACACCGATTTCCGCTTCACCGGCATGGCCGAACTGGCTGAGGCGCATCGGGCCGCGCTTGCCGCCGCCACCTGAGGCAGCCGGGACCGCGTCGCAGACCATGCGGCCCGCGTCGCTTCTGAGCGGGGTTTTCAGGCGGGCGCCCGCCCTATAATGCTCGCCGGCCGCCGCCTTCGTAGCGGCGCTTTTGTTGCGGAGCCGCCGGGATGGCCGACGACGATATCGATCTTGCATCGCTCTCCGACGACGACCTCGTCGCCCAGATGCACGACGACCTCTATGACGGGCTGCTCGAGGAGATCCAGCAAAGCGTCCACATCCTGCTGGAGCGCGGCTGGACGCCCTACGACGTGCTGACGAAAGCGCTTGTCGAAGGCATGCGGATCGTCGGCGAGGACTTTCGCGACGGCATCCTGTTCGTGCCGGAGGTTCTGCTCTCCGCCAACGCCATGAAGGCGGGGATGACAATCCTGCGCCCGCTGCTTGCCGAGACCGGCGCCCCGAAAATCGGCAAGATGGTGATCGGCACCGTGAAGGGCGACATCCACGACATCGGCAAGAACCTCGTCGCCATGATGATGGAGGGCGCCGGCTTCGAAGTGATCAACATCGGAATCAACAACCCGGTCGAGAACTATCTGGCGGCAATGGAGGAGCACCAGCCCGACATCGTCGGCATGTCGGCGCTTTTGACCACCACGATGCCCTATATGAAGGTCGTCATCGACACGATGAAGGAGAAGGGCATTCGCGACGACTACATCGTGCTCGTCGGCGGCGCCCCGCTGAACGAGGAGTTCGGCAAGGCGGTCGGCGCCGACGCCTATTGCCGCGACGCGGCGGTGGCGGTGGAGACGGCGAAGGAGCTGATCAAGCGCCGGCACAACCGTCCGCCGGCGGACTGACGAACGCGTCTTTCGCGCGCCGCGCCCCGCCAGAAGGCAGGGCGCGTGTCAACGCCGGTTATGCGGCCGGCGCGTAGACGTAACCGCCGTTCTTCCGCTCGGCGTATGCGACCCCCGGATACGGCCAGTGGAACCCGATCATCTTGACCCTGTCCGTCGCCGCCCGGTCGAGCAGCGCCCGGCGCTTCTCGATAGCCAGGTCCGGAATGCCGTCGAAGCCGAACCGCCATTCCGGATGCGGGAAGAATACCGCCGGTTCGGCAATGGCGTCGCCGACAAGAATCAAGCCTTCATCGCCGGCGATCTCGAAGGAGATGTGGCCGGGCGTGTGACCCGCCGTGTCGAGCACGCGAATGCCGGTCACCACGTCGTCGCCCGGATTCAGCATCGTCACCTTGTCCTCGACGCCGGAGAGATGCTTCTGCGCCCCGTCGACAAAGGCATGCATGTCCTCGGGCATTTTTGACTTGAGGTCGGGGTCCATCCAGAAATCCCACTCCGCCGCGGCGACGTAGTGAACGGCGTTCGGGTAGCGCAGGCCGGCCTCCATGACCGTCCCGTAGACATGGTCCGGATGGGCATGCGTGAACACGACCTTGGTGATGCTCTCCGCTGCGATCCCCGTGGCGCTCAGATTCTCTGCCAGCCGGCCGGATGTCTCCGGCTGGAACTCACCTCCCGAGCCGGTGTCGAAGAGGATGACCTCCGACCCGCTGCGGATCAGGACCGGGTTGGTCGGCGGCATGAATTCGTCCGGGCCGAT
>DASWJZ010000345.1:0-13743 GCA_036396875.1 Propylenella sp.
GCAGATAATCCTGCCAGGCATCGCCCGGTGAAAGTGATGTTCACTCGATGAGCTTGCGGACCGTTCCTCCGCCGTGCTCCAGTTCCGCAATCGACCGCAGGAGACGCCTAGCATTCTTCGGGCTGCGCAGAAGGTAATCCGTCTCTTCGTAGGCCGAAGTCCTCAAGCGACAGGATGACCGCCGGCGGTTTTCCCTTTCCACGGGTTACGATAACCGGCTCGTGGTCCTCGGCTACCCGGTCAAGTTCTTTGGCGAGGTTCCGGCGCAGTTCGCTGAAAGATGTCGCACGCATGGCTGACATGTACACATTCTTGTACCTAATCGCGAGCCTACGCCTTTTTCCGTCGTCCTTCGTAAGGGTTTTTTTCCGCCCTCACCATCAGCCGTATGGGTACTCCGGCCAGACCGAAATCCTCGCGCAGGCTGTTGACCAGATAGCGGCGATAGGAATCCGGCAGCGCCTCCGGGCGGGAGGCGGAAAGATAGAAGGTCGGCGGCCGCGTCCGCGACTGCGTCAGGTATTTCAGTTTGAGCCGGCGGCCCGATATCGCGGGCGGCGGATGCCGTTCGGTCATCCCGGTCAGCCAGCGGTTCAGCGCCGCGGTAGGGATGCGCCTGTTCCAGACCGCATCGATATCCACGACCGTTTCCATCAGGCGATCGAGCCCGCTGCCGGTGCGCGCGGAGACCGGCACCATCGGCACGCCGCGCAGCTGCGCCAGCGTCTCTTGGAGATCGGCGTGCAGCTCCCTTAGTTTCTCCTCCGGGTTGGTCACAAGATCCCATTTGTTCAGCGCCAGAACCAGCGCCCTCCCCTCCTCCGCGACGAGGTCTGCAAGCTGCAGATCCTGTTTTTCAAGCGGCTGCGCGGCGTCCATGACGAGGACCACTGCTTCGGCGAAGCGGACGGCCCGGAGCGCGTCTCCGACCGACAGCTTCTCCAGCTTTTCGACCACCTTCGCGCGTCGACGGATGCCGGCGGTGTCCGCCAGCCGGAAGGCGCGGCCCCGCCAGCGCCAGTCCACCGCGATCGCATCGCGCGTAATCCCGGCTTCCGGGCCCGTCAGCAGACGCTCCTCACCGATCAGGCGGTTGACGAGCGTCGACTTTCCGGCGTTCGGCCTGCCGATGACCGCAACGTGGAGCGGCTTCTCCTCCTTTGCCTCGTCGTCGCCCGGCAGACCCGCCGGCGCCCCGGCGTGGATGGCGCCGCGCACTGCATCGAGGATGTCCGCGAGTCCGATCCCGTGCTCGGCGGAGACCGGGATCGGGTCGCCGAAGCCGAGCGAATAGGCCTCGAGGATTCCCGCCTCGGCAGCGCTGCTCTCCGCCTTGTTGGCGATGAGCGCGACCGGTTTGCCGGAGGTGCGAAGGACGCCGGCGAAATGCTCGTCGGCCGGCGTCAGACCGGCGCGTGCATCGATGACGAAGAGGACGAGATCAGCATCGCCGACGGCCGACTGCGTCTGCCGGCGCATGCGGCCAGCAAGACTTTCAGGTTCCGCCTCCTGCAGTCCGGCCGTGTCGATCAGCCGGAAGCGGAGACCGCCCGCCTCCACGTCGGCCTCGCGCCGGTCCCGGGTGACGCCGGGAAGATCGTGGACCAGCGCCAGACGTCGGCCGGCGAGCCGGTTGAAAAGGGTTGACTTTCCGACATTTGGCCGCCCGACGATCGCGACGGTGAAGGCCATCGCGGCCGCCTATCTGTAGGCGGTGAGCGAGCCGTCGGCGGATAGGACGAGAAGCTGGCCGCCCGCTGCGATGGGCTTGACGTAGGCCGGGCTCGGCATCTCGCGGTCCACGATGATGTTTCCCGTCGCCGGGTCAACGCCGATCATCTTGCGGTCGTTGGACACCGCCCACAGGATGCCGCCGGCAAGGGTCGGCCCCGCCCACACGGAGAAAAACCGCTTCTTCCGCACGACCGGCAGAGCGGTCCGCCAGAAGGCCGTTCCGGTCCGGCGGTCGAGCGCAACCATATTGTCCTGCAGATCGACGATGAAGATCGCATTGCCGGAGACAGCCGGCGTCGACGAACTGCCGATGTTCTGTTCCCACAGGCGCTCGCCGCTTGCCAGGCTCACCGCGATGGTGCGGCCGGAAACGCCGGTAGCGTACACGACGCCGTCATGGATGACGGGGCTCGCGGCGACGTCGTTCAGGCCGGAAACGGCAAGCGTGCGGGTCGACCGCACGACCGCATCGGCCCATCTCAGCTCTCCGCTCTCGGTGTCGAAGGCCGTCACCTCGCCCGACGAATACGGAACCACCACAGTGCCTCCGCTCACCGCCGGACTGGCCGCGGAGATCACGCCCGCCGTCTCCGGAATGCCGGAATATTGCCACGCCTCAGTCCCGTCGGCCTGGTTGACGGCGTGGAGCACGTTGGTCGCGCTGACGACATAGACCTTGCCGCCCGCCGCGGTCGGCGCCGAATGCGCCGGCGCGCTCATCTTGAAGGTCCAGATGCGGGAGCCGGCGGCGGCGTCGAGCGCCACCAACTCGCCGAAGCCGGTGGCGGCGAATATGGCGTTCCCGGATGCGGCGATGCCGCCGCCGCTCGGACGGCTCTTCTCGCCTTCGGGAGCCAGAGATACGGACCACGCCCTGCCGCCGCCCGGCGCCAACGCGGCGACCGTCCCGCTTGTGTCGTAGACGTAGATGCGCCCGCCATGGACGATCGGGGGGACCGACGGGCGGACATTGCGCTTGCTCGCCTTGTCGACGGCGCGCACCCGCCAGGCCGAAGCGGCCGACGTTCCCCCAATGCTGACGTTTCCCGGAGAATTGGCGGCGTCTCCGCCCGGCTGCGACCAGTCGCCGAGAGCTGCGGCCGCAGCGATCTGCGGCGTGCCGCCGGTCGTCTCGTCGCCGCTCTGCTGCAGCACCGCGCGGCGTTCGCCGGGCAGGATTTCTTCCTTCTGCCGGAAGGGATTGAGACCGCTGATCGCGCTGCAGCCGCCGATGGCCGCCGCCAGAACGGCAATTGTCAGGACTGCTGGAAGGGGAATCGTCTTCGTCATGATCGACGGCACTGCCTCGTCATTGCGGCGGAATTTCCGCCTCGGGCGTCGGATTCTGCGAATCCGGCGCGGAAGCCGGGTCGCTGCCGCCTGCCGGCTCGCCCTCTCCCTCCGCCGCATTCTCCGGGTTGCCGCCGGCGGGAAGCTGGCCGTCGATTAGCGACACCATCATTCCGGAGCGGATCCAGAGGTCGGCCGGCGATTCCGCATCCTGCTGGATCTCGGCAAAATAGTCGCGCGCCTGCCGCAGCTCGCCGCTCTCGTAGGCAGCCGTGCCGAGAATTTCGCGCGCCGCGTGACGCCAGGGATTCCCCGGCTCGTTAAGCGGCAAAGCGCGCTCCTTGGCGCCCGCCGCATCGCCGATGTCGAGCGCGATCAGCGCCCCACGGATACTCGCGAGGGAGCGGAGCGGACCGGGCACCGAAGTGTCGTTCACGACGGCGTCGTAGGCCTGCAGCCCGGCGGCCTTGTCGCCGCTCGCCGCCTGTGCCCCGGCAAGCCGCAGCCGCGCGAGGGCGGCATAGCCCCGGCCGCCCTCCTCGCTTATCGCCTTGAGTTCCGCCTCTCCCCTTGCCCGGTCGCCGCTCTCGATCTCCTCGAGCGCCGCCATGAAACGGTCGCCGGCGCGGGCCGCCCGCAGCTCCTGCCACCAGATGAAGCCGCGATAACCGGCGGTGATGACGACGATCAGCACGCAGGCGCCGATGATGACCGGAGCAAACCGGTTCCACAGCGCCTTCAGCTGATCGCGGCGCAGCTCCTCGTCGACTTCACGGACAAATTGCTCGGATCGGCGGTCGTCGTTGGCCATCGGAAATGGGTTCGGTGTTCAGGTAATTCGCCGCGCGTCTGGCCCCGCCGAAATCAAGACCGCGAAGCGGCGCGGACCCTACTGGCTTTGCCATGCATAGGCAACGGCCCGGGGGCTCAGCGCGCGCCCGGCTTCCGCGGCTGGTAGACATGGTCCGGGCCGGGGAAGGTGCCGGCGCGAACCTCGCCGGCGTAGCTCGACACGGCCTCCTCGATATGCTCGCGCAAGGCGCCGAACCGCTTTACGAATTTCGGCGCCCAGGCGCTCAGCCCCAGCATGTCTTCCAGCACGAGGATCTGGCCATCGCAGGCGGGCGATGCGCCGATGCCGATGGTCGGCGCAACGATCGATCCCGTGATGGCGCGGGCGACCGGCTCGACGATGCCCTCAAGCACGATGGCGAAGGCTCCGGCGACGGCGACGGCGCGCGCGTCATCCTCCAGAAGGCGCTGGCCTTCCTCGCTCCGCCCCTGCACGCGGAACCCGCCCATCGTGTTCACTGCCTGCGGGGTGAGGCCGACATGGCCCATCACGGGGACGCCGCGGCGGACGAGGAAGGAAACCGTCTCCGCCATATGCGCGCCGCCCTCCAGCTTGATCGCCCCCGCGCCGGTCTCCTTCAGCACGCGCGAGGCGTTGTGGAAGGCCTGCTCCGGCCGCTCCTCGTAGGAGCCGAAGGGCATGTCCACCACGACCAGCGCGCGCTTCGACCCGCGCATCACGGCCCTCCCCTGCAGGATCATCATTTCGAGCGTCACCGGCAGCGTCGTCTCGAGGCCGTGCATGACCATGCCGAGGGAATCGCCAACCAGGATAAAGTCGCAGTAGCGGTCAACGATCCCCGCCGTGTGGGCATGGTAGGCGGTCAGCGCGACGATCTTCTCGCCGCCCTTGCGCTGGGCGATGTCGACGGCGGTAATCCGGCGCTCGGCGCCCTGCATGGACATCGGCCTCAGGCGAGCGGGCTTACGCCGATGAGCCAGGCGTGCACGCGCCACAGAAATGCCGCCCAGACCACGGCGCCGAGGGCGACGGCGAGGATGTCGTTCCGCAGAACTCCGGCAATCGGGACGACCCCGGTCGCCTTGTCGCGCATGCGGCTCGCGCGGAAATCGAACACGGCCCAGCCGAGGAACGAGCCGAACAGGACCAGGTCGGCCAGCGTCCCGTTGGCGATGAGGTGGGCGATCGCCCAGACTTTGACTGCGAGGATCATCGGATGGCCGAGCCGCGCCTTCAGGCGGCCTGCGGGGAGAAGGAAGACGGCGAACAGGATGAAGGCGACGAGATTGAGAAGTATCGCGATATGCCTGGTCCAGACCGGCGGCTCCCAGAGTACCACCGGATCGAGCCGCGAAAGGCCGTAGCCCCAGACTATCAGAACGAGCCCGACGAGCGAGGCGAGCGAGTAGATCGCCTTCCAGGGCCCCTCGCCGACGCGCGCCATCATGGCCTGGCGCCGCTCCTCCGCCACGATGCGGACCGAATGAACGCCGAGGAAAACGATCAAGCCAAGGATGAGAACTATCATCGGCGCTCCGGGCGGCCGGACAGACCGCCGCGCGTCTGGCTAACCCAGCCGGCTTCGGCTGGCAAGATTCCGCCGGTCGCGGACAAAGCGACGGCGCTACCGGCGCCGGGCGTTAGTCGGTCGCCGCGACAGCCGGCTCGATCTTCAGAACCTCGCCGTTATCTTCATCCGTCAACAGGTACAGAGCGCCGTCAGGCCCCTCCACCACGTCCCGAATGCGCCGGTCGGCGTCCTCCAGAAGACGCTCCTCGTGCGTCACGGCATTCCCGTCCAGCTCAAGCCGCACGAGCGCCGTCGAGGCGAGTCCGCCGACGAAGAGATCGCCATGCCATTCCGGGAAGGCCTCGCCGGTGTAGAAGGTCATGCCGGATGGCGCGATGACGGGCGTCCACTGGTAGATCGGGTCTTCGAAGCCGGGACCGGTCGCCTCGCCGCTGCCGACCGGCGTTCCGCTGTAGTTGACGCCGTAGGAGACCACCGGCCACCCGTAATTCTTGCCCGGCTCGGGAATGTTGAGCTCATCGCCGCCGCGCGGCCCGTGCTCGATCTCCCAGAGCATGCCGGTCTCCGGATGGATCGCCGCGGCCTGGATGTTGCGGTGTCCGTAGGACCAGATTTCCGGCAGCGCGCCGTCCCGCCCGACGAACGGATTGTCGTCCGGTACCGAGCCGTCCGGTCGAATCCGCACGACCTTGCCGAGATGCGAGTCGAGATCCTGCGCCTGCTCGCGGAACCTCGGTTCCGAGCGCTCGCCGAGCGTCACAAAAAGGTACCCGTCCCGGTCGAAAGCCAGCCGCGAGCCGAAATGCTTGGTGCTCGGGAGCTTCGGCTGCTGGGAAAAGATGACTTCCAGCTCGCTGAGGCCCGTCAGATTCTCGCTCAGCCGCCCGCGGGCCACGGCGGTGGAGTTAGTGCCGCCCTCCCCCGGCTCTGAAAAGCTCAGATAGACGAGCCGATTCTCCGCGAAGGCGGGGTCGAGAGCGACGTCGAGCAGGCCGCCCTGCCCGCGGGCATCCACTTCCGGCACGCCCGACAAAGGTTCCGATACTTCGCCGTCCGGCGACAGATGACGCAGCCGTCCGGCGCGCTCGGTCACCAGGGCGCCGCCATCGGGAAGAAATGCGATACCCCAAGGATGCTCCAGTCCGTCGGCAATCGTCCGGACGTGGAACCGTGCTTCCTCCGACTCGATGACTTCGTCGATCGCCGATGCGCCGCATGCCGAGGCCGCGCAGGCGAACGTGGCGATGGACAGAAAGAGCTTGGCGCGCATGAATCCCTCCTTGTTCCCCCCGTGATACTGGCCCCAATCGATCGGTCCCGGACACCGTTCCGTGATTCACGAAATCGTTGGGCGCGTTGACTTCGCGTAAGTTGTGACTTACCGTTAGTCATGGCTAACGCAGATCGGGCCCTTGCCGTCCTCGGCGATTCGACGCGGCGGGTGATTCTGGAGCGGCTGGCGGCCGGTCCGAAACCGGTGGGCGAGATCGCGCGCGGCATGCGCGTGAGCCGGCCCGCGGTGTCGCAGCATCTCAAGGTTCTGAAAGCGGCCGGGCTGGTGACGGACCGGGCGGACGGCGCGCGGCGTATCTATTGCATCGACCCGGCGGGGCTCGGCGCGATCCGCGCCTGGTTCGACCGGTTCTGGACGGATCGGCTGGAAAATTTTCGAGACGAGGTCGAGGAAAACCGGGAGGTTGAGTGATGGACAGGATGACCATTGTGCCTGCGCCGGTGCGGGCGGAAATCATCGTCCAGGCGACCCCGGCTCTTGCATTCGAAGTCTTCACGGCGCGCATCGGGCGGTGGTGGAACCCGTCGTTTTCGATCGGCAGTTCGCCCCAGAAGGATGTCTCAATCGAACCGAAGCCCGGCGGGCGTTGGTTCGAGCGGGGCGAGGACGGCAGCGAGTGCGACTGGGGGAAAGTGCTGGTCTGGGAGGCGCCGTCGCGCATTGTGCTCGGGTGGCAGCTTGGCGCGGACTTCCGCTACGATCCCAATCTCCTGACCGAGCTGGAAATCCGCTTCGTGCCGGCTGGAAAGGGACAGACCAAAGTCCTGCTCGAACATCGCAATCTTGAGCGCTTTGGCGACCGGGCGGACGAGGTCCGCGGCGCCATCGGCTCCGACCAGGGCTGGCCCGGCCTGCTGCGGCGCTATCAAGAGCGGGTTGCGGCTTTGTCCGGCTCGGAGTCGCCGTGGCGGGAACAGCGAGGGAGAGGCTAATGCAGCATTTCATGCTCAGGCTGATCCCGATCCGCCCGACCTTCGCCTACGACATTTCGGACTCTGAACGCGAGGTGATGGAGCGTCACGCCGCCTATTGCCGGGGGCTCATCGAGAAGGGCGCCGGTTTTCTTTTCGGCCCGGTATTCGATCCTGCCGGCGTCTTCGGCCTCGGCGTCCTCAAAGCCAGCGACGAATCCGAGGCGCGCGCCCTTACCGCCAACGACCCTGCCGTCATTGCCGGCCTCGGCCATTACGAAATCGTGCCGATGGGCGATCCGATCGCACCAGACCGCGCGACTTAGCCCGCCTCACGACGGAACGGCGCCGGGACGCGGCCGAGGAGACTTCCCTAAGCCGCCTCCGGCCTTTGGAAAGCGCGTTCGACGCCGGCAGGCTCGACGGCCGCCGCGGCGCTCGGCATTTGGCGCACCGGCGCGACCTTGGCGTTCATCCAGTTGTCGCCGACGAAGCGGCTCGCCTTGTTGAGATACACGTACTTGTCGATGCCGCTGATCCAGGCGACCGGGATGATGTGATCGTAGCCGTGGCCGGCCGTCAGGCTGGTCAGACGCACCTTGTCCGGACCCGCCATCCGCGCCACGAAGCCGATGCATCGGCCGTCCGCCGCGATGACGCTCATGCGCTTCTTGAGCTTGGACATATCCGACATCTCTTGCCTCCTCCCCGCGCCGTCTTGAGCGGCTTTGTCGGGTAATGCGCAACGCGCCGAAAAGTTCGGAGCCGGTCAGGAAGGAAGTAAGAACGCCGGCCCGCAAAATCTAGGCTTCAAACCGTTTAGCCGACTTTTCGATATGGTATTTGATTCGCGTCAAATACGCACGGCTTTTGGGTGGAATTTCGAAGCGCAAGCGCGACCGGCGCGATCTCCACAGTTTTTGCGCTGCGGTCCGTCGGCCCGCGGCTTGGCGCGGGCGCGCGCGGTGGAGACGCCTGCCCTTCGGGTCTTCGCGATCGACCTGCGACCGCGCCTCCGGCCTCCGATGTCGAAGCGGTGACGCAGGCGTTCCGCAGGGCTGTATCCGGCACCCCCTCCTCCTCGGCCGCTGCAGCCATTTCGGCGCACGCCCGTTCAGGGCGCATGATATCTCAACGCGCGACGACTTTGACCCGAGCGGCCTTACCGTCGCTGGCGCAGCTCAATACGACGCAGGAGACCGCATTCATGACCAGAATCGCCCGCCTGAGAATCACGCTCGATGACGTGACGCCGGCTGTGGTGCGCCTGATCGAGGTGCCGCTCTCAATCCGCCTCGACGACCTTCACCTCGTCATCCAGGTCGTGATGGGCTGGGAGAACTATCATCTCTACGAGTTCCGGCTCGACGACATGGCCTGGGGCATCCCCGATCCCGACGGCGTGTTCACGGACGACGACCCTCTTCCAGCCAAGAAGGCCACACTCGCCGATCTCATCGCGGGAGGAAACACGACCGCGTTTCAATACGCCTACGATTTCGGCGACGGCTGGGAGCACACCGTCGTGGTCGAGGCGATCGCCGATGCTGACCCGGGGGTGGTCTATCCGCGTCTCGTCACTGCAGAAGGGCAATGCCCGCCGGAGGATGTCGGCGGGCCGTGGGGCTATGCCGAGTATCTGGAAGCGATCAACGACCCGCAGCACGAGCGTCACGACGAGATGATCGAGTGGCGCGGTCCGGGTTTCGACCCGTCAGCCATCGACGCGGCGGCGATCGCCAAAGAACTTGCTGCGCTCGCGAAGCGCTTTTCGCGCCGAAAGGGGCGTACGGCCAAATAGCCGGCCCATACCCGCGCCCGCGTCGACCCTATCTCCGGCGGTAGAAAAGTGCCCGTCCCGCCGGAATCAGCTGGCGCAGGACATCGAAATCACCAACATTCGCGGTGAGCACGATCAGGCCGAGCTTCTGCGCCTGTAGGAACAGTACGCAGTCCTGAAGCGCACGCAGTTTACCATCCTTCCCGTATCCTTGGAGGCGGCACAGGATTCCCGACAACAGCGCTGCTCTTCCCAGCACCTCTACATCGGGTGCAAAGACCCGGTGCGGCGGCATAGCCCTAATCTGCTTGCCGATTTCAGCAACGACGCCCGGCGTTCGCGGGTCCGACGGGCTCAACACGCCGACCGTATGCATCAGCTCCTGGATCGCAACAGTCGAGTGGTTGATCTGCCGCTGCGCGATCAGATTATCCAGAACAGCCGGCGAACGATCCTGCATCTGATCGATATAGACGCACGTATCGAGCAGAAGCCCCTGCCCGCCAATGCGCCTCGCATAGACGAACGGAAGTTCTTCGTCGCTTCGTCGTGCTAGCGTCCTCTGCGGATCGAACCGAGCCCAGCGTCGCGCTGCGTCGAAATCGAACGCCGCCACCTCAAAAGCCGAGCTTCAGCCGACGGTCGACCTTGCCGCGAGACTCTCTGAACGTGTCCGCGAAGTTGTCTTCAAGCGCGACCGAGGCCAACGCAAACTCAATCAGATCCGTATCGGTCTCGATACCCGTTTGCCGCTTGGCCTGCTTGACCAGCGCGGGGCTCACTCTGCCCCCGATCCGGCCGCTTTTCCCTTTCAGTAGACCGGATTGCTCCGCTGCCCGCATGACCGCATCAAATCGCGTCTTGCTGAGGCCAAACTCGTCGGTTTTCGCACCATGCTGCGCGGCTTTTGTCCGTCCCGCTACGCCCTCGGGAGAGCTTTTTCCCAGCGGCCTCGTCTTGCGCCCTGCCAGCTTGCCCGTTGATGTCTTTCCCATGGGTCGCCTCGATGTCCAACAAAATTGGATTCTGTTGGACATAGGCCGCGACGGTCCAAATTGCAATGGGTGCCGAGCGAGCCGGGGCGAGCCCGCGGGCCTCGACCAAAACACCGTGAGAGCTCAAGTTATTGTTCTTTCTGCGAAAACCTGCGCCGCAGTACGCCAAAGCGTCCCCCCTCATTCCCACTCGATGGTGCCGGGCGGCTTCGACGTCACGTCGTAGACTACACGGTTGATCCCCCTCACTTCATTGATGATTCGGGTCGCCGCGCCGCCCAAAAAGCTCATGTCGAAGGGATAGAAATCGGCGGTCATGCCGTCGAGCGATGTGACGGCGCGGAGCGCCAGCACGAAATCGTAAGTGCGATGATCGCCCATCACGCCGACCGACTGCACCGGCAGGAGCACCGCAAAGGCCTGCCAGATGGCATCGTAGAGGCCGGCCTTCCTGATCTCGTCGAGATAGATTGCGTCGGCCTTCCGCAGGATATCGAGTTTTTCGCGCGTCACCGCGCCGGGGACGCGGATGGCGAGACCGGGCCCCGGGAAAGGATGACGCCCGACGAAGGCCTCCGGCAGGCCGAGCTCGCGCCCGAGCGCGCGCACTTCATCCTTGAACAGCATGCGGAGCGGCTCGACGAGCCGCATGTTCATGCGCTCCGGCAGCCCGCCGACATTATGGTGCGACTTGATCGTCACCGAGGGCCCGCCGGTGAACGAAACCGACTCGATCACGTCCGGATAAAGCGTTCCCTGCGCAAGAAAATCGGCGCCGCCGATCTTCTCCGCCTCCGCCTCGAACGTCTCGACGAAGAGGCGCCCGATCGTCTTGCGCTTGGTCTCCGGGTCAGCCACGCCGGCAAGCGCCGACAGGAAGATCTCGGAAGCGTCCGCGTGGACGAGCGGAATGTTGTAATGGCCGCGGAACAGCGAAACGACCTCCTCCGCCTCGTTCTGCCGCAACAGGCCGTGGTCGACGAAGATGCAGGTGAGCTGGTCGCCGACCGCTTCGTGGATGAGCACCGCCGCCACCGCCGAATCGACGCCGCCCGAGAGGCCGCAGATCACGCGCCCCCGCCCGACATCGGCGCGGATCCTCGCAATCGCCTCATCCCTGAAGCGCGCCATCGTCCAGTCGCCGGCGAGGCCGGCGACCTTGTGGACAAAGTTCTGGATGAGGCGCCCGCCGTCCGGCGTATGCACGACTTCCGGGTGGAACATCAGCCCGTAAAACCGGCGCCGCTCGTCCTCGATCACGGCAAACGGCGCATTCTCCGACGCGCCCTTCGCCGCGAACCCCGGCGGAAGGGCGGTGATCCGATCGCCGTGGCTCATCCAGACGGTGTGCTTCTCGCCGGGGTTCCAAACACCGTCGAAGAGCGCCGAGCCGGCCTTCACCTCGACCATCGCGCGGCCGAACTCGCGGTGATGCCCGCTCTCGACCTCCCCGCCCAGCTGCTCGGCCATCGTCATCTGCCCATAGCAGATGCCGAGTACGGGAATTCCGGCCTCGAAAACCTCCTGCGGCGCCCGCGGGCTGCCCCCTTCCGGCACCGACGCCGGCCCGCCGGAAAGGATCACGCCTCTCGGCCTCAGCGTTTTGAACGCCTCCGAAGCCTTGTCGAACGGGACGACCTCGCAATAGACGCCCGCTTCCCTGACGCGCCGGGCGATGAGCTGCGTCACCTGCGAACCGAAATCGATGATCAGGATGGCGGCGTGATCTTGGGCTGCGGGCTCGGTCATGGGCGTGCCGTTAGGGCAATGCCGTCCACCTCGCAACACTGGCGCAGTGCGGCATTTGCCGGCTCTCCGCCCGGGGCAGCGATATTGCCGCACTGTTTGCCATGAAATTGCACCCTTTACGCACAAGATTGGCCGTGAGGAGATGGCATGGACCTGCGTTGGGCCAATCTGCGGGGCAATCCGTTCGGGGCCTGGAGCTTCGCGCTCGCGGCATTCCTTGCGGCGCTTGCCACGCGCTTTGCGGTGGCCGAGGAGGTTCCTTACGGCATTCCGTTCCTGACGTTTTTCCCGGCCGTCATTCTGACCGCCTTCGTCGCCGGGCTGCGGCCCTCGATTGCCGTCGGAGTCGCCTCGACGCTGGCGTCCTGGTTCTTCTTCCTGCCGCCGTCGTGGTCGTTCGTGCTGTATCCCAGCACGGCGCTCGCCCTCGCCCTCTATATCGGGATCGTGGCGGTCAACATCGGCGTCGTGCATGTGATGCACGAGGCGCTCGAGCGGCTGCGGCAGGAGGAAGGCAAGAGCGCCGAACTGGCCGAGCAGCGGGAGACCCTTTTCCGCGAGCTGCAGCACCGCATCTCAAACAATCTTGCAATCGTATCCGCGCTCCTCAATCTGCAGCGCGCCGAGGTGGAGGACGAAAAGGCGAGCCAGGCGCTCGCCGAAGCCGCGAACCGCCTGCAGCTCATCTCCAAGATCCATCGCAAGCTGCACGATCCGTCGAGGTCCCGGCTGCGGTTCGGCCCGTTCGTCGAGGATCTCTGCCGGGACGTGCTGGAGGCCTCGGGCGCCGGCAATATCGTCTGTCTCGTCTCGGCGGCAGACGCAAAGATCCCGTCGGAAAAAATTGTGCCGGTGGCGCTGATCGTCACCGAACTCATCAGCAACGCGCTTGAGCACGGCTTCAACGGTCGGCCCAAAGGCACGATCCGCATCGACCTCTCGGCGGAAGGCACCGCGCACGTGCTTACGGTCGCCGATGACGGCAACGGCCTGCCGGAGGGCTTTGCGCTCGAAGACGCGCGAAGCATGGGGCTCAGGATCGTCCGCTCGCTTGCCCGCCAGATCGACGGCGAGTTCGCCATGGAGGCGAAGGACGGCACGGTTTGCCGGCTGGTCTTTCCGGCCGGCGACGCTGCCCCGCGTCCGCCTGACGCCTACGCGACCTGACCCGGTTTCTTCAGAAGATAGCAGCCGGTGATCTTCCAGGAGCCGTCCGGCTGCCGCTCGAGCGTGTAGCGCGCGGTCCAGTAGCCGCCATCGGCATCGACAATGTCGACGTCCTGCGCAAGATATCCGGCTTCCTCCTTCAGCTCGCCGAAAGCATAGGTCCGCGGCCGGTAAACCTGCGGATAGCCCTTGCGGACCATCTCCATGAAGATGTCCTTTGTCGGAAACCGCGCCCTGATGTTCGGCGCCGCAAAGGAATAGGCGCGCGCCGCATCGTCGCCCAAAAACGCCTGAAGCTGCTGCTCAATGGTGCTCTGGATGGCAGCCCGGTCGGTGTCACTGAAGGCGGATGCCGCGCCGGACAGGCCGGCCATGACAAGAAGAACGAGAAGGATGCGCATCGGAATGCCTCCCCTGACTCGCGGATGCCAGAATAGAGGCTGATACGCAGCCCGCAAGCGTTCGGTTTTGCCGTCCC
>DASWJZ010000346.1:0-9514 GCA_036396875.1 Propylenella sp.
CATTCGTCTTCCTCCTGCTGAATTCATTGCTTGCCATTGTCGAGGACGACATTTTGCGAGGATCGTATAGTGCCGAATGGCGTCGGTCCACACGCGGCGGCGCTGCCGGTGGCCGCCTGATTACCCGGCGGACGCACCGGACGGGTCTGACGGCCGCGACGCCGGCCTCACGCCGACGCCACCGAGTGGCTTCGTGCGTGCGAGCCATGTTCCCGGCCGGCCGCGACCGCGAGATCGGGATCGTCGGGATGTTCGCAATACCGTAGAGATTCGCGACCTCCGAATAGAGAAAATCGCACATGAAGAAGTTTTCTGAAAGGCGGACGCGGCCCAGCTCCTCAAGCGCCTTGATCGAGCAGAAATCGGCGCTTTCAAACCGCATCGAGTATGTCGCCGAGGCTGGAGCCAAATGGATCGCAGAACGCAAAGGGTGCCACCGTAGCCGCCACGACGCCCAGCTAGCGATCAATCCTTCGCCAGCCTCTTCCGCATCGCCAGCGTCCTGAGCCGCAGCGCGTTCAGCCGGATAAAACCCGCGGCGTCGCGCTGGTCGTAGGCGCCGCGGTCGTCCTCGAAGGTGACCAGCGCGTCGGAATAGAGCGAGTTTTCGCTCGCGCGGCCGACGACGGCGACGTTGCCCTTGTAGAGCTTGAGCCTGACCGTGCCGGAAACCTCCGCCTGGCTCCGGTCGGCCATTGCCTGGATCATCTCGCGCTCCGGCGCAAACCAGAACCCGTAATAGACGAGCTCCGCATAGCGCGGCATCAGCGAGTCCTTCAGGTGCATCGCCTCGCGGTCGAGCGTCAGCGACTCGATCGCCCGGTGGGCGACGTGCAGGATCGTGCCGCCCGGCGTCTCGTAGATGCCGCGGCTCTTCATGCCGACGAAACGGTTCTCCACCAGGTCCACGCGGCCTATGCCGTTGGCGCCGCCGAAATCATTGAGCGCCGCGAGCATAGCGGCTGGCGAAAGCCTTTTGCCGTCGAGCGAGACCGGGTCGCCGCGTTCGAAGCCGACTTCGATCGTCGTCGGCCGGTCGGGCGCCTCTTCGGGCGAGACGGTGCGCTGGAAGACGTAGGGCGGCGGCTCCTCGTTCGGGTCTTCGAGCACCTTCCCTTCCGAGGAGGAGTGGAGGAGGTTCGCGTCGACCGAGAAGGGCGCCTCGCCGCGCTTGTCCTTCGGCACCGGGATCTGATGCTTCTCGGCGAAGTCGACGAGATCGCTGCGCGAGCGAAACTCCCATTCCCGCCAGGGCGCGATGATCCTGATGTCGGGGTTCAGCGCGTAGGCGGTCAGCTCGAATCGCACCTGGTCGTTGCCCTTGCCGGTCGCGCCGTGGGCGATCGCGTCGGCGCCGGTCTCCGCCGCGATCTCGACGAGCCGCTTGGCGATGAGCGGGCGGGCGATCGAGGTGCCGAGCAGATAGACGCCCTCATAGAGGGCGTTCATGCGGAACATCGGAAAGACGAAGTCGCGCACGAATTCCTCGCGCAGGTCCTCGACGTAAATCTGCTTGATCCCCAGCAGCTCCGCCTTCTTGCGCGCCGGCTCGAGCTCCTCGCCCTGGCCGAGATCGGCGGTGAAGGTGACCACCTCGCATCGGTAGGTGGTCTGCAGCCATTTCAGGATGATCGAGGTGTCGAGCCCGCCGGAATAGGCGAGCACGACCTTCTTCACGTCCGACATTGGTCCTCGCACGGCGCTTGGGAAGGATGTGGGCGTGCTTATAGGCTGTGGGTCGGGATCGCGCCAAGCCGGGGCAGTCGCAATCCGTGCTTTGCTCCCGAGCCAAAGAGCCCGCCCGCACTTCCCTGATCCTGAGGAGCGAAGCGGCGAAGCCGCTGAGCCTCGAAGGAGGCTCCAGAAGGCGTCGGAAGTGCCCTCGTGCGTGCTTCGAGGCTCCGCTTCGCGGAGCACGTCAGCATGAGGAAGATTGGTGATCTTCGCCTGCGATTCCGCTGTCTTGACGGGAAGGCCGCCGTCGGTTCGAGCCCTGCAAGGGACCGAGGGCCGGGAGGTGCGTGACAGCCAAGAAATTCGGGCCCCAGAGAGTTGTCGCGATTCAGGTGGCGCCGGCGCGGCGCGCAAGGCATGGTCCGGCGCGGAGACAGCCATGGACTTTTTCCCCGCGCTTCCCGTCTTCGCCGCCTATGTCGCGGCGGTGCTCGTCATCACCTTCACGCCCGGCCCGGACATGACTCTGTTCCTCGGCAAGGCGGTGCGGCAGGGGCGGGCGGCGGGCATGGCGGCGATGCTCGGCGCCTCGGCCGGCACGCTGATCCATACGTCGCTCGTAGCCCTCGGCCTGTCGGCGCTCCTGGCGGCGAGCGCCACCGCCTTCTTCATCCTGAAGGTGGTGGGCGCGCTCTATCTTCTGTGGCTCGCCGTCGACGCGGTGCGCAACGGCTCGGCCCTGAACCTGAACGGGGAGGCGGGGCGGAGCGCCGGCGAGCCGCTCTTCCGCACCTGGCTGAAGGGGTTGGGGGTCAATCTCCTCAACCCGAAAATCATCATGTTCTTCGTGACCTTCCTGCCGCAATTCGTGGCGGCCGGCGACCCGCACGCGGCCAAGAAGCTTCTGTTCCTCGGCGTGACCTTCGTGGCGATCTCGCTGCCGCTTTGCGCCGCCATGATCGCCTCGGCGGCGCATCTCGCCGGTTTCTTAAAACGCTCGCCGCGGGTCATGCGCTTGGTCGACTGGCTGTTCGCCGGCATCTTCGGCGCCTTCGCCGTTCGGCTGCTCTTCACGCGGCACTGATGCCAAGCCCCCCGACGGGGACACGCGTTCCGGAAAATGACAGTCCGCGTTATGCCATCGCCGGCGACTTGCCGTCGTCGGGCAGGCCGAATCCGGCAGCCAGGATCACGACGGCGAGCACCACATGCAGCCAATGGTCCGCCGTGTTCATCGCGATCATGCCAAGCAGCATGTCGCCGCCCATGAGGAGGCCGAGGACCGCGATGATCGCATAGACGATGCCGATGATTTTCAGGCCGAGGCCGCTGCCGAAGCTGTAGACGCCGGCCAGGACGACGAGCCCGCTGATGATGTGGACGAGATTGTGCGCGCCGTTCACGACGAAGAGTCCGGTCGGCGAGATGAGCGGGTTTGGAATGAAGCCCAGAACGCCGACGACAAGAAAGACGATGCCGATGATGATTGCTGCTGTCCTGGTGTTCATGATCTTCAAGCTCCCTTCGGGAGAATCATGCGGCTTTTGTGCGCCTGTTCGCAGGGGGGCTCAAGGTTTGGCTAGTCGGCGAATGGTTTTCTGCCCCACTCTTGATGTTGCGCCGCAACAGGCGGGCTCTCCCTTGACTCGGCGCCGCCTTCGCGCAATCTTGGAACAAATAGAGAACAAGATATCTGCCGAGACCCCTCATGGCCGTCACCGCCGCGGCACAGGCAGAGCTTTGCCGCCTGCGCCGGGACATTGCCCGCATCGAAGGCCGCCTCGCCGAGCCGGATCGGCTGGTGCTGGATTCCGCCGCCGGGCCGGCGGGCGCTGAGCCAGCCGTTCCCGCGGCGGGGCCGCGGCCATACGAGCGGCGGGGGCGCCTCAGGCTCGGTCTCCCGCCGCTCGATGCCTTCCTCGCCGGCGGGCTGCCGCTCTCGACGCTGCATGAGGTGCGCGCCGGCGAAAGCCGTGACGGCGGGGTTGCGGCCGGCTTCGTGCTGGCGCTGGCGGCGCATCTTGCCGGGTCAGGCGGGTCGCCGTCGATCGTCTGGATCGGCGAGGCGGATGCGCGCCGCGAGGCGGGAAAACTTTATGCGCCCGGGCTTGCCGCCCTCGGCCTCGATCCCGCCCGCATCGTGGAGGTTGCGACGCGCACGGAGAACGAGGCGCTGTGGGCCTTCGAGGCGGCGCTCGCCTGCCGCGGCGTCGGTCTGGCGGTCTGCGAGCTGCGGCGGGCTTCGCTCGGCCTCGCCGCGACGCGCCGCTGCGTGCTGCGCGCCCGCGCGACGGGCGTCACCGGTTTTCTCCTGCGGCTCGGATCCGAAGCCGAGCCGAGCGCGGCGGAGCTGCGTTTCGCCTTGTCACCGGCCCCGGCCGGAGTGATCGGCCGCCATGCCGTCGGCGTCGGCCGCATGGCCTGGCGTGTGGCGATCGAAAAGAACCGCGGCGGGCGCACGGGCGCCGTCACGGTGGAGTGGAACGCCCATGATCGAAGCTTTGCCGAACGGGGAGGGGAGAACCGCCCTGCGAATCCTCAGCCTCTTCCTGCCGCGCCTCTCCACCGACCGCCTCATCCGGTTCCGGCGGCAAGGCGAGGCTTCCGGCGCGCCTCCTGACGGGCGGCCGCTCGCCGTCGTCGCGAGGATCAAGAACGCGCTCCGCGTCGTCGCCGTCGACCGGCTGGCGGAGCGGCGCGGCATCCGTCTGGGCATGAGCCTCGCCGATGCGCGCGGGGCGGTTCCCGATCTGCATGTGGTTGAGGCCGACGACGCGGCCGACCACGCGCTTCTGGAGAAGGTCGCCGACTGGTGCGACCGCTATACGCCGCTTGTCGCCATCGATCCGCCGCACGGCCTGTTTCTGGACATTTCCGGCTGCGCCCATCTCTTTGCCCGGGCCGGCGAAGATGGCGAGACGGCGCTTCTCTCCGATTGCCTTCACCGCCTCGCGGAGCAAGGCTTTGAAGCGCGGGGCGCCGTCGCCTCGACCGCCGGCGCCGCTTGGGCGCTCGCCCGTTACGGCGGCGGCGGGTCGATCCCGGCCGGCGGCGAGGCGGCGGCGGTCGCCGCCCTGCCGGTGGCGGCGCTCCGCATCGCAGCCGCGGACGAAGCGCTGCTGCAGCGGCTGGGGCTGAAGCGGGTCGGCCAGCTGATCGGCAAGCCGCGGGCGCCGTTGGCCGCGCGATTCGGCGCCCGACTGGTCGACCGTCTGGACCAGCTGCTCGGCCATGTGGACGAGGTCTTGTCGCCGCGCCGGCCGGCCCCGCAATTTTCCGCCGAGCGGCGTTTCGCCGAGCCGGTCGTCGACCATGATTCGCTGCTTGAGACGGTGCGCTCGCTCGCCCGCACGCTGGCGCCGGCGCTGGAGCGGCACGCGGCCGGCGCCCGCCTCCTCGAAGCGGCCTTCTTCCGCCTCGACGGGGAGGTCTCGCGCGTGAGAGTCGGCGCCGCAGCCCCCGTACGCGCGGCCGATACCGTGGCCATGCTCCTTGCCGAGCGCCTCGCCGCCATCGGCTCGGAATGGGATGCCGGCTTCGGCTACGACATGGTTCGCCTGTCGGTGCTCGGTGCGGAGCCGCTCGGCGCGACCCAGATCGACCTTGCCGGGGAGGCCGGCGACGCAGCCGATTTCGCTCGCCTCGTCGACCGGCTCGGCGCCCGTCTCGGGCCTTCGTGCGTCACCCGCTTCCTGCCGGTCGATACGCATATTCCCGAACGCGCCTCGCATGCCGAGCCGCTTGGTCAATCAACCTCCCCTCTCCCCTTGCGGGAGAGGGTGCCCCTTTCGCTTGCGAAAGGGGCGGGAGAGGGGGGATTGCGATGTTGGCGGGGACCCCTCATCCGACCCTCCGCTTACGCGGAGGGCCACCTTCTCCCGCAAGGGGAGAAGGGGCTCCAATCCCTCGCCGAGACGCCGCCCGACCGCCCGCTCCGTCTGTTTGCCCGTCCCGAACCGGTGGAGGTGCTGGCCGAAGTGCCCGAGGGGCCGCCGCTCCGCTTCCGCTGGCGGCGCGCGCTGCATGACGTGGCGCGGGCGGAGGGACCGGAACGGATCGCCCCGGAGTGGTGGCGGCCGGAGGACATGGATCGCGCGACGCGCGACTATTATCGCGTGGAGGATATGGACGGGCGCCGCTACTGGCTGTTCCGCGCCGGCCTTTACGGCCGCGAAACGGCGCGCCCCGTCTGGTATGTCCACGGGTTGTTCGCGTAATCTTCGATTCCAGAGGAGCAAGCGTCATGCCCGAAGAACGAATTGTCCTTGATCCGGCTATCCTTGCCGGCAAGCCCATCGTGCGGGGCACGCGTCTTTCCGTCGAATTCATCATCGGCCTGATGGCCGATGGCTGGTCCGAAGCGGACATCCTTGCGAACTATCCCGGTCTTGAGCCTGCAGACATTACCGCCTGCCTCGCCTACGCACGCGACATTCTGCAATCCGAAAGAGTATTTCCCAGCGCGGCCTGATGCATGCGCTTTCTTGCGAACGAAAACTTTCCCGAGTCCGCTGTGAAGGCACTGATTGCCTCCGGTCATGACGTCGTCTGGATCAGAACGGCCGCTCCGGGAATGCCTGACGTAGGAGTGCTGGATTGGGCCGCACGCGATCGCAGGGTGCTCCTCACCTTCGATAAGGACTTCGGCGAATTGGTTCGTAATACAGAGCTGCCGAAGTCTTGCGGCGTGATCTTGCTTCGAACGCCAATGCCCCCGGCGAAAGAAGCCGGTCCCCGACTCGCCGCGCTGATAACCACGCGCACCGACTGGCAAGGGCATTTTTCAGTGGTAGCATCAAACCGTGTACGGATGAGAAAGCTTTCGACCTAGACGCTGCGCGCTGAATTCCGGTTGTCTCACCGCTATGCCGCCAGCGGATAGGCCTCCTCCACGACATAGGGTCCGCCGCCCTTCGATGAGCGCGAGGACAGGAGCACGAAGCGGCCGACCTGGAAGGGGGCCGTCCTGAAGGCGCCGCGCAGCGCCAGATAGGCGGCGAGGTCCAGCTCGCTGGCGCTTTTCAGCCGCGCCAACGTCACATGCGGCTTGAACCGCCGCCGCTCCGGTTCAAGCCCGATTCGCTGGATGATGCGCTCCTGCTCGGCCTGCAGTTCTTTCAGCGCCGGAGTGGACTTCACGCAGGCGACCACCGCCTGCGGTTTGCGCGATCCGAACGCATCGAGCCCCTCGATCGCCAGATCGAAGCGCGGCCGATCGACCCGCGCGAGCGCGCGGGCGACCTCATCCGCCGTCGGATGATCGATGTCGCCGATGAAACGCAATGTGAGATGGTAGTTCTGCGGGTCGATCCAGCGGGCGCCGGGCAGGCCGCCGCGCAGAAGCGAGAGCGAGAAGGCGATCGGGGAGGGGATTTCGAGGGCGGTGAAGAGACGCGGCATGCCAACCTCCCGAATCGACGACCGAAGGGATGATAGGACGTTCGCGGCTGTTTTGAAGCGGGGCGAAGCCAACGAAAAGGGCCGGCCTTGCGGCCGGCCCAAGGGATGTACCTCTGGGGGATTGAACCATACTGTGCCCGACCTTGGCTGAGGCATTGGGGGCTGGGGGCTGGGTATCCGCCGCCGTCCAAAGCCGGGCGTGAGGCAACGATGGAAGATTTCCCTTCCAGGATGGCGCACCGAAGGCTGAATAGAGGCATCTTTGTGAAATCGCGCGCCGCGATCGGCGCCGGCATCGGTCTGTCGAATTCTTGCTGCAAGGCGACCCTTTGGCGCTATTCTCCCGAGGCAGCGAAAGGAGGCGCTCTTGAGCGAGAGTGAGGACTGGTCTTTCGGCGGCCGCCGGCTGTCCCTCGGCAGCCGCGCCGCCTTCAATCCGGTGTCGTTCGACCGCAGAGAACTGAACGCCATTCTCCGGGTCTACGGACGCAAGGTTGCCGAGGGCGAATGGCGCGACTACGCCATCGACCATCTGGAGGACCGCGCCGTCTTCTCGATTTTCCGGCGCGCCAGCGAAATGCCGATGTTCCGGGTCGAGAAAATCCCCGGCCTCGCCCGAAAGCAGGGCGTCTACCGTATCGTCGCCGCGACCGGTCTCATCGTGAAGCGCGGGCACGAACTGGCCGGCGTTCTGCGCATCCTGGACAGGCCGCGACTGGCGCTGGTCTCCGCTTAAACATCCGCCGGGAGCGTCGCGTTGCCGGCGCCGAGCGCGCGCTGCATCAGCACGGTGTCGAGCCACCGGCCATGTTTGAAGCCGGAGCCCTCGATCACGCCGACATGGCGAAAGCCGCGCTTCGCGTGCAGCCGCACCGACGCGTGGTTTGCGGCTCCGTCGCCGATCACCGCGACCATCTGGCGAAAGCCGAGCCCCTCGCAGATCGCGACGAGCTCTGCGAGCAGCGCATAGCCAATTCCCGCTCGCTGCGCGGCGGGCGCGACATAGATGCTGTCCTCCACCATGAAGCGGTATGCCGGCCGCGGCCGGTAGGGACCGGCATAGGCGTAGCCTGCGACCTTGCCATCCCGGACCGCGACGCGATGCGGATAACTCCTTTCCGCGAGGTCGCGCCAGCGCCGCGTCATCTCGGCGAGGTCCGGCGGCTCGATCTCGTAGGACGCCGTGCCCAGCAACACCGCGTCCTCGTAGATTGATGTGACGGCGGGCAGGTCCGCTTCCCTTGTTGCCCGCAAGAGGAGGGTTCCTGACATCAGTCGGCTCGTTTCCGGAAGGCTATGAATCAGAACGCGGCGCCGGAGCGCCGCGTTCGAACACCGGGTTGCCGCCTTTGTGTTATTCGCGGTTGCCCATGAACTGAAGCAGGAACATGAAGAGGTTGATGAAGTCGAGGTAGAGCTGCAGGGCGCCGATGATCGATGCACGCCCGGCGGCCGCGGCGTCACCCGCCACCACGTCGTAGGTGTGCTTGATCCGTTGCGTGTCGTAGGCCGTCAGGCCCGCGAACACGAGTACGCCGATCACCGAGATCGCGAACTGCACCGCGGTCGAGCCGAGGAAGAGGTTTACGATCATCGCGATGATCAGGCCGATCACCCCCATGAACAGGAACGAGCCCCAGGCGGAGAGGTCGCGCTTGGTCGTGTAGCCCCACAGGCTGAGAGCCCCGAACGAGGCGGCCGTGATGAAAAAGGTCCGCGCGATGCTCGTCCCGGTGAAGACCAGGAAGATGGACGACATCGACAGGCCCATCACCGCCGCGAAGGCGAGGAACACCAGCCGCGCCGTCGCCGGCTGCATCCGGTGCACCATCGCCGACAGGCCGAAGACGAAGGCCAGCGGCGCCAGCATGATCACCCACTTGAGCGGGCTGACATAGAGCGTCTGGGCCACCGCGGGGTTGGTCGCGGCCAGATAGAAGGCGCCGTAGGCGACCAGGCCCGTGACCGCCAGGCCAAGCGCCATGTTGTTGTAAACGCCGAGCATGAAGGCGCGGAGACCCTGGTCGATGGCCTCAACGCGTGCGCCAGCTCCGCCGCGAACGGCAGTCGCATACCGCCGGTCGTATTCAGCCATGGAAGTCCTCCTTCAAAAACAGCTCTCTCCAGGAATGGAGCGTCGCGCCGGAATATGGCGATGTCGGCCCTGCTACACAAGCCTTTCTCGGCGCTGAAGCGCTTGCGCCGCATGGTTAATCGGCCCCGCTAGAGATTCTTCAGCAGTAGCGCCGGCTTCACCGAAAGAATGCGCCAGGTGCCGGCGAGACCGAGGCCGACGGTAACGGCGAGCGCCGTGATCGCCGCGGTCGCAGCGACGCTCGGGTACAAGCCGAACTCGAGGTCCATCACGCGCGTGACCACGTACCAAGCCGCGACGGAGCCCGCGGCGACGCCAAAAAGCGCCGTGGCGGCGCCGAGCAGC
>DASWJZ010000347.1:0-11367 GCA_036396875.1 Propylenella sp.
TCGGCGGGCGCTACTCCGTGTGGTCGGCGATCGGTCTGCCGCTCGCCATTTCGATCGGGGGGGAGAATTTCCGCCGTTTCCTTGCCGGCGCCCGAAGGATGGACGAGCATTTTCGCGACGCGGCCTCGCCGGAGAACATGCCGGTGGTCATGGGGCTGCTCGGCGTCTGGTACCGCAATGTCTGGGATTTCCACACGCATGCCGTGCTCCCCTACGACCAGCGGCTGGCGCGCTTCCCGGCGCATCTGCAGCAGCTCGACATGGAATCGAACGGCAAGCGTGTGACGCGGGAGGGGCGCCTGGTGAACTACCGCACCGGCCCGATCGTATGGGGCGAGCCGGGCACCAATGGCCAGCACGCCTTCTTCCAGCTCCTGCATCAGGGGACGGAGATCGTACCGGCGGATTTTCTGATCGCCGCCGAGCCGCACGAGGACATCGGCGACCATCATGCCAAGCTCGTCGCCAATTGCCTGGCGCAGACGGAAGCGCTCGCCTTCGGCAGGACGGAGGACGAGGTGCGGGCGGAACTGCAGGCGGCCGGCTTTTTAGGCGAGGCGCTGGCAAAGCTCGTCCTCCACAAGGTCTTTCCGGGCAACCGCCCGACCAATACGCTGCTCTACCGCCGCCTCGACCCCGAGACGCTCGGCATGCTCATCGCGCTCTACGAGCACAAGGTTTTCGTGCAGGGCGCGATATGGAACATCAATTCCTTCGACCAGTGGGGCGTCGAACTCGGCAAGGCGCTTGCGACCCGGCTGCTGCCGGTGATCGCGGAAGGCGCTTCCCCCGATGCCCTCGACGCCTCGACGAAAGGGCTGGCCGAGCGGTTCCGCACGCTGCGGAAGGGGGACGACCCAGGCTAGGGCGGGAGTTCGCAAACGCGGAGCCATAGCCGGATCGATGCGAACTTGACGAAGGAACCAGCAATCCCGCATGAGCAAAAACGCGCCCTAGGAGCTGAATTCTACAACCGCCCCCGTCGCCGGGCTGTTGGATCGCGCTTGGCTGGAGCGCACCGAAGCGCGCCTGAGCGGACGCTTCATTCCAACCCCGCTTTGCGCATGCCGTCGAGAAAGTGCGGCATCGCGGTGGGAGTATAGGGAACATGCCGCTTGATCCAATCGATTGAGATGTTCGGCTGCAGCTCACGCAACCTGGCCATCGCAACGCGTGCCTCCTCGCCTCTCCCCGCCTGCGCGAGACTGGCGCATAGGATGCGGTGAGCCGCCGTGAATCCCGGCCGCAGGCGAATAGCGCTTCTTATCCATTGGATCGCTTCGTCGTAGCGGTGCGAATAATAATGCGCGACGCCCGTGCCCGAATGGAAGAAGGCTTTGAGCGGATCATGCGGACTCATGCGGAGCGCCCGCTGGAAATGGAGGATTGCCTCGTCGGCCTGACCGTCGAAGACGAGCGCCCAACCAAGGTAGCCATAGGCCGTCGCAAAATTCGGGTTAAGGTCCAGTGCACGGTGATATTCCCGCAATGCCTCGTCGGTATCTCGCTGGGTGAACGCGTAGTAGCCAAGAGCAAGGTGCGCCCAAGGGTCCTCATCATCCAGTTCCGCGGCGCGGCGGGCAAGGCGCGCGGCGCGCAAATAGTCGTGGCCTTCCGGCATCCAGCCCACATGGCCGGAGACCAGGAGCGCAAAGGCAAGCATGCTGTGCGCCGGACCGTAGTTGGGATGCAGAGAGACCGCGCGCTCAAGCATCTTGATCGCAATTTCGCTCTCCTCGTTGGTCATGCGCCAAAAATGCGTGAGGGCGCGCATGAGGAGATCCCAGGCGCCGACATCACCGCCGTGCCGCTCTTGTGATCGCACAGCCTCGGCCGCCACAAGCTTGGGCTCAATTGCGGCGCTCACGCTCTGGGTGATTTCATCCTGCACGCCGAAAATGTCGGTAAGCTCGCGATCGTAGGTTTCCGCCCAATAATGTGCGCCCGTCGTTGCATCGACGAGCTGGGCGCTGATGCGCACACGGTTACCCGCCTTGCGGACGCTCCCCTCCAGAACGTAGCGAACGCCAAGTTCGCGACCGACCTGCTTCACATCGACAGCTCTGCCCTTATAGACAAAGCTGGAATTGCGCGCGATGACCAAAAACCAGCGTAGGCGCGACAGCGCCGTAATTATGTCCTCGGCAATTCCGTCCGAGAAATACTCCTGCTCAGGATCACCGCTAATATTCTGGAAGGCGAGCACCGCGATCGAGGGCTTTTCCCTGGCCAACGCTTCAGACGTCCCCAGGGTAGCTGCACGGTCTTGAGGAACTGCGTCGAGCAGAACATTGTATACTCTTACGGGGCGGTGGATGTTCTTTAGGGCCTGCTCGCCCATATCCTCGAAGGTGACGTCCACCCGGTTGCCAACATTGTCGCGGACCGAAGCGGAGACCGCAATGCCGCCGGGTCTCGCAACACTTTCAATGCGCGCCGCAACATTCACCCCGTCCCCGTAGATGTCATTATCCTCTACAATAATATCACCGAGGTGGACGCCGATGCGGAAATCGATCCTACTATCCTCCGGCACCTCCGAATTGCGCTCGTTCATCCTGCGCTGGATCTCCACCGCGCAGGCGACCGCGTTCACGACGCTCGGGAATTCCACCAACATGCCGTCGCCGGTGGTCTTCACGACTCGGCCGTGATGTTCCGCGATCTGCCCCTCGACCAGCTCTTTGCGATGCGATCTCAGCGCAGCAAGTGTCCCCGCCTCGTCGCGTGCCATGAGACGGCTGTAGCCGACGACGTCAGCGGCCAGAATAGCGGCGAGTCGGCGTTCCATATCCAGCCTCATGGGAACTTTAGCACTCGCGGTGACGGCAATCTATGTCGGTGTAGAGGCGCTGCGCTTTTCCGGCATCTGCAAATTCGGAGCTTGGGCAGGTTGAGCTAATGACCCGCTCTTGGCGCATAATCGAAGGGCCGTCAGCCCTCGGCGCCATTCGAAAAATCATCATAAAGCGGCTTCCTCCTGCCGACTTCCCGCCGCGGCAGGCGTTCGGCTAGACGTCGCTTCTGCGAATGGTTGCCACCGTGACCGCCAGAAACAGCGCGAACTCCGCCGCCACGATCGACGGCCCGGACGGCGTGTCCGCGTAATTGGACATCGCCAGGCCGCAGCCGACGGCGACGACGCCGAAGAGCGGCGCGATCAGCGCCATCTGCTCCGGCGACCTGGCGACGCGGCGGGCGGTGACCGCCGGGATCACCATGAGCGCGGTGACGAGCAGCACGCCGACCAGTTTCATGGCGAGCGCGACGACCCCGGCGACGAGCAGCATGAAGAACACGGAAAGCGCCGCCGTCGGCACGCCTTCGGCGCGCGCCACGTCTTCGCTGACGGTCGCCGCCACCATCGGCCGCCATGTCGCCCCGACGAGCGCCAGCACGACCGCCGCCCCGACGAGCGTGACCCACACCTCGCCCCAGGAGACGGCAAGGATATCGCCGAAGAGCAGCGCCGTCAGATCGACCCGCACGGCGCTCATGAAGGCGAGGCCGATCAGGCCGATCGACAGCGCCGAATGCGAGAGCATGCCGAGGATCGCGTCGTTCGGGAGCCGCCGTCCGCGCTGAAAGAGAAGCACCATGAGCGCGACCAGCATGGCGACGCCGAGCACGCCGACGACCGGGTTGAACCCGAGCGCGATGCCGAGCGCCACGCCGGGAAGCGCCCCGTGCGCGATCGTATCGCCGAAATACGACATGCGCCTCCAGACCACGAGGCAGCCGAGCGGGCCGGCCGCAAGCGCCACGGCGGCGCCGGCGAGGAAGGCGCGGATCAGAAAGTCATCGGGCACGTATCGAGCTCCCAGGCCTTGTCCTTGGATGAGCCCTCGCCGCCTTCAGCCAGCCGAGCCCCGCCTCGACGCCGCCGCGCGGCTTGTATTCGGCGCCGATGAAGCCGGAATAGCCCATCGCCTCTATGGCCGGGAGCAGCCGGTCGAAGGCGAGCTCCCCCTCGTCCGGCTCCGCGCGCGTCGGCACCGCCGCAATCTGGATATGGCCGATCAGCGGCATCAGCCGTTCCAGCCGTCGCGTCAGGTCGCCCTCGGTGATCTGCGTGTGATAGCAATCGAAGAGGAGCCTGACATTCGCGCGGCCGAGTTCGCCGATGATTGCGGCGGCCTGGTCGGTGGTGCGCAGAAAGTAGCCCGGCGCGTCGCGCTGGTTGATCGGCTCGATCAGGATGTCGATGCCGCTTTCGCTGGCTCGCCCGGCCGCATGGTCCAGCGCCGACTGGAAGAGGCGGTGCGCCTTCTCCCCGCTCGCATCCCCCGGCCGCCCCGCCATCACATGCACGGCTCGGGCGCCGATCGCCTTGGCGTAGGCGATTGCCTCGTCGATCGCTGCGCGGGCCTCCGTCTCCCGTCCGGGCACCGCCGACAGGCCGAAATCGCCCGCGCGATCGCCGCGCCGTGTATTCACCGCAAGGACGGGCAGCGCGCCGATTGCCGCGCGCAGCGCCGGCGCAGGAACGTCGTAGGGAAAGTGAAATTCGACCGCATCGAACCCCGCCGCCTTCGCCGCCGCGACGCGGTCGGGGAGCGGCAGCCTCTCCCACAGGAATCCAAGATTGGCGGAAAATCGCAGCATCCGGTGCATCGAAACGGCGGCGGCGGCCGTAGCATGGGCGGCGCGTTTCGCCAACATGCCGGCGTCGGGACAGGGCGCGTCGCGGCAGTGCGTTGACCGCTTTCCGGCAGGCGACTACAGCTTTGCCGAAGGATGGTTGTCCCTGAAGGGGCTGAAACGATCCCGCTGCGACCGACCCAGATCGGGGGTCAAACCGGGGCCGCCTTTCGACGCTGCGCGGAGCGACGCACCGCGGGCGGCCTCTCGCATCCTGAAGGAGGTTGCCCATGTCGACGTTTGCCGTCCCCGCCCATGCCGGCCCGCTCGGCGGGCATGGCCGCGTCGGCGACGACGCCGGCGAGGGTCAGCCGATCGGCGTGCTGGTCTGCGGACACGGCAGCCGCGACCCGGCGGCCGTCGTCGAATTTGCCGCGCTCGCGGAGAGGCTGAAGGATCGCTTCCCCGGCTGGCCGGTCGAGCACGGTTATCTGGAATTCGCGCGGCCCGTGCTGCGCGAGGGACTCGACCGCCTGGTCGCGGCCGGTGCGCGGCACGTCCTCGCGGTGCCCGGCATGCTCTTCGCGGCGGGCCATGCCAAGAACGACATCCCCTCGGTGCTGAACACCTATCAGGCCGCGCGGCCGGGTCTGAGGATCGAATATGGCCGCGAGCTCGGGCTTGACTCCCGAATGATCAGGGCGGCAGGCGACCGCATCCGAGAGGCGGCGGAGGCAGCCGACACTGCGCTGCACGACACGCTGCTGGTGGTGGTCGGCCGCGGCGCCTCCGACCCCGACGCCAATTCCAATGTCGCCAAGGTGACGCGCATGCTGTGGGAGGGTTTCGGCTTCGGATGGGCCGAGACCGCCTATTCCGGCGTGACCTTTCCGCTTGTCGAGCCGGCACTCGAGAAGGCGGCGCGCCTCGGCTTCCGCCGCATTGTCGTCTTCCCCTATTTCCTCTTCACCGGCGTTCTGGTCGATCGCATCTATGCCGCGGTCGATCGCGTCGCCGAGCGGCATCCGGACATCGATTTCCGCAAGGCGCCCTATCTCAACGACCATTCGCTGGTCGTCGAGACCTTCGTCGAGCGCGTGCATGAGATAATCGAGGGCCGGAACCTGATGAACTGCCAGCTCTGCAAATACCGCGAGCAGATCCTGGGGTTCGAGGCGGAGGTCGGGCTGCCACAGGAAAGCCACCACCATCATGTCGAGGGAATCGGCACGGCGGCGGATCGGGCGGCGGGAAGGAGCGGTCATGCGCATCCGCATACCGGGCAGGACCACGGGCGAGAGCATGCGCATCAGCACGACCACATGCATGTCCAAAGTCATGGTCACGCCGACGGACATGCTCACCACCACCCCTACCCGCATGCCGACCACCCTCTGGGACCCCGCTCGCTGAAGCGATACTGAGAGGCATGATCGACTACGTCCGCGACCCCGCCGAGATCACCCGTCAATCCTTCGAGATCGTCGCCGCGGAAGCCGACCTTTCCTCGCTTCCCGGCGACATCGCCTGGATCGGGGCGCGCATCGTGCATGCCTGCGGCATGCCGGACGTGATTGGCGAACTCGCCTTTTCGCATGGCGCCGGCACGGTCGGACTGACCGCGCTCAGGAGCGCCGCACCGATCGTCTGCGACGTGCGCATGGTGGCTGCCGGCCTGATGGCGCACCGACTGCCGTCCGACAACGTGATCCACATTGCCGTCGACCAGCCGGCGAGCGCCAGCGTCGCGGCGCGGCTCGGCCAGACGCGTTCGGCTGCCGGCATGGACCTCTTGCGCGGGAATCTGGAGGGAGCGGTCGTCGTCATCGGCAATGCCCCGACCGCGCTCTTCCGCCTGCTGGAACTGGTCGCCGCCGGCACGCCGAAGCCGGCGCTGGTGCTCGGCTTTCCCGTCGGCTTCGTCGGCGCCGTCGAGTCAAAGGAGGCGCTTGCCGCCAACGATCTCGGTCTTCCGTTCATCACACTGCACGGCCGCCGCGGCGGCAGCGCCATCGCGGCCGCGGCGATGAACGCCCTCATCCTGCAAAGCGGATCGGCATGAAACGGTGGCTGTCCATCGTCGGCATCGGCGAGGATGGCCTGTCCGGCCTCTCGCCCGCCGCCCGCACGCTCGTCGATACGGCCGAGGTGCTGATCGGCGGCGAGCGCCATCTTGCGATGGTGCCCGCCTCGCCCGCAGATGCATGCGAGCGCCTCACCTGGCCGACGCCGCTGTCCTGTCTTGCCGACCGCATCGGTGATCTCCGCGGACGCCGCGTCTGTGTCCTTGCCACCGGCGATCCGATGCAGTTCGGCATCGGCGCGACCCTCATCCGCCATGTGCCGCCCGAGGAAATTTCCGTTCTGCCCGGCGTCTCCGCCTTCACGCTTGCCGCGGCGCGGCTCGCGTGGCCGCTCGACCGCGCGTCACAGCTGACCCTGCACGGCCGGCCGGTCGGGACGCTGGCGCTACACGTCCACCCCGGAGCACGGCTCCTTATCCTGGCGCATGACGCAAGGACGCCGGCCGCGGTCGCGGAATGGCTCGTTGCGCACGGATTCGGCGAGAGCCGCATGATCGCGCTTTCCCACATGGGCGGCGCCGCGGAGGCGCGTCACGAGGCGACCGCCGCGGATTGGCGGATCGAGGTTCCCGACTTCCATACCCTCGCGGTCGAATGCGTCGCCGGCCGCGCTGCGCGATGGTGGCCGCGCGCCGCCGGCCTGCCGGACGGCGAATACGAGCACGACGGCAAGCTGACGAAGCGGGAGCTCCGTGCGACCGCCCTGGCAAAGCTGATGCCGCATCCGGGTGCGCTGCTTTGGGATGTCGGCGCCGGCTGCGGGTCGATCGGCATCGAGTGGATGCGCAGCGCGAATCACGCCTGCGCCGTCGCCCTCGAGCCGTCGCCGGAACGGCGGGCGATGGCGGCGCGCAATGCGGCGAAGCTCGGCGTGCCCGACCTCGATATCCGCGATCTAGCCGCACCGGAGGGCCTGGCAGGGCTTCCCGCGCCGGACGCCGTCTTTCTCGGCGGCGGCATCTCCGAGCCGGCGATCGCGGCGGCAGCCGACGCGCTGTTGGACGGCGGACGGCTCGTTGCGCATGCGGTGACGCTCGAGAGCGAGGCGATGCTGTCCGCGGCGTACGCCCGGCATGGCGGAGAACTCGTGCGGCTGACCGTGGCGCGTGCCGAACCGATCGGCCGCTACGCCGGCTGGCGACCGGCGATGCCGGTCACCCAGTGGGCGTGGAGGAAGGCATGAGCGGCCGCCTTTACGGCATCGGCGTCGGCCCCGGCGATCCGGAGCTGATGACGCTGAAGGCGGTGCGCATCCTGGCCGACGTTCCGGTCGTCGCCTATCCCGCGCCGGACGAGGGCGAGAGCAGCGCCCGCGCGATCGCCGCCAGCTTCATTGCAGCGGGGCGGGAGGAGATTCCGATCCGGGTTCCGATGCGCCCCGGGCCGGAGCCAGCGGCGATCTATGATCGCGCGGCTGCCGCGATTGCGCATCATCTCGACGCGGGCCGCGATGTTGCCGTCCTCTGCGAGGGCGATCCATTCTTCTACGGTTCCTTCGCCTATCTTCACGACCGGCTCGCCAGCCGCTTCCCGTGTAGCGTCGTTCCCGGCGTCAGCTCGCTCACCGCCTGCGCCGCCGCCGGCGGACGCCCTCTGGTCCGGCGCGACCAGACGCTCGCGATCCTTCCCGCGACGCTGTCCGATCCCGAGCTGAAGCGCCGGCTGGCGGTCTTCGACGCCGCCGCCATCGTGAAGGTCGGGCGCCATCTCGCGCGCCTGCTGCCGCTGCTCGCCCATCTCGGACTGACCGGCCGCGGCACTTATGTGGCGCATGCGACGCGGGGCGACGAGCGCGTCCTCCCGCTCGCCGAATGCGAGGGGATCGAGGCGCCCTATTTCTCGATGATCCTGATCGGCGAGGAGCGTGCGCCGTGAAGCCGGTCTTCGTTGCGCTCACCTCTGCCGGGCTGGCGACGGCGTGCCGCGCGCGGGCCGCGCTCGGCGGCGAGGTGCATGCCCTCTCGCCCGCTGCCGGACAGAGCGTCGGTCCGCCCGACGCGACATTCGCGGAGGCCGCCGGCCACCTCCGCGCTCTCTTCATCGACGGCCGACCCATCGTCGGGATTTGCGCTTCTGGCATTCTGATCCGCATCCTCGCGCCCCTCCTTGCCGACAAGCGCGACGAGCCCCCGGTCATCGCGGTCTCCGAAGACGGCGGATCGATCGTGCCGCTTCTCGGCGGACATCGCGGCGCGAATGACCTTGCGCGAGCCCTGGCGGCAGCGCTCGGCGGGCATGCCGCGATTACCACGGCCGGCGATTCCCGCTTCGGCGTGGCGCTCGACGCCCCGCCCGCCGGCTGGACGCTCGCTAACCCGCAGGATGCGAAATCGGCGATGGCGGCGCTTCTCATGGGCGCTTCGGGCACGATTGAGGGCAGGGCGTCATGGCTTGAAGAGAGCGGATTGCCGCTCGACGATGGCGGCGAAGTCAGGCTCGTCGCCACCACGCGACGCCTGGCAGGCGACGCCCGCACGCTCGTCTATCACCCGCGCCGGCTTGCCGTCGGCCTCGGTTCGGAGCGCGGCGCGGATCCGGCCGAGGCGATCGCGCTCCTGAGCGACACCCTCCGCGACGCGGGGCTGGCGCCGCAATCCGTGGCGCTCGTCGGCTCGCTCGACCTGAAGGCGGACGAGCCGGCAATCCTTGCCGCCGCCCATCATCTCGGCGTGCCGGCGCGATTCTTTTCCGCCGACACGCTGGAGGCCGAGGCGCCGCGGCTTCAGAACCCGTCCGAAGCCGTGTTCCGCGAAGTCGGCTGCCACGGGGTCGCAGAGGGGGCGGCGCTCTCGGCGGCCGGCCCGGGCGGAGCGCTCGTCGTCGGCAAGCGCAAGAGCGCGCGGGTCACGTGCGCGATCGCGGAGGCGGCGGATGTCATCGACCCTCTATCGGTCGGCCGTGCCCGCGGCCGCCTCGCCGTCGTCGGCATCGGGCCGGGCGCCGAGGAGTGGCTGACGCCGCAGGCGCGGCGGCTGCTTGAAACAAGCGACGCGGCGGTCGGCTACTCGCTCTATCTCGATCTGGTCGCACCGCTGATCGCGGCGGCCGAGCGCATCGATTCTCCCCTCGGCTCGGAGGCGGATCGCGCGCGGACGGCTCTGGCGCTTGCCGCTGAGGGCCGCTCGGTGGCGCTTGTCTCCTCCGGCGACGCCGGCATCTATGCGATGGCGGCGCTGGTGTTCGAGTCGCTTGACAGCCCTGACCTTCCGGAGGGCGCCGCGCGTGCCGAAATCGTCGTCGCGCCCGGCATCTCGGCGATGCAGGCAGCGGCGGCGCGGGCCGGCGCGCCGCTCGGCCACGATTTTTGCGCCATCTCGCTCTCCGACCTCCTGACGCCGTGGGAGACGATCGAGGCGCGCCTCCGCGCCGCCGCGGCCGGCGACTTCGTGGTGGCGCTCTACAATCCGGTGTCGCAGCGCCGTCGCACGCAGCTCGCCGCTGCCAAGAAAATCCTGCTCATGCATCGCCCGCCCGATACGCCCGTCGTGCTGGCGCGCGATCTCGGCCGGGCCGGCGAGCGGGTGACAACAATCGCTCTGTCCGAGCTGGAGCCGGAGATGGCGGACATGCTGACGCTCGTTTTGGTCGGTTCTTCCACCACGCGCCGGGTGGAGGCGGCCGGCCGCCTCTGGACCTACACCCCCCGCGGCTACCAGCAAAAACCCTCTCCTCCTTGTGGGGAGAGGGTAGCCGGTCCTTCGGACCGGCTGGGTGAGGGGTCTTCGACGCAGCGATCCGCGCCGGGCAGCCCCTCCCCCAGCCGCTCCGCGGCGACCCCCTCCCCACAAGGGGGAGGGGGATGAGTGTCGTACACTTCATCGGGGCGGGGCCGGGCGCGCCGGATCTCATCACCGTGCGCGGGCTGAAGCTGATCGAGCGCTGCCCCGTCTGCCTCTATGCCGGCTCGCTGGTCCCGGCGGAGGTGGTGGCCGCCGCGCCGAAGGGCGCGCGGGTCCTCGACACCGCGCCGATGACGCTCGACGAGATTCTGGGCGAGATCGAGCGGGCGATCGGCGAAGGCAAGGAAGTGGCGCGGGTGCATTCCGGCGACCCGTCGCTTTATGGCGCGATCGCCGAGCAGATCCGCCGGCTGAAGGCGCTCGGCATTCCCCACGACGTAACGCCCGGCGTGCCGGCCTTCGCTGCCGCCGCCGCGGCGCTCGGCCGCGAGCTGACGATTCCCGAGGTGAGCCAGACGGTCATCCTGACCCGCACGGCGATGAAGTCCTCCGACATGCCGGCGGGGGAGGATCTCGCGACGCTCGCCCGCTCCGGCGCGACTCTGGTCATCCACCTCTCGATCCGTAACCTGCTCGAGATCGAGCGGCAGCTCGCGCCGAATTACGGCGCCGACTGCCCCGTCATCGTCGCCTACCGCGTCGGCTGGCCGGACCAGGCGTTCATCCATGGCACGCTTTCCGACATCCGCGACAAGGTGCGGGCGGCGAAGATCACCCGCACGGCGCTGATTTTTGTCGGCCGCGCGCTGGCGGACTCGGACTTTCGCGATTCCGCGCTCTATGACGCGCGCCACGCGCACCTGATGCGGCCGACGCGGAAGCGCGCCTGACGGCGCTATCCCACGTCGATCACGTGCGCGAACGAACCCATGACGTTGCCGCGCCTCAACCCGATCGGGCCGAGCGCCGCACCTTCGATGCTCTCCGCCTCGAACAGCCGGTCGGCATCCCCCTCGCTGACC
>DASWJZ010000348.1:0-6109 GCA_036396875.1 Propylenella sp.
GGCTCGCGCCGATCGAAGTCCCGCTCCTCAAAATTCCGGGAATTCGCCACGCGTTCTTCACCCGCGCGGGGGGCGCGTCGCACGGCCTGTACCAGGGGCTGAACACCGGCATCGGCTCGCGCGACGACCGCGCGGCGGTGCTGGAGAACCGCGCCCGCGCCTCGCGCCATCTCGGCGTCGAGCCGGAGCATCTTGCCACCCCCTATCAGGTCCATGGCAGCGACGTGGTGGTCGTGGAGAGCGTCTGGGGGCCAGGACTCGGGCCTCGGGCGGACGCGGTCGTAACCCACCGGCCCGATATCGCCGTCGGGGTCGGCACCGCCGATTGCGGGCCGATCCTCTTCGCCGAGCCTAGGGCGCGCATCGTCGCGGCGGCGCATGCGGGCTGGAAGGGCGCGCTCTGCGGCATTCTTGAGTCGGCGGTGGCGGGCATGGAGCGCCTCGGCGCCGACCGCGGAAGAATTGTCGCCGTGCTTGGGCCGACGATATCGGGACGGAACTACGAGGTAGGACCGGAACTCGTGGCAGCATTCGTCGACGCAGACGCGGAGAACGCGCGCTTCTTCGCCCCCTCCCCCGCGCGACCCGGCCACGCATTCTTCGACCTGCCCGCCTATATCGTCGCGCGGCTTCGGGGCGCCGGCGTCGGCGCGGTGCACGACGTCGGCCAATGCACCTACACCGACGCGGCGCGCTTCTATTCCTACCGCCGGGCGACGCACCGGCGGGAAGCGGACTACGGCCGGCTTCTCTCGGCCATCGCGCTCGCCGGAGAGTGAGCATGGCGCTCCATTTCGAGCCTCAGGAGTTCGAGGCGCGCCGCACGCGCGTGCTGGAGGAAATGGCGCGGCGCCGCTTCGACGCGCTTTTGATGTTCGCACCCGAAAGCCACTACTGGCTCACCGGCTACGACACGTTCGGATACTGCTTCTTTCAGTGCCTGGTGCTGACGCGCGAGGGCGCGTTCACGCTCCTGACGCGTTCCGCCGACCTGCGTCAGGCGCGCCACACATCACTGATCGAGAACATCCTCGTCTGGCCGGACGAGGCGGGCGCCTCTCCGGCGGTCCAGCTGCGGGAGCTGCTGAACGATCTCGGCCTGCTCGGATCGCGCATCGGCGTGGAATACGACACGCACGGCCTGACCGCCGCCAGCGGGCGCGCCCTCGACGAGGCGCTGAAGACGTTCGGAACGATCGAGGATGCGTCGGACCTGGTGCCCATGCTGCGCGTCGTCAAGAGCGAGGCCGAGCTCGCTTACGTCCGGCGCGCGGCGGAGCTGGCGGATGACGCCCTTGAGGCGGGATTGGCGCTCATCGGCCCTGGCGCCGACGAGGGCGCGATCCTCGCCGCCATGCAAGGCGCGGTGTTCGCCGGCGGCGGCGACTATCCCGCCAACCCGTTCATCATCGGCTCCGCCGAGGACGCGCTCCTTTGTCGTTCCAAGACCGGCCGCCGCAAGCTCGACGCGCAGGACCAGATCACGCTCGAATTTGCCGGCGTCTATCGCCTCTACCACGTCGCCCTGATGCGTACCGTTATCGTCGGCGACCCGACCGACCGCCACCGCGAACTCTATGCCGCCTGCGCCGAAGCGCTCGCCGCCTGCGAGGAGGCGATGCGGCCGGGGGCGACGTTCGGTGCGGTCTTCGACGCCCATGCCCGCGTGATGGAGGCGCACGGCATGACGCGGCATCGCCTGAACGCCTGCGGCTACTCGCTCGGCGCCCGCTATGCGCCGTCCTGGATGGACCCGCCGATGTTCTACCGCGACAACCCGGCCCTCATCGCCCCCGACATGGTGCTCTTTGCGCACATGATCCTGATGGATTCCGAGGCCGGCGACGCGATGTGCCTCGGCCGCACCTACCTGACGACGGACGACGCACCTGAGCCGCTGTCACGGCATGGGGTGGAGCTCCCGGTGCGATAGGCCACCATGCGGCGGTCATTCAGCCGCGTCGCGGCGCAGCTCGCCCGCTTTCTGCATATCGAAATGCAGCTTGATCGCGTCGATGTCGAAACCGTTCGGCCAGGTCGGTATGCCGTCGTCGGGAAACACGCGCGCAAAGTAGCTCAGATCACGCAAGGGTTCGACCATCGGACCGCCCTCACTGATCATTTCGGAGAAGTCGTGCTCGCCTCCGGATCCATTCGAGAAGCGGATGAACAGCCGGTACCCGCCGCGCGGCTCGATCTCCAACACGTCGACGACCTCATAGGGGAATTCGGACCTGCTCATTCGACGTCGGCTCCACGAATGCGTTCAAGCGGTCGGCGCGCTCGGGCCCTATCCCAATTCTCCAGCAACTCGTCCCGATGGCGCCTCGTCCACTCCCGAAGAATGCGAAGCGCTCCCGGCGGCAGCGACCCGTGTAGCACAGCACCGGATTTGATGGCGACAATTGTCCGGCGGCGCTGGTAGGTGGCATGCAAATGCGGCGGCGGATGCTCAGAAAAGAACATGCGCACGGAAATTCCGAAGAACGTGGAAATCGTCGGTATCGAACCCTTCTGGCTCAACCGTTGATCATCCTACCCCAGTTGTGAAGCTTTTGTGCGGTTGCTAAAAGGCGCGCGCGCCCCGCCCGGGCGCTGCGAAAGGGCCGGCCTGCCTCCCGGGGATTTCCAGGAAAAATGAAGATCGTCGCCGGTAACTCCAACCACACGCTCGCCAAGGCAATCGCCGACTATCTTCAGATCGAGCTTGCGCAATGCGCGGTCAAGCGGTTCGCCGACCAGGAGATCTTCGTCGAGATCCAGGAGAACGTCCGGGGCGAGGATCTCTTCATCGTCCAGTCGACCAGTTTTCCGGCGAACGACAATCTGATGGAGCTCCTGATCATCATCGACGCGGCGCGGCGCGCCTCGGCGAAGCGCATCACTGCCGTCATCCCCTATTACGGCTATGCGCGGCAGGACCGGAAATCGCTCGCCCGGACACCGATCTCGGCGAAGCTCGTCGCCAACATGATCACCACCGCCGGCGCCGACCGCGTCCTGACGGTCGATCTCCACGCCGGGCAGATCCAGGGTTTTTTCGATATCCCGACCGACAACCTCTTCGCCGCGCCGGTGTTCACCCGCGACATCACCGAGCGCTACGACCACGATCACCTGATGGTCGTCTCCCCCGACGTGGGCGGCGTGGTGCGCGCGCGGATCATCGCCAAGCGCATCGACGCGCCGCTCGCCATCGTCGACAAGCGCCGCGAGCGGCCGGGAGAGTCTGAGGTGATGAACATCATCGGCGATGTCGAGGGCCGCGCTTGCCTGCTGGTCGACGACATCGTCGATTCCGGCGGGACGCTCTGCAACGCCGCCGACGTGCTCCTGGAAAAGGGCGCCATTTCGGTCGCCGCCTACATCACGCATGGCGTTCTGTCGGGCGGGGCGGTCGCGCGCATCACCGCCTCAAAGCTTACCGAGCTGGTGATCACCGACACGATCGAGCCGACCAGCGCTGTCAGGACCGCCCGCAACATCCGCATCGTCTCGATCGCGACTCTTCTCGGCGAGGCGGTGAGCCGCACGGCGCTCGAAAAATCGGTGTCGAGCCTGTTCGACTGACGCTCGGGCTCAACGGTTCCGCGAGCACCGCCCCTTCACCCCCCAGTAGGCCTTCTTCAGGAGCGCGCGGGCCGCTCTTTCCAGCTCCGCGAAAATGAATACACTGGCGACTCCTGCCCACGATCCCGGCCTGACGGCGATCACCATCTCGCCAACTCGCCGTCGCCCCGGCCAGATCTCCCTCAACAGTTCGTTGTCGCCGTCGGAGCAGGAATCGACCCAGCGAATCGTTGGGTCCGCGAGCATGGCGAACGTTCCGTCGACCTCCACCATGGCGCCGGGGCCGTAGCGCGCATAGCGCTGATCGTAAGCCGTCTTGTACGCCCACACCCCTTCCCCGCTCCGGAAGTTAATCGCCATCGCGATCGGGTGTCCGTCGAGCTGGAGGCAGTATGCGAGAAGTCTTTTCTTCCGCGCGGCAGTCTTGAAAACTCGCAGAAAGAAGAGGCGGTCAGGCTCTCGGCACGCAAGCGCCGTCCTGGTCCCGGTCTCGCCCTTCCAGCCGCTCGCCTCCAGCCGCAGGAAATCGACTGCCCATTGATCCGCGTCGGGCAGTTCGTCGAAGCTTCGGAACGTCAAGGTTCCAAGTTCCATCAGCCGTCGCCGGCACCGCTCAACCTTGCGGCGGCGTTTGTGCGAGGCGACCTGATCCTGGCCAGAGCGCACGGCTTGCGCATCAAGCAGCGGGCGAGGATGGCCAGCGACGATGCTGAATTTGCGGCCCGTCCTCCGCAGATATTGCGTGAGCATATCCGCAACGTTCCCCTCGAGCGGAAGACGCGGCCATCGGAGGACTGCGATCCGGTGCCGGCCAAGCCAGCCGAAGAGATCATCGAAGAATGCTTCGGCCGCGCCCTCTCTGAGGGGCGGCGTGGTCTCAAAGGCGTGGCGGTGGGCCCAGACCGTAGCGACCGGAAGCGCAAGTACTCCCCGCGGCGCGCGCACGGGGAGGAGCCCGACGATGTCCGCACCATCGGTCGAGACAAGCGTGTGGATGCGCTCATCGTCGATGAGATGCGCTTCCGCAGCCAGCATCAACCAGGATTCCGAGAATGCGTTCCGCTCGACTGAATTTTCCTCCAGCGCCTCGCGCGTCTGCGTATGAGGCTCAGCAACGGGCCGCCCGCCCGCATCCTCATAGCAAGCCGCACCCGCCCGCCGCAGCCGCAAGTGTGGCCAGGGGAAAGCGGCGGAGGCCACGAACTCGGCCATCTCTGAAAACTGCAGCAATTCAACAAGCACGCCGCTCTCCCAAGGCCGCTACAGCGCTTCTTCTTGCAGGTCAGGGCGCTCCCTTGGCCGAAAGCAGCCGCCGCCCGGGCGAAGGAACGAAACGATGCCGAGCCGACGGCGGGCCCGCTCGACGAGCAATACCGTGACAACAAGGATTGAAAGTGTGGTTGCCGATGCCGCGCCGATCAGCCCCAGAGCGGGTATAAGCGCCAGATTGAAGGCGACATTCACGGCTGCGCCCGCCAGGTAGATCCCGCCGGCGGCGCGCTGGTCGCCTCCCGCATTGAGAAGATACTCTACGGGGCCGGCGGCTGCCTTGATGAGGAAGCCTGCGGCCAGTACGACGAGTGCCGGATAGGCCGCTGCAAAACTTGCATCGAACCAGGTCAGGATTGTGCGGCCGACGAGAACGAGAGCGGCGCCGCCGCACAGCGTCGGCCAGAAGCTCAGATGCAATGTGCCGCGCACGAAGTCCTGCAGCGCCGCCTTGTCTCTTGTCGCGGTTAGCCTTGCATAGCCGGGCACGGCCAGCGCGCTTACGGAGAAGGCGATGAAGCCGAGCAGCCCTGCAGTGCGCGCCGCCGCGAAATAGGCCGCAACCTCCGCAGGTTCGGCAAATGCCCCCAGCATCAGGATGTCCGTCTGCTCGAGCAGGGCGCGCGATGCTTCCACCACCACCAGCGGCAGCGCCGCCAGCACCCAGATGCGCGTGTGCCGTCTGGGCTCCGCGCGGCCGACAACGTGGGGAAGCCGCGCATGGAAGATGACGGCAAGCGTGGCGAGAGCGGCAGCCGTAGCCGCAAACAGGGCCGTCATCGCCGTTGCCGCATTCGCCGATCCGCCGGCGGCGATCACGATGCCCAGCGCGGCGAGCATGGCGAGCGGCATGAGCACGTAGGGCGGTGCGTATGCCAGAATTGTCCACCCGAAGCCGCGTGCGAAGCTCTCGTAGAGATCGAGCAGCGCCAGTAACGGCAGACAGGCAATCGCTAGAAGCAACGGCAGAAAGTAGCCGTCCGGAAGAGCTGGCCGAGCCAGCAGCGCCGCGCCGCCGAGCGCAACGGCAGCGAGCAGAGCGGCTGCGAGGACGGCCAGACGGCTGACGCTGACGACGCCAGCGACGCGATCAGGCCGCCCGCGCTGCAGATATTCCGGAATAAAGCGAACCGCGGCGCCGTTCAGGCCTATAGGCAGAACAAGGCCGAGAAGGCTCGCGGCGACGAACAGCTGGGCGTAGATGCCGAACTCGGTCGCGCCGAGCGCCCGCACCAGTACCAGCGTGAGGGCATAGGAAAGCGCTGCCCCG
>DASWJZ010000349.1:0-7176 GCA_036396875.1 Propylenella sp.
AGCGAATCCGCCAGTTGCGAAATGGCTTTCGGCATCGTGGCGGAGAAGAAGAGCGTCTGCCGCTTCGCCGGGATGAGCTTCACGATCCGCCGGAGCGGCACGATGAAGCCGAGATCGAGCATCTGATCCGCCTCGTCGACGACGAGGATCTCGACGCGCGCCAGAAGAAGCGCCCTCTGCTCGACGAGGTCGAGCAGGCGGCCGGGCGTCGCGACGAGGATGTCGACGCCGCGCTTCAGCGCCTCGACCTGCGGGCGCTGCGAGACGCCGCCGAAGACGACGGCGGTGGAGAGTCTCAGGCCCGCGCCGTAGGTGCGAAAGCTCTGCGCCACCTGGCTCGCCAGTTCGCGCGTCGGCGTGAGCACGAGGACGCGCGGGCTGATGGGAAGCCGCGGCGAGCGGCTTTCGGAAAGGCGCTGCAGGATCGGCAAGGCGAACGCCGCCGTCTTGCCGGTGCCGGTTTGCGCGATGCCGCAGAGGTCACGGCCCATGAGGATGGGTGCGATCGCCTGCGCCTGGATCGGCGTCGGCGTGTCATGGCCCTGATCGGCGACGGCCCGAAGGATCGGAGCGCCGAGGGCGAAATCGGAAAATTTCTTCAAGGGTACTTCCATATGTCAAAGCCCGGCCGGACGCGGTCATGCGCGCGGGCGGAGCGGTGTCGTGAGACGACCCGCGTGATTTGGGCTGTCCGGTGATTAAGCGAATGAAGACGAAGGCCGGGTCCTTTTGGGAGGACGCTTTCACGCAGCCCTTGTCGAGCGCCATGAACTCGGCGCTGCCGCTGGCCACGCATATGGGCGAGCCGGCGCTGTAAGTCAAGCTAAGTGGAAATGGCGACTGCGTTAATTTCGGCTTAAGACCCGCGAGGCTGCCCCCAAGGCTTGCGTCTTATGTGCGCTTGGCACGGTCGGCGCGCGACATGCATCCCAAGCAAAGGGATCGCTTTGCCCGTGTGGAGGGCAAAAGCCGGGCGCGGCCGCTTTCCGAAGCTGAAACCCCTCGACCGCGTCGATTTCTCTGCGCCTGGCAGGCCGGTCAGGTGGATGCCGGAGCGACCTCGGGCAAGGCTGCCGGTCGCAAGGCTTCCCGGCGTCGCCTGAGGATCTCGTAGGTGACCGCGACCGCGATCGTAGCGGCGATCAGGATCAGGCCGAGCGCGTTCACGGCCGGTGTCACGCCGGTCCTGACCTTGGCCGCGATGTAGATCGTCAGCGTTTCCTTGAGACCGCGCACGAACAAGGTCGTGTTGTAATTCTCAAAGCTCTGCAGGAAGGCGATGAAGGCGGCGGCATAGAGCGCCGGCTGCAGGAATGGGAGCGTTATCCTGCGGAACGCCTGGAAATGGGTCGCGCCGAGCGAAAGCGCCGCCTCCTCAAGATTGCGGTCGAAACGGGCGAGCCGAGCCGAAACGAGCAGCATCACATAGGCTGAGATGAAGCTCGCCTGCGCCAGAACAGTGAGGAAGATGCCGCCGGTCACGTCGAAGCGGCGCCAGAACACCAGCGTCGAGATCCCGATGATGACGCCGGGAGTCAGGAGCGGCGAGATCATCACGGCATAGAGGAAGGTGCGCGCGCGACTGTGCGTGGCGTTCAGGATGAGGGCGGCCGAGAGCCCGACGGGCACAGAGACGGCCACGACGAACAGGCCGATCAGGGCGGTCGTGCCGAGCGCCCTCCACATCTGGTCCTCGGCGAACAGGGCGGAGAACCATTGCAGGGTGGTCCCCTGCCAAGGCGTTATGGTCGGGAAGCGGCTTGCATTGAAGGTCGCCGCGCCCATGATCGCGAGCGGCAGGAAAAGATAGGCGAAGAAGAGCGCGAGGTAGGCGCGGATTGCCCAGCGGGCAAATGTCTCGGCGTTCACGCCGCCCCCCTCATTTGGCGATGTCCTCCAGTCCGACGCGGAACAGCCGCATCATGAGGACGATGAAGACGACGCAGAGAAGCAGGAGAATGAAGGCGTAGGCGGCGCCGAGATTCCAGTTCCCGCCCTCGAAGAACCAGTTGTAGATGATCTGCGTGAACCACCGGCTCTGCGGCGATCCGAGCAGCGCCGGCACGGCGTAGCTTCCCGCCGCCAGCATGAAGGTCATGATGCAGCCGGTTGCGATGCCGGGCTTGGCGTGCGGGATGACGATGCGCCGGTGGATGCGCAGCCAGGAGGCGCCGAGATCGCGCGCCGCCTCGATCTGGTTCCTGTCGAGGCTCTCCATGGCGTTGTAGAGCGGAAAGACCATGAACAGGATGTAGGCATAGACCATGCCCACCATGACGCCGGCGTCGCCGTACCAGCGCACCGGCTCGGCCATCAGGCCGAGGGCGATGAGAAGCTGGTTCAGAGGGCCGTTCAGAGCGAGCACGATGTACCAGGCGAAGGTTCTCAGGATTTCGTTGATCCAGAACGGGATGACGAGCATCAGCACCAGGATCGGCGCGCGTTTCGGCTCCGCCACCTTGGCGAGGTAATAAGCCACCGGGTAGCACACGACGAACGTCGCCAGCGTGACCAGGCTCGACGCCCATATCGTCTTGGCGAAGATGACGCGGTGGATTTCGTTGCCCCACAGCACGCCGTAATTGGCGAGGCTGCGCACGTCGTCCGGACCGCCGATCCTCGACGGCGGCAGGTTCGGCCGCAGCGAATAGTCGATCATCAGGAGCTGCGGCAGGACCACCATGACGATCAGCCAAAGCCCGACGGTCGCGACGACGAGCGCCGTCAACGGCAGGCCCAGCCGGCGCACCAGATCCTGCATCCCCTTACCGGGAGCGAAGCAGGACGGCGTCCTGCGGCCGGAAGCCAAGGCGGATTTCGGTGCCCGGATCGAGCGGCGGCAAGTCCCCCCGGTTGGTGAGCTGGACGACAAGCGGCGTCCCGTCGCGCGCCTCGGCGATCACGTTCACGAACGCCCCCTCGAAATGCTTCTGCGTCACGCGGGCGGTGATGCCTTCGCCGAGCTGGATCCGCTCCGGACGGACGAAGATGGTGCCGCGCTCGCCGGCAGCCAGTCCGGCGGCGTTGCGTGCGCTGAGGCGCCCGAGCGCGGTCTCGACCTGGGCGATGCCGTTCGCGTGCGGCGCGGCCTGGGCGGCGACGGTGCCGGCGAAGCGGTTCGTCTCGCCGACGAACCCGGCGACGAAAGCGGTCGCCGGATGCTCATAGATGTCTTCAGGAGTGGCGATCTGCTCGACGACCCCCTGGCTCATCACGGCGACCCGGTCCGACATGGTGAGCGCTTCGCCCTGGTCGTGGGTGATGTAGATGAAGGTGACGCCGGTTCTCTTCTGGATGGCGCGGAGCTCGGTGCGCATGTGCTGGCGGAGCTTCAGGTCGAGCGCCGACAGCGGCTCGTCGAGAAGCAGAACGGTCGGCTCCACCGCGAGCGCCCGCGCGATCGCGACGCGCTGCTTCTGGCCGCCGGAAAGCTCCGACACCTGCTTCCCGCCGAAGCCGGGCATAGCGATCAGCTCCAGAAGCTCCTCGACCCGCTTCCGCCGCGCCTCCCGCGGGACGCGGCGAACCTCCAGCCCGAACGCGATGTTGTCGGCGACGCTCATCAACGGGAACAGGGCGAGGTTCTGAAAGATCATCGCGGTCGGGCGCTTGTTGGGGCCGAGACCCCGCATGTCCACCCCGCCGATCAGCACGCGCCCCTCGGTCGGTTCGATGAAGCCGCAGATCAGGCGCAGGATCGTGGTCTTGCCGCAGCCGGAAGGGCCGAGGAAGGAGAAGAACTCGCCCGGCCGGATGTCGAGCGCCACGTCGCGCACGGCGACGAAGTCGCCGAAGCGCATCGTGACGTGATCGAGCGTGACCCCGTGGCTCATTGCGGGCAAGGAGGGGTCATGGACGGGCGGCGCCCGTCCATGACGCGTGAACTGCTTCCATCAGGCCGAGAGGAACCGGTCCTGATAGATGTTGCGCTTCTCCACGAACCAGGTGTCCTGGATCGGCCACCACCACAGCTTGTCGAGCGCGTCGCCCGGATAGGCGGCGGCGAAGAAGGCCTTGTTCTCCTCGGTAAGGAATTCTTCCGCGCCCTTGGCGGTGGTGTTGTAGCCGAGGTTGTTGGCGAGCATCGCCCCGACTTCCGGCGTCAGATACCAGTTGATGAAGGCATAGGCGCCGTCGACGTTCTCCGCGCCTTTCGGGATGGCCATGCCCTCCATCCAGGCGAGCGCGCCCTCTTTCGGGGCGATGTAGCTGACCGGCATGCCTTCGCGAGCGAGCGCGGCGGCGGTGGAGTCCCAGGTCTGGCCGATGACGCAGCCATTGGTCCGAAACGCGCCCTGCGCCTCGTTCTCGTTGTTCCAGAACTGGCCGATCTTCGCCTTGTTCGCCGTCGCGACCTCCAGAATGACGTCGTAGTTCTCGGTCATCTTGGCCTCGTCGACGAAAGCCTCCCGCATCGGATGCGGCAGCTTTCCCTCGCCGTCCAGCCACAGGCCGATGCCGACCAGCCCGGAATGGCCGCGCACCGTCACCAGGCCGGCGAACTCGTCGCGCCAAAGGTCGCTATAGCTTGCGGTGCCGTATTCGAGCGGGGCCTGCTCGGTGTTGAAGCTCAGCGCCTCGGTGCCCCAGTCGGACGGCACGATATAGCGGCTACCGCCGACGACGCCGCCCATGCCGGCGGAACCCTCGATCGTCGAGGCGATGACGCCGTCCCAGTTCACCTTGCTCTCTTCGATCGGCTGGATCAGCTCGAACTCGACATAATTCGGGATGCGGTCGACGGTCGGCCAGATGATGTCGAAGCCGGACCCCTGGGTGGCCTTCAGCTGATTCAGCAGCTCGTCGTTTGTGCCATATTCGGTGCGGCTCGCCTTCATGCCGGTCTTCGCCTCGAAATCGGCCAGCATCGCGTCGGTGACATAGCCCGACCAGGCGAAGACCTTCACCTCGCCGCCCTGTGCCCAGGCGCGCCGGACGAGAGCCGGTCCGGCCGCGGCTGCGACGCCGAGCGCGGCGGCGCTCTTCAGCAGCGTGCGTCGATTGAACTGGCGGGCCGCCCGCAGCGTGGCCGCGCTTCCATACGTGCTTGAATTCTTGCTCACGACATCCTCCCTCCGCAGCATCAGCTGCTCCAAACTGCAGCGTCACGGGACATTACAGGAAAAGCGTGTCTTTGACGCCATCATGAAGGCTCCCATCATAGGCGTCGTTTTCATGCCCGGAAAGGCTGAGTTAAGCTCTTCCAGGAACTCGAAAGCCCAGCGCCGCGCCGCCGACGGCAGGCGAGGTCCTTTGCTTCCGCTGCAGCGGACCCTTCCACTGCAGCACCGCAACCCCGGATCAGAAGCCGAAGAACTGGTTCACCGTCCCCCCGCCGTCGAGGTCGGTGGTGTTGAGCTCGAGGGTGTTGTTCTTGCGGGTCGCGATGACGCCGCTGTTGTTTATGCCGGTACCGTTGTTGGTGAAGGTGGAGTTCGAGATCAGCGCGCCGCCGGAGGTCGCCGCCACGAACAGGCCGTTGAACTGGTTGCGATTGGCGGCGACCGACTCCAGAACCATGGTCCCCGCCGACAGAAAGAGACCGTCGGCATTCTGCGAGGCGGATGTCGACTCGATGTGCATCCGCCCGCCCGCATCGCCGGTCTGGCGGATGCCCTGGCCGGCATTTCCAGCAGCGACGCTGCGCGTGATGGAGGAATCGGCCGCCTCCACGGCAATGCCCGAATCGCCGTTGTTCTCGAAGCGGGAATTGTCGACCGTCAGCTTCGTCAAGGCGTTGCCCGCTCCAAACACCGCGAGCCCCGACCCGCCATTGTCGCGCGAAACGGTGTCGGACACGAACAGCTCGGCGCTGACGTTGCCGAGCCGGATGCCGGCGCGGCGAAAACGCTCGATTTCGCAATCCTCGATGTGAACCGCCCGGGCGGCGCTGATCTGGATGCCGTTGACGTCTCCAAGCCCGTCGCCATGCAGGTGCAGCCCCCGCAGCGTCACCACGGCGTTGCCCTTGTCGATCACAACCCGCCCGGCGGTGGCCAGCGCCCCGGCACCGGAAATGGTGATCGACTTTCTGATCCTGAGGAGCGTCCGGTAGTTGCCCGAATTGAGGACCTGCACCTCGCCGCCGGCGTCCGCGACGTTATGGGCGCGTTGGAGCGTGCGGCAGGGAGCCGTTCTCGTACAGGCGTTCGCATCTTTGCCGTTCGAGGCGACGAAGGCGAGCGGCCCGGCCTCGGCGGCTGTGAAGAAGACGAGGAGCAGCCCGGCGGCGAGAGGGGCACCGGCCGCCGCCCGAAAAATGGTTCTGACCGCATGATGGAGCATCGGACCCTCCCTAGGGATCGCTTCGCCCGAAAGCGCAGGTCGGCATTCTAGGTGGGCGCGGGTCCGGTCGCGAGGAGAATACCGGGCTGTGGTTTTCTTGCCGGACGCCGCGCAAAGCAGCTTCCCTCCCGCCCGAAGATGCGCCAGTATCGCGTGAACAAAACCGGTACAGCCGCGTGCATATTCAAGCCGTCAAGCAGCTTGCCATGCTCGATGATAGCGCGCCCGCGCTTGCCCCCGACGGCCGCCAGTCGGAGCGCGCGCTCGCGATCCGCCGCGGCGTCTGCCGGCGGCTGCGGGCGGAGGGGCTGGCGCTCATTCCCGAGGTGACGCTGCGTTCGGGCCGCCGCGCCGACCTCGTGGCGCTTGCCGGCGACGGGTCGATAACGATCGTGGAGATCAAATCCTCGATCGACGATTTCCGCACCGACGGCAAATGGCAGGATTATTGCCTGCATGCCGACCATTTCTACTTCGCGACCGACCCGCACGTTCCCGCGAACATCTTTCCGCAGGAGGCGGGGCTGATCGTCGCCGATCCCTACGGCGCGGAGATTCTTCGCCCATCCGTGTGCGTGAAGCTGCCGGCCGCCACCCGCAAGGAGATGCTGATCCGCGTCGCCCGCGCCGGCGCGCTCAGGCTGCACGATCTGGAGGATCCGGACTGCGAAAGCGCGTTCCGCTGACGCGTCCCGTTTCCGGGGGATATGGGCATGGACCGCGCGGCCATTGATGTGGGCGTGGCGCGAACCTAGTACCTGCTTTCGGGGAAGGTTGATTCATGATTCAACATTGGGATGATTCCCAAAGCAGCATTGGTCCGGCTGACGCCGGAGGATCGTGCGGTGCTTGAAGCGCGGGTTCGGGCGCCGACGAGTGAACAGCGCGAGG
>DASWJZ010000350.1:0-8153 GCA_036396875.1 Propylenella sp.
CGGGCACCGGAACCTTCCCGGCCCGTCCGCATTGTTCGTGGAACGTATCCCGCCTCGATATTCGCGGGCAACAGAGCCGTCTCAGGATTCCGATCTGGGGCGGCTCGTTCCTTTCCGCAGCGGCAACGAAGAATCCCGCCGCGATGCGGCGGGACGGACGTGAACGGGCGCGACGGCCGGCGGTTACTGAAGGAGAGCCAGGGCCTCGTTCAATGCCGCAATCGAGGCGGCATGGTCGCCGGCCTTGTGCAACTCCTCGCCCTGCCGGCGGAGCTCCGTGACCTTCGCCCTGTCGGCATCGGACAACTGCGCCGACGGAAGCTTTTCGTCGACCTGCTTCCACAGCGTCGGGCATTGGAAGGCGAAGGCGGGGCTGACAAAGGCGAGCAGAAGAGCGGCCGCAAGAACTTTCCTCATCGAAACTCCTCCCGATCTTGGGCGTCGGCGACGCCGCCGGGCACCCTTAACGAGGTCGGACGAGCGGCTGGAATTCAATTTCCCGTGCGGAATGCGTGTGCTCGGCTCCCCCGACCTGGTCCCGGCGTGACCGACGCCTCCCTCCCCGCAACCCCTCGGCGACCGGTGCTACGAGGGTTCGCCGAACCCTGTCAGCCGCTTGAACGGGTCGACCAGGGCAGGCGTCGAGGCGAGCATCTCGCAGCCCTTCAGCAATCCGTCTCCGGCGAGAAAGTCGTTGGTCCAGCCGCCGGATTCGCGCACCAGCGCGAGACCCGCTGCGGCATCCCAGGCGTTCAGGTGCCGCTCCCAATATCCGTCGAACCTGCCGGCGGCGGTGTAGGCAAGGCCGAGCGCGCCCGAGCCGAGGCGCAGGTACTCGCAGCCGGCGGAGAGCAACGCATCGACGGCGCGCAGGTGATCGGCGACCGGCCGGCGGTAGCTGAAGCCGACGCAGAGCCGGGCGCGCGTGATATCGGTCTCGCCGCTCACCGTCATCGGCACGCCGTTGACGAATGCGCCGCCACCGCGTTTGGCGCTGAACAGCTCGTCCGCCGCCGGGTGGTAGATGACCCCCAGCACCGCCTCGCCGCCGATGACCAAGCCGATGGAGAGGCACCAGAAGGGAATTCCGGTGAGGAAGTTGTGGGTGCCGTCGATCGGGTCGATGACCCAGAGGGCGGCCGCGTCGGCATTGCTCCAGCCGCCCTCCTCGCCGAGGAAGCCGTCCTGCGGAAACGCGCGGGAGAGGGCGGCCACGATCAGCTCCTCGCAGGCGCGGTCGGCCTCGCTGACCAGATCCTGTGCGCCCTTTCGGTCGATCAGCAGCGTTTCGCGCCGCGAAAAATAGCCGGCCGCGAGGTCGCCGGCCTCGCGGATTGCGGCTTCCGCCGCGGCAAGTCGGGCGTCAAGGTCATTTGCTTGTTGCATGAATCGGGCAGCAGCGGTGGGATAGGCCGGTTTCACACTGGCCGGGAGCACGACATTGGGTCAATATGACAGTCCTGTGACACCCGCACCCCAGGCGAAACGACGCGGGACAAACCGGAGGAAGACCATGGATCATAGGACAATTTCTGCCGCCGCCGGAGCCGTGCTGCTGGCATCTGCCTTCAGCGGCCCGGCCGCCGCCCAGGGAAATCTGGTCGTCTACTGCTCCCCGCAGGAGGAGTGGTGCCAGCTGATGGTCAACGAGTTCCAGCGGGCGACCGGCATCAGCGTTGCGATGACCCGCAAGAGCTCAGGCGAGACCTTCGCGCAGATCAAGGCGGAAGCGGCCAATCCGCAGGGCGACATCTGGTGGGGCGGTACCGGCGATCCGCACCTGCAGGCGGCCGAGGAGGACCTGACCGTCGCCTACGAGTCGCCGATGATGAGCGAGCTGCACGACTGGGCGATTTCCCAGTATGAGATATCCGGCGGCAAGACGGTTGGAATCTATCTCGGCGCGCTCGGCTACGGCTACAATTCCGATCTCCTGGCGGAGCGCGGGCTCGAAGCCCCGGCGTGTTGGGAAGATCTCGCGAAGCCGGAATTCGAAGGCGAAGTGCAGATCGCCAATCCGAATTCGTCGGGCACCGCCTACACTTTCCTCGCAACGCTCGTGCAGATCTGGGGCGAGGACAAGGCGTTCGAATTCCTGAAGGAGATGGACAAGAACGTGAACCAGTACACGAAGTCGGGTGCGGCGCCGTCCCAGGCCGCCGCACGCGGCGAGACGCTGATCGGCATCACGTTCCAGCACGATCTCCTGACGCCGGTCGTCACCTCGGACGCGCCCCTCGTGACCGTGTCGCCTTGCGAAGGAACCGGCTTCGAGGTCGGATCCATGAGCATCATCAAGGGCGGGCCGAACCCGGAGAACGCGCAGAAGTGGTACGATTGGGCGCTCACCGCGGACGCCCAGAAGCTGGCGGCGGAGGCGAACGCCTACCAGGTGCCGTCCAACAAGAATGCGCCGCTCCCCAAGGGCGCGCCAGACCCGAGCACGATCAAGCTGATCGACTACGATTTCGCCAAGTTCGGCTCGTCGGATGAGCGGACGCGCCTGCTCGCAAAATGGGATCAGGAAATCGGCGCCAATTGAGTCGCTGATCATGGACCGGCGGGATTCGTCCCGCCGGCCACCCGCTGCGGGGCATCAGGAAAAAGGGATCGTGCGCAATCCCCTAGCGCTCGGGATCGCGGCAGGATGGATCGCGGTCCTTCTGTTGCCGTGGTACGCGGTGACGCCGGGGTTCTGGTCGTTCGGCTGGATCGCCACGCTCGGTGACCCGGCGGCCGCGCCGGCGCTCCTGCAGGCGGTCGGGCATGGGCGCCCGTGGCTCTGGCCGGTCGTCCTCGCCCTGGTTCCGCCGCTTCTGGCGCTCACCCGCCCGTACGACGATCGCAGGGCTGCGACGGTGCTGATCGCCTCAGGCGCATTCGGCGTCGCCTGGCTTCTCATCGAGGGTTTCGCGATCGGCATTCGCGGCTGGAACTTCGCGTTCCTGGAAGGGCTGTTCGGCCCAGTCAGCCCGCAGCCGGGCATGGGCTACGGCGCGTTCGTCGCCGCCTCGGCGCTCCTGTTCCTGTTCGCCGCCGGCCTTGCCCGGCGCGGGTTCATGCGGGGGGATGTGTTCGTCGTTTTCTCGATCGCCCTGGTCGTCGCTTCGATCGGACTGTTTGTCTTCTTTCCCGTCGCCAAGGTGCTCATCGCGGCGGCCTTCGATGCCGAGGGCGGCGTGTCGGTGTCCGCTTTTGCAGCCCGCATTACGGTCGCCGACATCTGGACCCTGTCGTGCCTCGCCGGCGGGCGCAGCTGCGGCGTCTTCTGGAACAGTTTTGCGCTGGCGGTGCTCGTCGGGGTGCTGACCACGCTGCTCGGGCTCGCCTTCGCTCTGCTCGCGCATCGCACCAACTTCCGCGCCAAGCGCGTGCTGAACGCGCTGGCGGTGCTGCCGGTGATCACGCCGCCTTTCGTCATCGGCCTCGGCATCATCCTGCTCTTCGGGAGGAGCGGCGTTGCGACGACGGCCTTCGCCGACTGGTTCGGCATACGGCCGGGCCGCTGGATTTACGGCTTCAACGGCCTTGTCCTTGTGCAGGTGCTCGCCTTCACGCCGATCGCCTATCTGGTGCTGTCAGGCGTCGTGCAGGGGGTGAGCCCGTCGATGGAGGAGGCAGCGCAGACGCTGCGGGCCAACCGCTGGCGGACCTTCAGGACGATAACGTGGCCGCTGATGCGACCGGGCCTCGCAAACGCCTTCCTGATCGGCTTCATCGAAAGCCTGGCGGATTTCGGCAATCCGCTCGTCCTCGGCGGCAACTTCGACGTCCTCTCCACCGACATCTTCTTCGCCGTGGTTGGCGCACAGAACGATCCCGGCCGCGCTGCGGCGCTCGCCATCGTGCTCCTGGTGCTCACGCTCGGAGCTTTCGTGGTGCAGCAGAAATGGCTCGGCCGCCGATCCTACACGACGATGGCAGGGAAGGGCGATTCCGGCGTGCCGGCGCAACTGCCCGACGGCGTGCGCCGGCTGGTCTATGCGACGACCATCCCGTGGCTCGCCTTCACCTTCCTTCTCTACGTGCTGATCCTGGTGGGCGGCTTTGTCGAATCGCTTGGCATCAACAACACGCCGACCTTCCGCCACTACGTCACCGCTTTCGGCATCGAATGGACGGACCACGGCATCCTCTGGGCCGGGAGGGCGTGGCCTTCCTTCTTCACCACGACGATGCTTGCGGGCATCGCCGCCCCGCTCACCGCGGCGATCGGGTTACTGACCGCCTACCTTCTGAACCGGCAGCGTTTTGTCGGGCAGTCGGCGTTCGAATTCATGACGATGCTGAGCTTCGCGATTCCCGGCACCGTGATCGGCGTCAGCTACATCCTCGCATTCAACGTCCCGCCGATCCAGCTCACCGGCACCGGCATCATCCTCATCATCTGCTTCGTCTTCCGCAACATGCCGGTGTCGATTCGAGCCGGCCTCGCCTCGCTCAGCCAGATCGACAAGAGCCTCGACGAATGCTCGCTGACGCTGCGCCACGGCAGCTTCGGCACGGTGCGGCGGGTAATCCTGCCGCTTCTGCGGCCCGCCATCGTGGCGGCGCTCGTCTACAGCTTCGTGCGCGCGGTCACGTCGGTCAGCGCCGTCATCTTCCTGGTCAGCGCGAAGTACAATCTCGCCACATCCTACATCGTGGGGCGTGTCGAAATCTCCGATTTCGGGGTCGCCATCGCCTACAGCTCCGTGCTGATCGTCTTCATGATGCTGGTCATCGCGCTCATCCAGCTTGGCGTCGGCGAGCGGCGGATATGGCGCGAGCGCACCGACTTCACGCGTCCGGTGGGGGAGGGCGTGGCGTGACCATTGCAGCGCATTCGGCGCCGGTCGAGGTCCGCTCCGTGAGCAAGCACTACGGCGATGTGCGCGCCGTCGATGACGTGTCCTTCACCATCGAGGCCGGCAATCTCGTCACACTGCTCGGTCCCTCCGGATGCGGAAAGACGACAACGCTCAGGATGATCGCTGGCCTCGAAGTGCCGACCTCCGGCCAGATCCTGATCGGCGGCGACGACGTGACGTTCCTGCCGCCGTCGGCGCGGGACGTGAGCATGGTTTTCCAGTCCTATGCCCTTTTTCCCCACATGACGGTGATGGAGAATGTCTCCTACGGCCTGGTGAGCCTGCCGAAGGCCGCGCAGCGGGAAAAGGCGAAGGAGGGGCTCGGTCTCGTCGGCCTCGAGGGCTACGAGGACCGGCTTCCCTCGGAGCTGTCCGGCGGCCAGCAGCAGCGCGTCGCCTGCGCCCGCGCGCTGGTGCTGGAGCCGCGCGTCCTGCTCTTCGACGAGCCGCTCTCCAACCTCGACGCCAAGCTGCGGCGGCGCATGCGCGAGGATATCCGCGATCTGCAGCGGGGGCTTGGACTGACCTCGGTCTATGTGACGCACGATCAGGAGGAGGCGCTGGCCGTCTCCGACCGCATCATCGTCATGAATCACGGCAGGATCGCGCAGGAAGGCGCTCCCTCCGACCTCTACGACAGGCCGGCAGACGTCTTCGTGGCGGATTTCATCGGCGGCGCCAATCTCGTGCGCTGCGAGGTGACCGGCCGCGACGACGGCAAGGCCGTCGTTCGGCTCGGGCCGCTCACCCTGAAGCTGCCGAGCGGCCTCGGGCCGCAGGAGGCGATGCTTGTCGTGCGTCCCTCGGCCGTGCGGCTCCGCGACGTCGCTTCGCCGGATTCGATCCCGGCCGAAGTTCGCAAGGTCACCTATCTCGGCTCCTACTGGGACTATACGCTGGCCTGCGAGATCGGCGATCTCTTCGTCACGCAGGCGGGCGGCGCCCGCTACGAGCCGGGCGTGACGGTGCACCTTTCCTTCGATGCCGAGCGACTGGCGCTGGTCGCGGCGTGAGCAAGCGCCGCCCCGGCGGAATGGGGGAATGGATGGCCGTCAACGGAAACCTTTACGTCATTTCGGTCGAGTTCGAGCTCGAGCCGGGGGCCCGCGAACGCTTTCTCGACCTCGTCAAGGAGAACGCGGCGGCCTCCGTGCGGGATGAGCGCGGCTGCCTTCGTTTCGATGTCCTGACGCCCAGATCGGAAGGACAAAGCGGGGCGGATGTTCTCCTTTACGAGATCTACACCGACCGCGCCGCTTTCGACGCCCACCGGACGGCGCCGCATTTCCTGGCGTTCGATGCGGCGACACGAAAGCTCGTCCGTCGAAAGAAGGTGACGGAGTTCGACATCGCCGAGAACCGCAAGCCCTGACGGATTCGGGCTTTTCGAATCGGCACGCTGCGGTTCCTCCGGCCGCGGGAGACGGTCCTGCGGTCAATCGACGGTCGCGCCAGCGTCCCCCATCTCGGCATCATGCCTCCCGGCGGCCCGTCGCGACCGATTGGGACGCTGTTGGAACTCTGCATAGGCCCTGGTCTTGATCGGGTGCCAAAGATGGGCCGGCGATCCGAAGTCGCAGCCGGGAAAATAGTGGCTCGATACAGGCGGCCGATAGCGGAATGTCCCGATGTTGATCCGGTGGGCGTCGGTGTTTGTGTAGAGCCGCCCGCGACGGTGCTGAGGGGTCATCGGGCCCTCTCCGCCGATATCCTCCACCGAGAGGCCGTGGCGCAGGGCGATGGTCGGATAGAGCGCCTCGAAGTGTCCTGACCAGCCGCCGCGCACGGCCTCGGCATAGACCTGGGCAAAGCGGCGCGAAAATCTCGCTACCGGAAAGAACCCCCGCATTTCGCTGGCCCGGCATTCATCTCCGGGGGATCCGAACCACTTCCAATGGCTCCACTTCGCCTGCCGCTCCCGTGGGTACAGCGTCGTCCCAAGCAGGTCGGCGGCGTTGTTGTGGAACTCCGAGAAGAAGGCGCCCCAGGACCCGGAGAAGTCGACATCGTACTCGATGAACCACGCGTAGTCGAAGTCGTTGAGACGACGCATGGCGGCGAGATGGACCAGGTCCAGGAACCCGGCGCACACGCTGCCCCCACGGCGGTTCATTTCAGCGAACCGGGTCGGCATCGATTGTTCCAGATCGGCATCCGAAACGGAGAGCCGATCTCCTCCGTCTGGCGCCGGACACTGCTGGGGCAGGTGCATAAACCGGAAAACCCGGCCCCAGCGCGCCGCCTCCCGTGCAAGCCGGGCGAACGCGGCATCACCCTCGGGATCATCAAAATGGCTCAACCACACGATGGCCGTTCGCCGCGCGACCCGGTCGCGCGTCAGCCGCGTCAGGAATGCGAGCGCTGCCTCGCGCGCGCCTTTCAGCCGCGTGACAGTTGCCGCCGCCACGGTGTTACCCGTCGCTCCCACAGGCGGATTGCGCCATCTCATCGTCCCGCTGCATCTGTCGATACTTCAGCTGATACGGCCCTTGGTACCAGCGCCGATGCGCTTGAGAACGCGCCATGGCCGTTTCAGCATGGGCAGGAACAAGCTACCGGACTTGCCTCCGGTCCCGCTTGAGCCGGGCGGCGGCCCGCCATCGACGGGCCCGCTCGAACGGCCGCTGTGCGCGGCGACGGATCCCTCACCCGTGCGCAGAATGCCATTGGCATGGAACTCAAAGACAAGATACCGCGCCGGACCCGCGCTGACTGCTTTCATGCCATGCGGCTCGCCCGCGGCGTAGAAAATTACGCCCGGCTGCTCGACCGCTTCGCCCAATGTTTCAATGGCGCCCGAGAGCACCACGATAGCGACGTCGTAGGGATCGGCATGCGGCGGATAGCCTGCGCCCTGCTGAACGACGCTCAAGTGAGAGTGCAGCTTGGCCAGATAGCGTGTCGTTCCTTGCAGTTGCCTCTGGGTCGAAAAAGCGCGATCGGCTGCCGGATCGGCCGGACGAACGATTTTCGTGCCGAGAGAGGCGGACTGTCCACGCGGAGCTGCACGCCATTTGAACATCAGGTAGCTGATCGGGCGTTCCGTATCGTTCCGGATCGTATGGTGTTGGAAAGCCGGATAATAGACGAACTGCCCCGCCGACACCGCCTCCAGCCTCGAGTTCTGGAAGTCGGGTCCATCGGCAATGACGAGGGTGGCTTCACCATCCAGTACGATCAGCAGTTCCTCCTCTGCATGCGCATGCGGGGGGTGTGGCGAATGATGCGGGCTCAGAACTGACATGTGGCATGTAAGGCGGTCGAGTCCTCGCGTGGCGCCCGCGAAGAGGTGATAGGGCTTCC